>NZ_MVOK01000003.1:0-311707 GCF_002018915.1 Pseudomonas sp. MF6396 | reverse complement strand
TTCTTTTCGGTCACTTGATTGACTGCTTGGATTTTGAATTCTTCGGGGTAACGCGGGTTGCTCATGGCACCTCCTAATTGGCCTCAGTTTAAGGCAAAGAGGTGTCTACGAAACCCGGGGCGATTCATCCACGATGTTTATGCCTATCGCTACAACGACCGCTATGCCAGCGACTGCATCCTGCTCAGCTACACCTGGGAGGACGACGCGACCAAGCTGGCCGCGTTCAGCGATGAGCAACTGGTGGAAAAGTGCGTGCAGGAGCTGGACCGGATCCTGTTGCGGTGCAGCAATGTGCAGGCACCGCTATCGCCGTATGTCGATACCCGCAATGCGCGGGTGCAGCGTTGGGTCACCGACCGCAATGCCCTGGGCTGCGCCAGGCTCTACCGGGCCGGCACCTACTACGATGCGCTGAGCCTGATGCGATACAGCCGTGAGCATGCCCGTCACAGCGGGTTGTACCTGGCAGGCGAGTCGTTCTCGGTGGATGCAGGCTGGACCGAGCCCTGCCTGCGTACCGCGATCGACGCCGTGATCAACCTGTGCAACGACACCGGGGCACTGTTCAACGGCGGTTTCAGCATGGCGGTCTATCCGCACTATCGCATTCAGCCCCAGGCGTTCTGGTAGGCCTTTCCTACAGGCGAAGAGCGGCCTTGCAGCATTGTCGGAAGGGGCCGACTTGTCCCTCTTGAGGGTTGTTTTGTCCACTGGAAAGCCTCCAAACGACAACTCGAACAACAAAAAGGACACTCCCATGCCTGCACCCTCTGTCCCGGTCAGCCCCGTGCGTATTGCCGTGATTCAGTTCGACCCGCAGGTCGGGCTGGACCAGTGCGACAACAATTTGTGCAAAGGTCTGCAGCTCGCCGAAGAGGCGGTGCATGACGGCGCCAACCTGATCGTGCTGCCCGAGCTTGCCAACACCGGCTACACCTTCGAGACCCGAGCAGAAGCCTATGCGCATGCCGAAACCCTCGATGAAGGTCCCAGTATCAAGACCTGGCGCGCCTTCGCCCGGGAGCATCAGGTGTACCTGGTGGCAGGATTTGCCGAGCGCGATGGCCTCAAGCTGTATGACAGCGCGGTGCTGTTCGGCCCCGACGGCCTGCTGGGGCATTACCGCAAGGCACACCTGTGGAACCAGGAAAAGCTCTGGTTCAGCCCCGGTGATCTGGGCTTTCCGGTGTTTGAAACCCCGATCGGCCGGATCGGCCTGATGATCTGCTGGGACGTATGGTTTCCCGAGGTGCCACGCCTGCTTGCGTTGCAGGGTGCAGACATCATCTGCAGCCTGAACAACTGGGTGTGGACACCGCCCCCGTTGTTCGATGCCAGCGGCAGGTGCATGGCATCGTACCTCACCATCACTGCGGCCCACGTCAACAATGTCTACATTGCCGCCGCCAACCGCATCGGCAGCGAGCGTGGCGGGCGTTTTCTGGGGTGTTCGCTGATCGCGGGCACCAATGGCTGGCCGTTGGGCAAGGTGGGGGGCGCCGAGGACGAGTGCATCCTGTATGCCGATGTCGACCTCAGCACTGCACGCAGCGCGCCGGTCTGGAACAGCCTGAATGACCTGCCACGGGACCGTCGCACCGATTGCTATGGCGCGATGCTGGGTTATGACCAGCATCCAGCGCTGCCGCGCTGAGGAGTCGCCATGGACAAGTCAATCGACAAGGTGGAGGCAGGCTTTCTGCCTTTGCTGCTGATGTGCGTGTGCGTGTCGCTGGGCACCGGGGTGTTCATCGAGGTCATCAGCGGGCGTGCGGCATCCTGGGTCGGGGTATGGCCCGACTACGCGCACATGGTCGCCAACCTGCACGAGCCGCTGGCGCGGTTGCGCTGGATCGTCGGCGATATCAGCGAGGTAGCGTTCTACAAGCATGAGCTGCCGGCGATCGGGTTGCTGCTGGGCGCCGCGCTGGCCCATTGGGCGCACCGCACGGGCCGGGCATGGCAGGGCTTTGCGATCTGCTATGGCACCGGGTTGTGGCCCTGGCTGGTGACCAGCTCGCTGCTGGGGCTGGTGTTCAGCCATGTGCTGTGGGGCTGGACGCTCAGCGCCAGCACCTGGCAACCCACCTTCGTCGCGTTCGTCTTGTTGCCGGCGGCGATGGTGCTGCTGTTCGGCGGCGGCTGGAAGGTCGCGATCAATGGCGCGTTGCTGGGGGCACTGCTGGTGACGCCAGCAAGCCTGCTGCTGGTCAATTACCTGTGCTACCCATTGGGCTTGCCGGTGGTGATCGGCAATGTTGGCGGCATGGCCGTTGCGAGCGTGCTGGCGTTCATGCTGTGCCGGCGGTTTGCAGGCCTGGTGCGCTCGACGCCGCCTGTCGATGCGCCGCCACCGGCACCGGTCGTCGAGAGAGCGACACCGCACTACGGCGTTGGCTGGACGCTGCGACGGGTGCTGGCCGACTTCAGCGAGGCGCCGTTCTTCGGCAATGAGCTGGCCAGCCTGGGCTTGTTGCTCGGCGTGCTGGCGGCCTACCTGCTGTCGCCGGCCGGGCCGGCCTACGGCTCGCAGCTGGTGCTGGAGATGGTGGGCGGGCAGGCGCTGGCGTCGCTGATCGGCGTGCTGTTGTGGCGCAGGCAATGGATGCAGAGGGGGTGGTACCCGACCTACATCCCGATCGTTTCCGTGGTGCCGGCGGCGGTGCTGACATTGGGTGGCACGTGGGAGGTGGTGGTGCTCAGTGCCGGCCTGGGCGCGGTGATGGCACCGCCATTGGCGGTCGCAATCAGCCAGCGCCTGCCCAGCCATCTGCATGGGTACATTGGCAACGTGCTGTCGATGGCTGCCTGCACGCTGATGATCCTGCCATTTGTGGGGTGGCTGACGGGCGCCGGGTAAGCGCTGAAGGGCGGGGTGATGTAGTGTTACGGCAGGATCCCGCCTTGAGGCTATGCCATGACAGCTTTTGTACAGCCTTTGAACGATAAGGAAATGACCCGTCTTGATGGTTTTCTGCTCAAGTACGGTAACGATGAAGCCATCCTCACGCTCTCGGAGCTGGATGGCTTTCTGGTGGCGCTGGCCAGTTCGCCCGTGTTGTTGACGCCCAACGAATGGCTGCCCGAAGTGACCGGTGGCAGAGCGCCGCGGTTCAAGAAGCCGGCCGAGGCCGAGGCGTTTTCGGCGTTGTTGATGCGCTACATGAACAACGTGGCGGGCGAGCTCAGTGAGGCGTGTGATGCCTTCGAGCCGTTGTTTCTCGAAGACGAGTCCGAGCCTGATCCGCAGGTGGTGGTCGAGGAGTGGTGCTTCGGCTATTTGCGGGGTGTGCAGGTAGCGCGCTGGCCGGCGCTGCCGCCGGTGCAGGTGCGGCACCTGGAGGCGATTGCGCTGCATGGGCTGGACGAGAACATCGAAAAAATCGAGGCGTTGCAGCCGCAGGAGCATGCGGCTTCGGTCGAGGCCGTCGTGATCGGTTTGCGGGCGTTGTATCGGTTTTTCGATTCGCAGCGCGGGTAGCCATCGCACGACCCTCTGATTTGCCAACGCCATCGCGGGTCAAGCCCGCTCCCACAAAGTGTTTGCGCCCTCCTGTGGGAGCGGGCTTGCCCCGCGATGGGCTGTCTGCCAACCCTAATCTTTTTGTAATTCCAGGTAATCAATGACACTGCATGTACTGTTCGTGTGTACTCAGAACCGCTTGCGCAGCCCCACGGCTGAACAGGTGTTTGCCGACTGGCCGGGGGTGGAGACGGCCTCTGCCGGTGTGGGCAATGATGCGGACGTGCCGGTGGGCAACGAGTTGCTGGCGTGGGCAGACCTGGTGATCGTGATGGAACAGGCGCACCGCAAGAAACTGTCGGCGCGATTCCGCTCGGTGCTGGGCGACAAGCGCATCGTTTGCCTGGGCATCCCGGACGACTATGGGTTCATGGCGCCGGAGTTGGTTGAACTGTTGAAGGCCAGGGTGCCGCAGTTTTTGCCGGATCAACTGTAGTAGTGCGCAAGGTCTGCTGGCCTCTTCGCCAGCAAGGCTGGCTCCTACCGGGTTCCAGCGTGACCCTGTAGGAGCCGGCCTTGCCGGCGAAGGGCTGCAAAGCAGCCTGGAACATGGAGCCACGGCGCCAGACGCTGGTAGGCGCAGCGATATTAACTACTCGGCAACTGCGCATTTAACTAGGCGGCGGATATGCAGCATGTCCACTGAACTCCATCAAAAACGCCAATGGAGTTGCACGCGCCAAGTTTGATGTAGACAAATCCTGGCCCAGGTCCGGTTTTTCGGAGTGAGGTCTGACATGCATCGGTCTGACGCTGCACTCATTGGTTGTATAGGCATAATCCGCTTCGCTCGCTACAACGCCAGCGCGCGGATCACCCTCTGAACAGCCGAGCAGCGGCTTGTCTCCAAGGTTGTGCAAGTTTGGCATTAGTCGAGGGTGTATGAATCGATGACTTACCAAGCACCTCCGGCATATCCCGCAACCGTATCCACGGTTCGCTCTGCCAATGCAGCAAGCACAACGACCGCCCGGTCCAGGTCATCAGGCTGGTCTGCGGAGCATCGTGCTGTGTTGGACCTTGTGCGTCACGCATCACAGCAATCACCTCATAGGTCAGCCAACGTCGCAGGCTGCGATTCTCTGGAATGTAGTGGTGTGCCAATACGGTGTACGCGCCCGACTCACTGATCATCACGGTGTTCCGGTACTCGCCGTATCGCAAAAGCATGACGGTGCGATGCTGATCCGCATCGAGCCTGCGAATGATCTGCTCGTCGAGATAACGGCCGATCAGTCGGCCAAGTTCGCGTGCGCTGAACCAGGCTTGGGATTCGAGCCAGAGGGCGTGGAGAGGGCGGTTGTGGCGTAGAAAAAGCGTAGCCTTGTGATGGGGCATCGTCGGGTTCCAGCATCATGGGTAGAGCCGCTTCTATCGGGAACGGTTCGCCGCTGCATACGCTTCTTAGACGTGAAAACAAACTTACGGGTATGCGAAAAGGCAGTCAATGATGAGACTTGAGGGGCAATTCCGGAATTACTGAAAGAATGGTCTGGCAGTCTTTAGATCAGTTTCCGATATCCGCTCACCACCTCTGAAAAAAGCCAGGCACAAAAAAGGCTGCCTTGCGGCAGCCTCTTTTTGCAGCATCCACGCGCGGGAAATCAATCCCAGCTCAACGCGCCGCCAGTCTGATACTCGATAACCCGCGTCTCGAAGAAGTTCTTCTCTTTCTTCAAGTCCATGATTTCGCTCATCCATGGGAACGGGTTGGTGGTACCTGGGTACTCTTCCTTCAGGCCGATCTGCGACAGGCGACGGTTGGCGATGAACTTGAGGTAGTCCTCCATCATCGCCGCGTTCATGCCCAGCACGCCGCGTGGCATGGTGTCCCGTGCGTATTCGATTTCCAGCTGAGTACCCTGCAGGATCATCTGCGAGGCCTCTTCCTTCATCTCGGCATCCCACAGGTGCGGGTTTTCGATCTTGATCTGGTTGATCACGTCGATACCGAAGTTCAGGTGCATCGACTCGTCACGCAGGATGTACTGGAACTGCTCGGCAACGCCGGTCATCTTGTTGCGACGACCCATCGACAGGATCTGGGTGAAGCCGCAGTAGAAGAAGATGCCTTCGAGTACGCAGTAGTAGGCGATCAGGTTGCGCAGCAGCTCCTTGTCGGTCTCGACGGTGCCGGTGTCGAACTCCGGGTCCGAGATGGCACGGGTGTAGCGCAGGCCCCAGGCGGCCTTTTTCGCGACCGAAGGGATCTCGTGGTACATGTTGAAGATCTCGCCTTCATCCATGCCCAGCGATTCGATGCAGTACTGGTACGCGTGGGTGTGGATCGCCTCTTCGAACGCCTGGCGCAGGATGTACTGGCGGCACTCGGGGTTGGTGATCAAGCGGTACACGGCCAGTGCCAGGTTGTTGGCAACCAGCGAGTCGGCGGTGGAGAAGAAGCCCAGGTTGCGCATGACGATGCGACGCTCGTCGTCGGTCAGGCCTTCGGGGGTCTTCCACAGGGCGATGTCCGCGGTCATGTTGACCTCTTGCGGCATCCAGTGGTTGGCACAGCCATCCAGGTACTTCTGCCAGGCCCAGTCGTACTTGAACGGTACCAGCTGGTTTAGGTCGGCGCGGCAGTTGATCATGCGCTTCTCGTCGACCGCTACACGGGCAGCAGAGCCTTCCAGCTCGGCCAGGCCTTCGGCGATGTCGAGATCGTCCAGGGCCGCCTTGGCGCGCTTGACCGCGTCGGAGTCGGCGGCGGTCACTGCACGGGCTTCCTGCGCGGCCACACCGCCAGCGCTGTCGAGCTTGTCGATGCCCGCTTCAGCCACCTGAGAGGCGGTTTGACCTTTGGCGGCGACTTCGCCGTCTTCGTTTTCGAATTCGTCCCAGCTCAGCATGATGGGTCTCCTGCTTGAGGGCCATGAAAGAGTATGGCCGGTTGGATCTAGGGTTGCGCTGCTCGCGGTTAAGGTGTGCACGCAAAATCTTGGAATGCTTCCGGGGGCGCAGCCCCTCGGGGAGGGCGGGGTGACCCGCACCTGGGTGTTCGGCGATAGAGGCCGGTGGTTGTGCCGACCTCTTCGCTGGCAAGGCCAGCGCCTACAGGGTAGGCGCAAGGCGCCGCTTGCAAGCGGCGCCTTCAGGCCTTACTGGCAGGCTTCGCAGTCTGGCTCGTCGATCGCGCAGGCTTTTGGCACCGGGGCAGGGCCGGCTGGCGCTGCCGCCTGGACCGGGGCGCTGTCACCACCGCTGGACACGGCGTTGAGCTTGCCGGTGCTGATGGTCGATTTCTCGGTGCTGGTGGCGGCCAGGGCACGGAGGTAGTAGGTGGTTTTCAGGCCACGGTACCAGGCCATGCGGTAGGTCACGTCCAGCTTCTTGCCCGAAGCGCCGGCAATGTACAGGTTCAGCGACTGGGCCTGGTCGATCCACTTCTGGCGACGGCTGGCTGCATCGACGATCCATTTGGTCTCGACTTCGAACGCGGTGGCGTACAGGTCCTTGAGCTCCTGCGGAATGCGCTCGATCTGCTGCACCGAACCATCGTAGTACTTCAGGTCGTTGATCATGACCGAGTCCCACAGGCCGCGGGCCTTCAGGTCGTGGACCAGGTACGGGTTGATCACGGTGAACTCGCCCGACAGGTTCGATTTCACGTACAGGTTCTGGTAGGTCGGCTCGATCGACTGCGAAACGCCGGTGATGTTGGCGATGGTCGCGGTCGGTGCGATGGCCATGATGTTCGAGTTGCGAATGCCTTTCTGCACACGGGCACGCACCGGTGCCCAGTCCAGGCTCTCGTTCAGGTCGACATCGATGTACTGCTGGCCACGTTGCTCGATCAGGATCTGTTGCGAGTCCAGCGGCAGGATGCCCTTGGACCACAGCGAGCCCTGGAACGTCTCGTAGGCGCCACGCTCATCGGCCAGGTCGCAGGAGGCCTGGATCGCGTAGTAGCTGACCGCTTCCATCGACTTGTCGGCGAACTCGACCGCAGCGTCCGAACCGTACGGGATGTGCTGTAGGTACAGCGCGTCCTGGAAGCCCATGATGCCCAGGCCCACAGGGCGGTGCTTGAGGTTCGAGTTGCGCGCCTGCGGCACGGAGTAGTAGTTGATGTCGATCACGTTGTCGAGCATGCGCACGGCAGTGTTCACGGTGCGCTGCAGCTTGGCGGTGTCCAGCTTGCCGTCGACGATGTGGTTCGGCAGGTTGATCGAGCCCAGGTTGCAGACCGCGATCTCGTCCTTGTTGGTGTTCAGGGTGATCTCGGTGCACAGGTTCGAGCTGTGGACCACGCCCACGTGCTGCTGCGGCGAACGCAGGTTGCACGGGTCCTTGAAGGTCAGCCACGGGTGGCCGGTCTCGAACAGCATCGACAGCATCTTGCGCCACAGGTCTTTGGCCTGGACGGTCTTGAACACCTTGATCTTGTTGTACTCGGTCAGGGCTTCGTAGTACTCGTAGCGCTCTTCGAAGGCCTTGCCGGTCAGGTCGTGCAGGTCTGGTACTTCGCTTGGCGAGAACAGGGTCCACTTGCCGTCATCGAAGACACGCTTCATGAACAGGTCGGGGATCCAGTTGGCGGTGTTCATGTCGTGGGTACGACGACGGTCATCACCGGTGTTCTTGCGCAGCTCGATGAATTCTTCGATATCCAGGTGCCAGGTTTCCAGGTAGGCACAGACCGCGCCCTTGCGCTTGCCGCCCTGGTTGACCGCAACAGCGGTGTCGTTGACCACCTTGAGGAAGGGCACGACGCCCTGGGACTTGCCGTTGGTGCCCTTGATGTAGGAGCCCAGTGCACGCACAGGGGTCCAGTCGTTGCCCAGGCCACCGGCGAATTTCGACAGCATGGCGTTGTCGTGGATCGCGTGGTAGATGCCCGACAGGTCGTCCGGCACGGTGGTCAGGTAGCAGCTCGACAGCTGCGGACGCAGGGTGCCGGCGTTGAACAGGGTCGGGGTCGAGGCCATGTAGTCGAACGACGACAACAGGTTGTAGAACTCGATCGCACGGGCTTCCTTGTCTTTCTCTTCCAGCGCCAGGCCCATGGCCACGCGCATGAAGAATACCTGTGGCAGCTCGAAGCGCACGCCATCCTTGTGGATGAAGTAGCGGTCGTAGAGGGTCTGCAGGCCCAGGTAGGTGAATTGCTGGTCGCGCTCGTGGTTGATGGCCTTGCCCAGACGCTCCAGGTCGAAGTCGGCCAGGGCAGGGTTGAGCAGTTCGAACTGCACGCCCTTGGCCACGTAGGCAGGCAGCGCCTTGGCGTACAGCTCGGCCATTTCGTGGTGGGTGGCGCTGTCGGCCACTTCGAGGAAGCTCAGGCCTTCGGCACGCAGGGTGTCCATCAGCAGGCGGGCGGTGACGAACGAGTAGTTCGGCTCGCGCTCTACCAGGGTACGGGCGGTCATCACCAAGGCGGTGTTGACGTCCTTGATGGCCACGCCGTCGTATAGGTTCTTCAGGGTTTCGCGCTGGATCAGCTCGCCATCGACTTCGGCCAGGCCTTCGCAGGCCTCGGTGATGATGGTGTTCAGGCGGTTCATGTCCAGCGGCGCGAAGCTGCCGTCGGCCAGGCTGATGCGGATGCTCGGGTGCGGCTGTACCGAGGCGTCGGCCGGAGTGCGGGTGGCACGCTCCTTGGCACGCTGGTCACGGTAGATCACGTAGTCACGGGCGACTTTCTGCTCGCCGGCACGCATCAGGGCCAGTTCGACCTGGTCCTGGATCTCTTCGATATGGATGGTGCCGCCCGAAGGCATGCGACGCTTGAAGGTGGCGGTGACCTGCTCGGTCAGGCGGGCGACGGTGTCGTGGATGCGCGACGAGGCGGCAGCGGTGCCGCCTTCAACTGCGAGGAACGCTTTGGTGATGGCCACGGTGATCTTGTCGTCGGTGTAGGCGACGACAGTGCCGTTACGCTTGATCACGCGCAGTTGGCCGGGGGCGGTGGCAGCCAGATCCTGGTTCGAATCAGCGGCCTGCGGCGCCAGCGCCTGCGGGTTCTCGCGAGTTGTGTCGGTTTGCATGGGTGTCTCCACGTTCTCTATGTTTGTTCAGATGCCTTTTGGGCACCTACCGTTCCGTCCGAAAGCTCGCCAACTTGCCCACCGGCGCATGCGCGCCTGGCCGGGCAGGGTCTACCGACTTCGGGACAGATCAGGAAAAAAAGGGGCAATCGCTTGCCGCTCCCTGGCCGAAGTCAAAGGTTCTGGGCCACGGCCCAAAAACTGTTGCTGACGGGGTTGCACTTGCAACACCCGTACCCGAAACAAGGCCCGTCGCGGGCTTGCACCGGTCGCCTTCCGCAGGAGCGGTTTGGCTGCGAATTTCAATCAAAGTTCAAGCAAAAAAAGCGCCTCTGAAGGCTTGAGTTCTCTGCTCCACTTGTGCTTGGATTTTTGTTCAAAACCCAACATGTAGTGTTTTGTCGCGCTGGGGATACAAGATAATGCGGTATCGGGGGTATTGCAAGGCAGTGGCCTGTGGATAACGTGTGGGTAGATTGTGCGTGATTATGGGCAAAGCCTTGTAGGCCGCGTCCCACCGCCATTCCACCGCTCGTCACTCTTTTTTTGCCCGGGCAAAGCGTCGCAGGGGCATTTTTGAGGGCGCGAACCCTATCACAAAAAGCGCACTTGTCCAGCGACTTTGGCGCGGCTTTTTCCGGCGCCCGGCAGTGGTAGTATCGCGGGCCAATGTTGCCCTTTATTGAAGGGCTTCACTCCAACAATAAAAAGCCCAGCCGAGGTGATCCGTGCAGCAGCCCAACAGTCAGGTGTTGATCGTCGAGGATGACGAGCGTCTAGCCGAGCTGACCCGTGACTACCTGCAAGCCAATGGCTTCGACGTGGCGGTGGAGGGCGATGGGGCGAAGGCGGCGGCGCGCATCGTGGCCGAGCAGCCAGACCTGGTGATCCTCGACCTGATGCTGCCCGGCGAGGACGGCCTGAGCATCTGCCGCAAGGTGCGCACGCAGTACAACGGGGTCATCCTGATGCTCACCGCGCGCAGCGAGGACCTGGACCAGGTGCAGGGCCTGGACCTGGGCGCCGACGATTACGTGTGCAAGCCGGTGCGCCCGCGCCTGTTGCTGGCGCGGATCAACGCCTTGCTGCGCCGCACCGAGGTGCCGGCCACCACGGGCGAGCGCCAGAGCCTGCAGTTCGGCCCGCTGCGGGTGGACAACACCCTGCGCGAAGCCTGGCTTGGCGACAACGGCATCGAGCTGACCGCTGCCGAGTTCGACCTGCTGTGGCTGCTGGTGAGCAACGCGGGGCGCATCCTGTCCCGCGAAGAGATCTTTACCTCCCTGCGCGGGGTGGGCTATGACGGCCAGGACCGCTCCATTGATGTGCGCATTTCGCGCATCCGCCCCAAGATAGGCGACGACCCCGACCACCCGCGCATGATCAAGACGGTGCGCAGCAAAGGCTACCTGTTCGTGGGCGAGGCTGCCCAGGCGCTGGGCCTGGTTGAATGAACTCGATCTTCCTGCGCATCTACGGCGGCATGCTGGCCGCCCTGGTGCTGGTGGCGTTGCTGGGCGCGCTCAGCCTGCACCTGCTCAACGAGGTGCGTGCCGAGCAGTACCGCGAGCGCCTGGCCCACGGCACCTTTACCCTGATGGCCGACAACCTGGCCCCCATGAGCGATGTGGAGCGTACCCGGGCGCTGGCGATATGGGGGCGCCTGCTGGGCATTCCGCTGGCCCTCGCCTCGATCGATCAGGCCGCCCTCGACGGTAGCCAGCGCACCCGCCTGCAACGCGGGCATGTGCTGGTGCAGCGCACCGGCCCCCATGCGGCGCGGGTGCTGCGCCAGGTGCGCGGGCAGAACCTGTTGCTGACCGGCGAGGTGCAGCAGATCAGCGAGCAACTGGCCCGCGCCACCATCTACCTGCTGGCCGACGAACTGGTGCGCTACCCGGTGGGCGAGCAGCCGCAGCGCCTGGCCGAACTCAAGCAGAGCAAGGGGTTCGGCTTCGACCTGCGCCTGCTCAGCCTCGACCAGACCGACATGGACGGCGACCAGCGCCGTCGCGTCGACGAAGGCGACACCGTGATGGCGCTGGGCAAGGACGGCAACTCGATCCGCGTGTTCGCCGGCATGGTGGCCACGCCCTGGGTGCTGGAGATCGGGCCGCTGTATCAGATGAACCCGTATCCACCGCAGATGCTGCTGGTGATCGCGGCGCTGGGGCTGTGCCTGATCGGCCTGATCGTGTACCTGCTGGTGCGCCAGCTGGAGCGGCGTCTGTCGGGCCTGGAGGCGGCGGCCACGCAGATTGCCCAGGGTAGCCTGGACGTGCGCGTGGCAGCGGACGACGCCGACTCGGTGGGGCGCCTGGCCGCGGCGTTCAACCATATGGCCGGGCACCTGCAGCAATCGCTGAACATGCAGCGCGAACTGGTGCGGGCGGTGTCCCATGAGCTGCGCACCCCGGTGGCGCGCCTGCGCTTTGGCCTGGAGATGGTCGAGAACGCCAGCAGCGAGCACGCCCGCGAGAAATACCTGCTGGGCATGGACAACGACATTCAGGACCTCGACCGGCTGGTCGACGAGATGCTCACCTACGCACGTCTTGAGCAAGGGGCGCCGGCCCTGAACTTCCAGCGTATCGACCTGGACGCCTTGCTCGACCAGGTGATTGCCGAACTGGCGCCGCTGCGCCGCGAGGTGCGGGTGCTGCGCGGGCCGTGCCAGGGCGGCGAGCAGGGGGCGTGGGTCGAGGCCGAGCCGCGCTACCTGCACCGCGCCCTGCAGAACCTGGTGAGCAATGCGATGCGCCACGCCGAGTCGCAGGTCAGCCTGAGCTATCAACTGGGCGCCCAGCGCTGTCGCATCGACGTCGAGGACGATGGGCCGGGGGTGCCGCAAAGCGCCTGGTCGCGCATCTTCACGCCCTTTACCCGCCTGGACGACAGCCGTACCCGCGCCTCCGGCGGGCACGGGCTGGGCTTGTCGATCGTGCGGCGGATCATCTACTGGCATGCCGGGCGCGCCCTGATCGGCAAGAGCGAGCGCCTGGGTGGTGCCTGCTTCAGCCTGAGCTGGCCACGCGCGCATGACGCGGAGCAGGCGCAGGAGGACGGCCTTGAGGCTCGCTGAGCTGTTGCGCCCCGACGCCTTCGATGCCCTGCTGCTGGGGCTGTACGGCCCCGAGCTGATGCCGGCGCAACGGCCGGTGCTGGTGTCGCAATGGTCCAAGTACTACTTCGCCGTGCTGTGGCGTGCGGCCCTGGTCGGGCGCGCCCCGTTGCAGGTTCAGGCGCTGGCGGTGACGCTGGATGGGCGCGGCCTGCCAACCGACCTGTCGACGTCCGCGGCGGTGGGCGGTGTGGTGGCGGTACTGGAACGGCACCTGCCAGCCATCGTCGAGCAACTGGTCGTGCTGGGCAGCGTGCCGGCGGCGGTGTTGTGGGGCAATGCCGGTGACTGCCTGGAGCAGATTGCAGGTGAGCGGCCCGAGGTCCAGCGGTTGCTGGATACGCCCGGCAACCCGCTGTACGGCGCGGTGCGCTACACCCCTGACGGGCGGCGGGTCAGGCGCACCTGTTGCCTGAGCTACAAGGTCGAGTGGGTTGGGCGCTGCGCGCAGTGCCCGCTGTAAGCCTGCGGCTCACACGCTGACCAGGCTCAGCAACTGATCGCCCTGCAGGCTGAACTGCCCCTGGATTTCCCGGCCGTGGCACCACAGCGGCGACAGGTCGGTGAGCAGGCGCAGGCGGGCGTGGCCATCGGCGGACCACTCCAGCAGTTCGGCGTGCTCGAAATAGAAGCGCTTGCGCACGATGGGGTACAGCGCCTTGAACAGGCTTTCCTTGAGGGAGAAGGTCAGCGTGGTGGTCAGGCTCAGCTGGCTGCGGTCCATGCGCTGCAGCTCATCGGCAGTGAGGATTTCGCCCATCAGGCGTTCGGCGCGTTCGGCCTCCAGCAGGTTTTCCTGGTCCAGGCCCAGGCCCTGGCAGTCGCTGCTGCGGGCCACCACGGCGGCCGCCCAGCCCTTGCCGTGGGTGATCGAGCCGCTGATGCCGGCCGGCCATAGGGGGGCGCGGTCGTCGCCGGTGGCGGGCAGGTAGTCGCGCCCGTCCAGGCGCTGCAGGGCGGCGCGGGCGCACACGCGGCCGGCCAGGTACTCGGCCTGGCGCTTGGCCACCGAGCGTTGCAGGCTGGGGGTGGGTTCGATGGCGGCGCGCCGGAAGTCATCGGCGGCGAGGTTGGCCGGGTCGAAGGCGCAGCTGACCAGCACCGCACCGGGGACCGGGTGGGGCAGGGGCCAGTGGTGCTGGAGCGGGGCGCAGCAGTGCGGGAGTCGATTCATGGGCGCTATTGTGCCGTGGCCCACGAGCCTTCGCCAGCAACGCTGGCACCTACAGGTTCACGCGGCCTGCCGCAGGAGCCAGCGTTGCCGCCAAGCGGGCTTCAGTCAAACACCTTCTTCAAGAACACCTGCAGGTCTGCCCACGAGCTTTCATCGGCGGCCTTGTCATAGCCGATATCCGGCCCGCCGTGCTCGCCGTGGCTCAGGCGGTCGGCATCCGGGTTGGTGAAGCCATGCTTGGCCCCCGGGATGCTCACGAACTTCAGGTCGGCGCCGGCTGCCTCCATCTCCTTCCTGAACGCAGCCACCTGCTCGGGCGTGACCATGCTGTCGCTGGCGCCATGCTCCACCAGCAACGGCGCCTTCACACTGCCGCTGGTTGCCGGCGTGGCCGTCACCAGCGCTCCGTGAAAGCTCGCCACCCCCGCCAGCGGCTCACTGCGCCGCGCAGCGTCCAGCACCACCTTGCCGCCGAAGCAGTAGCCGATGGCGGCGATCTTGTCGGGGTTGGTCTGCGGTTGGATCTTCAGCAACTCGACCCCGGCATCGAAGCGTGTTGCCGCCGTCTTCGGGTCTTTCAGGGCCGCCGCCATGAACGCCTGCGCATCGGCCGGGTGCTCGGTGTTCTTGCCGTCGCCATACATGTCGATGGCCAGCGCGCTGTAGCCCAGCCCGGCCAGGTCGCGGGCGCGGCGCTTGGCATAGTCGTTCAGCCCCCACCATTCATGCACCACCACCACCCCGGGACGTTCGCCCTTCACGGCGTCGTCATAGGCGTAGTAGCCCACCAGGCGCTTGCCGTCGGCGTCCTGATAGTCGATCTGGCGGGTTTGCACCACGGCCTGGGCCAGGCCAGTGGCGCCGATCAGGGCAAGTGCGAGCAGGTAACGCATGGTCAGTCTCCTTTTTTCCGTTGATGCCCGCTCGTTCAGCCGGGGTTCAGCCAGCATTCAGCGGCGGTTCAGGGCGCCCTGCTTACTCTAGCTCCCACACAAACACCGCGCATCACTCTGGAGTACACACTCATGAAAAGCCTCAATACCGTACTGATCGCCATCACCATGCTGGGTGCCAGCTCCCTGGTACAGGCTGCCGACACCACCTTCGCCGGCCTCACCTACGGCCAGACCAGCGACAAGATCAAGAAGTCCGGCCTGCTCAGCAGCAACACCGACCACCTCAACACCGACGGCATCATCAGCAAGGACGGCACCTGGGGTGCGCGCATTGGTCAGCAGAACGACCAGGGCCGCTACTACCTCACCTACGACAACGTCTCCAACAACCACAGCGGCCTGAAAATGCGCCAGGAAAACCTGCTGGGCAGCTACGACGTGTTCTATCCGCTGGGTAGCAGCACCAAGGCATTCGGCGGTGCGAGCCTGGGCGTGACCAAGCTCAGCCAGGAATCCTCCGGCTACAGCCGCGACACCGACACCGGCTACGCCTACGGCCTGCAGGCTGGCGTACTGCAACAGGTCAGCAGCAATGCTTCGGTCGAACTGGGCTACCGCTACCTGCGCAGCAACGCCACCACCGAACTGTCCGAGCACGACGGCGACAAGCTCGGTGCCCTGCGCCTGAAAAGCAGCGCGCAAACCTACCTGTCGGCCAACTACCTGTTCTGAACCCCCGCGCAATACCCGAACCGGCCTTCACTCTGGCCGGTTCGCTGTTATTCTGCCGTTATGTAGCGAGATGCCCGGCCAAGCAGGCCGGGCCTGGTTATGGAGGAGCGTATGAAACTGCTGGTGGTCGAGGATGAAGCCCTGTTGCGGCATCACCTGTTCAGCCGTCTGAGCGAAAGCGGGCATGTGGTCGAAGCGGTGGCCAATGCCGAGGAGGCGCTGTACCAGGCCGAACAGTTCAATCACGACCTGGCCATCGTCGACCTGGGCCTGCCGGGCATGAGCGGGCTGGACCTGATCCGCCAACTGCGCAGCCAGGGCAAGACATTTCCTATCCTGATTCTCACCGCCCGTGGCAACTGGCAGGACAAGGTCGAAGGCCTGGCCGCCGGTGCCGACGACTACGTGGTCAAGCCGTTCCAGTTCGAAGAGCTGGAGGCGCGCCTGAATGCGCTGCTGCGCCGCTCCAGCGGCTTCACCCAGTCGACCATCATCGCCGGCCCCCTGCGCCTGGACCTCAACCGCAAGCAGGCGCTGCTCGATGACCAGCCCCTGGCATTGACCGCCTACGAATACCGCATCCTCGAATACCTGATGCGCCATCACCAGCAGGTGGTGGCCAAGGACCGTCTGATGGAGCAGCTGTACCCCGACGACGGCGAGCGTGACCCCAACGTGATAGAAGTGCTGATCGGCCGCCTGCGCCGCAAGCTCGAGGGCGACAACGGCTTCAAGCCCATCGACACGGTACGTGGCCTGGGCTACCTGTTCACCGAGCGCTGCCTGTGATTCGTTCGCTGCGCCTGCGCCTGATGCTGGCCGCAGCGGTGCTGGCGCTGCTGTTCATGCTGGCCCTGTTGCCGGCCCTGCAGAAGGCCTTCAGCCTGGCCCTGCAGGAGTCCATCGAGCAGCGCCTGGCCTCGGACGTGACCACGCTGATCTCGGCGGCGCGCATAGACGGCGGCAAGCTGCAGATGCCCGATCTGCTGCCGGACGAGAAATTCAACCTGCCCGACAGCCGCCTGCTCGGCTACATCTACGACCGCCAGGGCAACCTGGTGTGGCGTTCGCGTGCCACCAACGACGAGAACATCAACTACACACCCCGCTACGACGGACGCGGCAACGAGTTCGCGCGCATCCGCCAGGACCACGGCGAGGAGTTCTTCGTCTATGACGTGGAGGTCAAGCTGCTGGGCGGCAAGAGCGCGGCCTTCAGCATCGTTGCCCTGCAACCGGTGCGCGAGTACCAGCAAACCCTCAACGGCCTGCAAGAGAAGCTCTACCTGGGCTTTGGCGCGGCGCTGCTGGCCCTGATGCTGCTGCTCTGGGCCGGGCTGACCTGGGGCCTGCGCTCGCTGCGGCGCATGAGCGTGGAGCTGGACGACGTGGAGTCCGGCGCCCGCGAGGGCCTCAGTGCCGAACACCCGCGCGAGCTGTTGCGCCTGACCGGCTCGCTCAACCGCCTGCTGCGCAGCGAGCGCGAGCAGCGCGGGCGCTACCGCGACTCGCTGGATGACCTGGCGCATAGCCTCAAGACCCCGCTGGCGGTGCTGCAAGGGGTCAGCGAAAGCATGGCCCAGCGCGAAGGCGAGCGCGAGCAGGCGCGGGTGCTGCAGAGCCAGATCGAGCGCATGAGCCAGCAGATCGACTACCAGTTGCAGCGCGCCAGCCTGCGCAAGAGCGGCCTGGTGCGCCACCAGGTGGCCTTGCACCCGCTGCTCGACAGCCTGTGCAGCACCCTGGCCAAGGTCTACCGCGACAAGCAGGTGCACATCACCTATGCAGTGCCCGACCAGGCACTGGTACCCATGGAGCAGGGCGCATTGCTCGAACTGCTCGGCAACCTGCTGGAAAACGCCTACCGTCTGTGCCTGGGGCAGATCCGCATCAGCCTGCGGGTCAGCGACACGGCGCTGGAGCTGTGTGTCGAGGACGACGGCCCCGGCGTACCGGTGCACCAGCGCGAACGTATCCTGCAGCGGGGCGAGCGCCTCGATCGCCAGTACCCGGGGCAGGGCATCGGCCTGGCGGTGGTCAAGGACATCATCGAGAGCTACGACGCCACCCTCACTCTCGACGATTCGCCCCTGGGCGGCGCAGCCTTCCGTATCCGCTTTCCGCTCGACTGAGCGCCTGCCACATTCCGCCCAGTGGGCGGATTACCGCCATCATCGGGTCTATTCTTTGAGTGCCGGGCGGAAATCCGCCAACTGGCGCGTCCTGCCTTGCTGCCTTGCGGTGCACGAAATGCCCTGAAACAGGGTGTTTGCACCGCCTTGGCACATCCTGGCATCAGCCTTGCTATTGACTCCGCAGAGCATTGCCACGCAGCTCGACACAACAAATCCCTCCAATGCAGGAGGGTTCGCGCTTTAGGTGCCGATCGCCTCCTGGGAAGGATGGGCCGGCACATTGAGGAAAATAGCCATGACGACGCGTCAGCCGCTGTACAAATCGCTGTATATCCAGGTGATCATCGCCATCACCATCGGTATCTTGCTGGGTCACTTCTATCCCGACACCGGTGTGGCGCTCAAGCCGCTGGGTGACGGTTTCGTCAAACTGATCAAGATGGTCATCGCCCCCATCATCTTCTGCACCGTGGTCAGCGGCATCGCCGGCATGCAGAGCATGAAATCGGTCGGCAAGACCGGCGGCTACGCGCTGCTCTACTTCGAAATCGTCTCGACCATCGCGCTGATCATCGGCCTGGTCGTGGTCAACGTGGTCAAGCCGGGTGCCGGCATGCACATCGACGTGACCACCCTCAACGCCAGCAGCGTGGCTGCCTATGCCGCCGCCGGTGCGCAGCAGACCACCGTCGGCTTCCTGCTCAACATCATCCCCAACACCGTGGTCGGTGCCTTCGCCAACGGCGACATCCTGCAGGTGCTGATGTTCTCGGTGATCTTCGGTTTCGCCCTGCACCGCCTGGGTGCCTACGGCAAGCCGCTGCTGGACCTGATCGACCGCTTCGCCCACGTCATGTTCAACATCATCAACATGATCATGAAGCTGGCCCCGATCGGTGCCTTCGGTGCCATGGCCTTCACCATCGGCCAGTACGGCGTGGGTTCGCTGGTGCAGCTGGGCTACCTGATGGCCTGCTTCTACATCACCTGCCTGCTGTTCATCCTGGTGATTCTGGGCGGTATCGCCCGTGCCCACGGTTTCAGCGTACTCAAGCTGATCCGCTACATCCGTGAAGAGCTGATGATCGTGCTCGGCACCTCGTCGTCCGAGTCGGCCCTGCCACGCATGCTGGCCAAGATGGAGCGTCTGGGCGCGAAGAAATCGGTGGTTGGCCTGGTGATCCCGACCGGCTACTCGTTCAACCTGGACGGCACCTCGATCTACCTGACCATGGCTGCGGTGTTCATCGCCCAGGCCACCGACACCACCATGGACATCACCCACCAGATCACCCTGCTGCTGGTGCTGCTGGTGGCCTCCAAGGGTGCTGCAGGCGTTACCGGCAGCGGCTTCATCGTGCTGGCCGCGACCCTGTCGGCGGTCGGCCACCTGCCGGTTGCCGGCCTGGCGCTGATCCTGGGTATCGACCGCTTCATGTCCGAAGCCCGCGCCCTGACCAACCTGATCGGCAACGCGGTGGCAACCGTGGTGGTGGCCAAGTGGGTCAACGAACTGGACGAAGACAAGCTGCAAGCCGAGCTGGCTTCGGGTGGTTCGCCGCTGGTCGACACCCGTCCTACCGACGACCTGGGTGTCGCCGAAGGTGCGGTGCGCCAGGGCTGAGGTTAGCCAAACGCAAAAAGCCCATCTTCGGATGGGCTTTTTTTTGTGCCTGTGCAGGCGTCTTCGCCGCAAGGCCGGCTCCTGCAGGGCGCTGGCTTGCCGGCGAGGCGTCTACTCCACCCGCGTCTCGCCGGTGAACACCAGCGTCTGCCGACACCGCCGGCACAGATACCGCCGCCCCTGGCGCACCAGCCCGTGGCGCTGCGCCGAGAACGGAAAGTCACTGCCCGCACATGGGCACTTGTAGATGTAGCGGGTCACGCTGCGGCGCTTGACTGCATAGTTGTGGCAGCGGTTGGGTGGCAGCTCGTACACCCCGCGCATGATCAGCTGCCACTCCTCGCCATGGGGCTGGATGCGGTCGCCGAACAGTTGATGCGCCACCAGGTGCGCGACTTCGTGGGGCACGGTCTGGCGCAGGAAGTCTTCACTGTTCTCGCGGTACAGCTGCAGGTTGAAGCGCAGCAGGTTTTCGTGCAGGTGCGCGACACCGGCCTTCTGCCCGCGCAGCTTGAAGCTCACCTCGGGACGCAGGAAGGGGCGCTTGAAAAAACTTTCGGCTTGCTGGTAACAGCTTTCGACGCGGGAATTGAGCAGCTCTGGCATATCGGTTGGACACTCCTGGCCGGCAATTATGCCGCAACCCGGGCGGCGCTGCCGAGACCGCTGGTCCGCACAGCATCAAGCCGCCTTGCGGCGGCCTGATGGGTACAGCCCCTAGGTTGGCGTATTGTCTAGCTGGTATAGACGGGCCCCACGCCCAGTCCCCAGACGATCACGGTGAAGGCCATGATGGCAACCAGCACCACCAGCCCCACCGCCAGCACCGAACTCGAGAACAGAAAGCCCTCGTCGGACGGGATGTTCATGAAGGTCGGCAGGCCCACGTACAGCAGGTACACCGTGTAGCAGATGGCTGCCGTGCCGACGATCATTCCCAGCCACAGGTGCGGGTACAGCGCCGCCAGGCCGCCGATGAACAGCGGGGTGGCGGTGTAGGTGGCGAACGCGATGCATTGGGCCATGCTCGGGGTGGCGTCGTAGGTGCGCGCCATCCAGTGGATGAAGGCGCCCATCACCGCGACGCCGCCCAGCATGGCCAGGTAGGACATCACGGTCATCCAGATCGCACTGTCGACGGTGAGCATGACCGGTGCGCGGTTGCCGATCACCCAGCCCACCTGGGTGGTGCCGATGAACGCGGAAACGGCGGGTATCGCCGCCAGTATCAAGGTGTGGGTCAGGTACATGTGGCTGATGGTTTCGTCTTCGCCACGGATTTCTTTCCATTCCTGGTCAGGATGGGTGAACAGCCCCAGAACGTGATGGATCATGCCAGTCACTCCCTCGTTGTTGCCATCGCCCCCCAGCGGAGCGCTTGCGCGGCCCAGTGGCTGGGCCTGACGGGATCAGGTCACGCTTGCTGTGGCCTTATGACGCAGTATAGGAAGGGGTTCGCTGCACAAATCCGCTTTTTTAGAGCAAATTGCGCTGTAAGCGCGGCGCTTCATTTCCTTGCAGTCTTTATCGGATGGGCTACGCGAGCGTCAGGTTTGTGCGTAAAATGTGCCGCTTTTGTCACACCTTGCGGATTCAATCGCCATGGGCACCCTTTCGGTCAACCAGAACAAACTGCAAAAACGCCTGCGTCGCCTTGCCGGCGAAGCCGTCGCCGACTTCAACATGATCGAAGAGGGCGACAAGGTCATGGTCTGCCTGTCGGGCGGCAAAGACAGCTACACCATGCTCGATGTTCTGCTGCACCTGCAGAAAGTGGCGCCGATCAAGTTCGACATCGTCGCGGTCAACATGGACCAGAAGCAGCCAGGCTTCCCCGAGCACATCCTGCCGGCCTACCTCGCGACCCTGGGCATCGAGTACCACATCGTCGAGAAGGACACCTATTCGGTGGTCAAGGAACTGATCCCGGAAGGCAAGACCACCTGCTCGCTGTGCTCGCGCCTGCGTCGCGGCACGCTGTACACCTTCGCCGACGAGATCGGTGCGACCAAGATGGCCCTGGGGCATCACCGCGACGATATCGTCGAGACCTTCTTTCTCAACATGTTCTTCAACGGCACGCTCAAGGCCATGCCGCCCAAGCTGCGCGCCGACGACGGTCGCAACGTGGTGATCCGTCCGCTGGCCTACTGCGCCGAGAAGGACATCCAGGCCTACTCGGACATGAAGCAATTCCCGATCATCCCGTGCAACCTGTGCGGCTCGCAGGAAAATCTGCAGCGCCAGGTGGTCAAGGACATGCTGGTGGAGTGGGAGCGCAAGACCCCGGGACGCACCGAGAGCATCTTCCGCGGCCTGCAGAACGTGGTGCCGTCGCAGCTGGCGGACCGCAACCTGTTCGACTTCACCAACCTGCGCATCGATGAAACCGCCACCCCGCGGTTTGTCGATGTGCTGAACCTCTGACCGGCATGCGCGATTATCAGTGGCTGCATGAATTCTGCCTGAACCGCTTCGGTTCGGCGGCGGCGCTCGAGGCGCACCTGCCCGAGCCGTTGAGCCCGGCGCAGCTGCGCCGGATCAGCGACGACCGCTACCTCTCGACCATGGCCCTGCGGGTGTTTCGCGCCGGGCTCAAGCACAGCCTGGTGGATGCCAAGTGGCCGGCGTTCGAGCAGGTGTTCTTCGGCTTCGACCCAGAGAAGGTGGTGCTGATGGGTGCCGAGCACCTGGAGCGGCTGATGCAGGACACCCGCATCATCCGCCGCCTGGGCAAGCTCAAGAGCGTGCCGCGCAATGCGCAGTTCATGCTCGACGTGGCCAGGGAGAAGGGCAGTTTCGGTGCGTTGATCGCCGACTGGCCGGTGACCGACATCGTCGGCCTGTGGAAGTACCTGGCCAAGCAGGGCAACCAGATGGGCGGGCTGTCGGCGCCGCGTTTTCTGCGCATGGTCGGCAAGGACACCTTCGTGCCGAGCAATGACGTGGTGGCGGCGCTGGTGGCGCAGGATGTGATCGACCGGCAGCCGACCAGCCAGCGCGACCTGGCCACCGTGCAGCAGGCGTTCAACCAGTGGCATGCCCAGAGCGGGCGGCCGATGTGCCAGTTGTCGATGATGCTGGCGTATACCGTCAACCATTGAGATCGACGGTGTCGCAATCGCCTGTAGGAGCTGGCCTTGCCAGCGAAGGCCGCAACGCGATTCAGTCTGATGCTACAGGGCTGCGTTGCAGCCCTTCGCCGGCAATGCCGGCTCCTACATTGCCACCCGCCGCTCATACTGAAAGCGCCAGCGCACAAACAGCAGCGCACTCACGAACAGCACCAGGCTGATCCCCACTTCCAGCCACCCCAGCAGCGCCCGCGCCGGGTCGAACGCGGCCAGCACGCCCTTGATGAAGTACAGGTTCACCACGAAGCACGTCCACGCATGGGCCCGTGCACTGCCCATCAGCATGCCCGGCAGCACCAGCAGCAACGGCACCAGCTCGATGGCCAGGATCACCCCCACGCGCGCGCCGTGCAGGTTGGCGAACCACAGGTTGTTCACCGTCAGCAACGCCATCAGGCTGAAAAACGCCACCAGGCTCAGCACCCGGGTAGCGCGCACACGTGGCTCCAGCCACTCCAGCGGCGGCAGCACCTTGGGCTTCTTAGCCACGGCCGTTCTCCAGCAGTTTGGCAGTGCTCGCCAGGCGCTGGCCCAGGGCACGGCACAGGGCGATCTCGTCGGCGTCCAGGTCGCGCTTGCCATCGGCCCCGGCATGGTGGCTGGCGCCATACGGCGTGCCGCCGCCCCGGGTGTCGAGCAACGCCGATTCGCTGTAGGGCAGCCCCATGATCAGCATGCCGTGGTGCATCAGCGGCAGCAGCATCGACAGCAGGGTCGACTCCTGGCCGCCATGCAGGCTGGCCGTGGAGGTGAACGCCGCCGCTGGCTTGCCCACCAGCCCGCCACTCAGCCACAGGCTGCTGGTGCCGTCGATGAAATACTTGAGCGGCGCGGCCATGTTGCCGAAGCGCGTCGGGCTGCCCAGGGCCAGGCCCGAGCAATGGCGCAGGTCGTCGAGGGTGGCATACAGCGCGCCGTTCTCGGGGATGTCGGGGGCCACCGCTTCACACTCGGTGGAAATCGCCGGCACCGTGCGCAGGCGCGCCTCCAGCCCACCCAGTTCGACGCCACGGGCAATCTGCCGGGCCATTTCGCTGGTGGAGCCGTGGCGGCTGTAGAACAGGATCAGGATATAGGGCGCGCTCACGGCAGAATCTCCAGCACCTTCTCGGGCGGCCGGCCAATCACGGCGTTGTCGCCCGCCACCAGGATCGGGCGTTCGATCAGCTTGGGGTGCCGGGCCATGGCGTCGATCAACTGGTCGTCGCTCAGGGCCGGGTCGGCCAGGCCCAGAGTCTTGAATTCGTCTTCGCCACTGCGCAGCAGCTGGCGCGCGCCGATGCCCAGCTTGCCGAGCAGGGCCTTGAGGGTGGCGGCGTCGGGTGGGGTTTCCAGGTAGCGCACCACCTCCGGGGTCAGGCCACGGGCTTCGAGCAATTCCAGCGCGCCACGGGACTTGGAGCAGCGCGGGTTGTGATACAGGGTCAGTTCGGTCATGTTCGGGGTCGCATCCGGCAGGGGGTGGCGGCTATTCTAACCGCAGCGAATTGGCATTTTGCCTGAATCTTGAAGAAGGATTGACCCATGACAAGGCGATTGGCAGCAGCCCTGGCCATCACCGCGAGCCTGTTGCTCGGCGGATGCGGTGTGGACTACGGCCTCGACCAGAACGGCAATGCGGTGAAAGCCGAGCAGATCGAAGGGCGCTGGGTGGTGCTCAACTACTGGGCCGAATGGTGCGGGCCGTGCCGCACCGAGATCCCCGAACTGAACGCAGCCGCCAAGGACTGGCAGGCGCAGGGGATCACCGTACTGGGGGTGAATTTCGACGGTTTGCGCGGCGATGAGCTGAAAAAGGCTAGCCAGGCGCTGGGCATCGACTTCACCGTGCTGGCCGACGACCCGGCCGAGCGCTACGACCTGCCGCGCAGCGAGGCGCTGCCGGTGACCTACATCATCGACGACAAGGGCAAGGTGCGTGAGCAGTTGATGGGCGAGCAGACGGCCGAGGGGCTGGCCGAGAAGATCAAGGTGCTAAAGGGCGCCTGATCGGCGGTGCGCCCATCGCGGGTCAAGCCCGCTCCCACAGCGTTGTGGGGGCGGGCCTGGGCCGCGATGCAGGCGATGCGGTCTGTCAGCCTTCCTCAGGCCAGAAGCGCAGCGGTTTGCCCTGTTCGGGCCAGAAGCGCACCTGCTCGATCGGCGAGATGTCCCAGCGTTGCACGGTCTCCAGCGCCTTCAGAAAGCGCTTTTCCTGCTCCATCAGCGCCGGCGCGCACTGCTTGCGCGTGCTGCCCACCGGGCCAAAGCTGAGTTTCTCGCCGTCCAGCGTATACGGCGCAAACCAGTGGTTGCAGCCGGCATTGCCATACGCCCGGCCATCCTCGGCCAGCGTCAGGGTCAGGTGGCTGTAGTCGATCAGCGGACGTTCGCCAATCCACTCCAGCACGTAGCTCTGTTCCTGTTGCAGCTTCATCGGCTCGGCTGCGCAACCGGCCAGGGTCGCGACCACCGCTGCACAGACCATCACGGGTTTCACTTTGCAGCCTCCTGGCATTTCGGGCACAGGTGCTTGTCGCCCTGTGTGCACCAACCCAATTCGGCGATGCGCGCCACGGCCGCCGGCTTCTGCGCCTTGGTGCCCAGTTTGGCATCCACGGCGAATTCGAAGTCCAGGGTGGCCTGGCAGCCATCGCAGTTGACCTGCCATGCATGAATCGCCAGCTCGCCGAACACCGGGCCCGCCGCTACCGCCACCCACTGGCCGGTGGGGTTGATCAGGTGGCGCACGGTCTCGACCGTCAGGCGCATCGACAGGGTCTTGCTGCCCTTGAGGGTCACCAGCAGTACGTCGCCTTTCTGGATCGAGCCACCGTTGCCGGTGACCTGATAGCGACCGGGTACCAGCGAGCGGCATTCGATCAGGGTGTGTTGCGGATTGAACAGGGTGTAGCGGAAATCGTGTTCGACCATGGGTCCTCCAAATATGGCGCGTATCCTAGCATCATCCCTCGACCAGATTCTGCGGATTGCCTGCCGCCCAGCGGGCAATGTTCTCCAGCGTGGTGGCGGCGATCGCCGCCAGTGCCTCGCGGGTCAGGAAGGCCTGGTGCGCGGTCACGATCACGTTGGGGAAGGTCAGCAGCCGCGCCAGCACGTCGTCCTGCAACGGCAGGTCGGAGCGGTCCTCGAAAAAGATCTGCGCCTCCTCCTCGTACACGTCCAGCCCCAGGTAGCCGAGCTGGCCGCTCTTGAGCGCGTCGATCAGCGCCGGTGTGTCGACCAGCGCGCCGCGCCCGGTATTGATCAGCATGGCGCCCGGCTGCAGGCTGGCCAGGCTCTGCGGGTTGATCAGGTGCCGGGTCTGCGGCGTGAGCGGGCAGTGCAGGCTGATGATGCGCGATTCGCGCAGCAGCTCCGGCAGGTCCAGGTAACGTGCACCCAGCGCCTCCACCTCGGGGTTGGGGTAGGGGTCGTACGCCAGCAACTGGCAGCCGAAGCCTGCCATGATCCGCGCAAACGCCAGGCCGATCTGGCCGGTGCCGACCACGCCGACGGTCTTGCCGTGCAGGTCGAAACCGGTCAGCCCGTGCAGGCTGAAATCGCCCTCGCGAGTGCGGTTGTAGGCACGATGCAGGCGGCGATTGAGGGCAAGAATCAGGGCCACGGCGTGTTCGGCCACCGCATGCGGCGAGTAGGCCGGCACCCGCACCACCGTCAGCCCAAGGCGCTTGGCGGCGGCCAGGTCGACATGGTTGTAGCCGGCCGAGCGCAGCGCGATCAGGCGCGTGCCGCCGGCCTTGAGGCGGCTCAGCACCGGCGCCGAGAGGTCGTCGTTGATGAACGCGCACACCACCTCGTAGCCTTCGGCCAGTGCCGCGGTGTCTTCGGTCAGGCGCGCGCCTTGAAAGTGCAGCGCCAGTTGCGTGGCCCCTGGCGCGCTGCTGAAGCTGTCCTGGTCATAGTGTTGGCTGCTGAAGAGCAAGGCTTGCATGGCATGGTTCCCAAGGGTCGGATGCCGTCAGTGTAACCAACCGGCAAGGCCCGGGCCTTGCCAGAGATCAGGCGCTCTGGCGGGCCACGGTCGTCAGGCGGTTGATGGCCTGGTCCAGTTCGTCGAGGGCACGCTGGGCCTCGGGGTCGTCCTGCTTGAGCAGGGTTTCGCTGCGCTGGCAGGCGGCGCGCAGCTGCGGTACGCCGCAATAGCGCGTGGCGCCATTGAGGCGGTGCACGCGCTCGATAGTGGCGTGGCGGTCGTCGGCCTCGCGGGCGCAGCGGATCGCGTCGCGGTCGGCATCCAGCGAAGCCAGCAGCATGGCCAGCATGTCGGCGGCCAGGTCCGGCTTGCCTGCCGCCAGGCGCAGGCCTTCCTCAGGGTCCAGCACCTTCAGGTCGTTGCCGTCGACCGGCAGTTCGGCGCCGCGCTCGTTGGTCGGGCTGCCCAGTTGCAGGCCGGTCCACTTCAGCACCACCTGGGCCAGCTGGCGCTCACTGATCGGCTTGGTCAGGTAGTCGTCCATGCCGCTGTGCAGCAGGGCGCGCTTCTCGTTGGCCATGGCATGCGCGGTCAAGGCCACGATCGGCAAGGCCGGGGCGCTGCGCGTGGCCTCCCACTGACGGATCTGTTCGGTGCATTCGCGCCCGTCCATCACCGGCATCTGCACGTCCATCAGCACCAGGTCGAAGTGCTCGTCCTGCACTGCGCTGATCGCCGCATGGCCGCTGTCCACCGCCAGCACATCGGCGCCGAGGTCTTCGAGCAGGGTCTGCACCAGCAGCAGGTTGGCCGGGTTGTCGTCCACGCACAGCACTCGGGGCTGGCGCTGGCCGCTGGGCACCTTGTATTCGCCGCTGGTACGCCTGGGCTGCACCAGCTCGAGCAGGGCCCGGCGCACCTTGCGCGTACACGCAGGCTTGGCGTGCAGCTGGCCGTGGGCATTGGGCAGGTGCGGGTGGTACAGCGCCTGTTCGGTGGTGGGGCACAGCACCAGGGCCTGACAGGCAAAGTGCTCCAGGCGCTGGATGTACTGGCCCAAGCGCTCGGGCGCCAGCGATTGCAGGTTGACCCCCATGATCGCCAGCTCGAACGGCTGGCCGGCAAGGAAGGCGGCCTCGATGCCCTTGAGCAGCTGCTCGCTGGTGGTGAAGGTGGTCACGTCCAGGCCGCAGTCCTGCATCTGGTGCGCCAATGCCTGGCGGGCCAGTTCGTGGTCGTCCACGATTGCCATGCGCCGGCCTTGCAGCGCCTGGGGTGGCAGGTCCTCGGCGTCGTCGCGGGCCTTGGGCAGGTTGAGGCTGATCCAGAACTGCGAACCCTCGCCCGGGGTACTGTCGACGCCGATCTCGCCGCCCATCTGTTCGATCAGGCGCTTGGAGATCACCAGCCCCAGGCCGGTGCCGCCGGGCTGGCGCGACAGCGAGTTGTCGGCCTGACTGAAGGCCTGGAACAGGGCACGCACATCCTGGCTGGACAGGCCGATGCCGGTGTCCTGCACGCAGATGCGCAATTGCACGCTGTCTTCGGTTTCGTCATCGAGCATGGCGCGGGCAACGATGGTGCCTTCGCGGGTGAACTTGATCGCGTTGCTCACCAGGTTGGTGAGGATCTGCTTGAGCCGCAGCGGGTCGCCCACCAGCGACAGCGGGGTGTCGCGGTACACCAGGCTGACCAGTTCGAGCTGCTTGGCGTGGGCCGCCGGGGCGAGGATGGTCAGGGTGTCCTGGATCAGGTCGCGCAGGTTGAACGGGATGCTGTCGAGCACCAGCTTGCCGGCCTCGATCTTGGAGAAGTCGAGGATCTCGTTGATGATGCCCAGCAGGCTGTCGGCGGATTTTTCGATGGTACCCAGGTAGTCGAGCTGGCGCGGGGTCAGTTCGCTTTTCTGCAGCAGGTGGGTAAAGCCCAGGATGCCGTTGAGCGGCGTGCGGATCTCGTGGCTCATGTTGGCCAGGAATTCGGACTTGATGCGGCTGGCTTCCAGGGCTTCCTTGCGCGCCATGTCCAGCTCGATGTTCTGGATCTCGATGGTCTCAAGGTTCTGGCGCACGTCCTCGGTGGCCTGGTCGATGCTGTGCTGCAGCTCTTCATGGGCGTTGTGCAGGGTTTCGGCCATGCGGTTGATGCCATTGGCCAGTTCATCCAGCTCATGGCTGCCCAGGCTCGGCAGGCGCTGTTCGAGGTTGCCGTCCTTGAGCTGGTTGACCGCGAACTTGATCTGCCCGATGGGGCCGTTGATGGTGCGGCTCATGCGCAGCGCCAGCAGGGCGGTCGCGCCCAGGCCCACCAGAATCAGCAGCAGGCTGGCGAACAGGCTGCGGTAGCCGCGCAGCAGCGTGCCATCGTGGGACAGCTCGATCTCGACCCAGCCCAGCAGGCGGTCGGCTTCACCGGGAACCCGTTCGCCGGCCAGCTCGCGATGGCGGCCGAACACCGGCAACAGGTAGCGCGTGGCATCGTTGCCGCTGCGTTGCAGCAACTGGGTGCCGCCACCGCTGGGCTGCTGGTTGAGCATGCTCGGGCCGGCGTGGGCCAGGTGGCTGCGGTCGGGGTGCAGAAACGACACGGCGCGCACGTCGGCCTGCTCCAGCGCCTCGGCGGCGATGCGCTCGAGCTGCGCCGAATCGTTGCGGGCCAGCACCGGGGCCACCAGGGGCGCCAGTTGCTCGGCGATCATGCGACCGCGTTGCAGCAGCTGGGCCTGCAGTTCGCTTTGCTGCAACCAGGTGAAGTAACCACCCAGCACCAGTGCCATCATGCTGGCCGGGAGCAGGGCGAGCAGCAGTACGCGGCTTCTGATTCCCAATCGATTCAGCACGCCCACTCTCCTGTGCTCGGTTAGCGCTGTAGGACCTTCGTCGGCATGTTCCGACGACCCAACTCTGAAAATTACCGCGACTGTGTATCTAATGCACTCATTTGTATCTGTTTTTGTCGATTGTAGGAGGCGTAGGTGCTTTTGTCGGCGCGTGTTGCTTGCATGGGGGGAATGCTCAATAATCGAGCGATTGAGAATTGCTAGCACCAGCCAATGAATCCCGTCGCCATTAACGCCTCAAACATACTTGCCATCGAGGACGATCCGGTCCTGGGTGCCCACCTGCACGAGCAGCTCGAGCGCAGCGGGTTTCTGGTGACCTGGTGCCGCGATGGCCGCGAAGGGCTGCAGATGGCTCGCCAGCGCAGCTTCGATGTGGTGCTGATGGATATCCTGCTGCCCGGCCTGAACGGGCTGGATGCCCTGGCGCGGCTGCGCGAGAAGAGCTCGATACCGGTGATCCTGATGTCGGCGCTGGGCGCCGAAGGCGATCGCATCACCGGCTTCCAGCGCGGCGCCGACGACTACCTGCCCAAACCGTTCAGCATGGTCGAGCTGCGCGTGCGCATCGAGGCGATCCTGCGGCGGGTGGCGCTGGAGCGCCGGCACCAGCCGGGGGAGGGCACGCCCGCGGGCGAACTGGTGTTCGATGAACTGGCCTGCGATGTGCTCCACGGGCAGCAGCGGGCCGGCCTGACCTTAAGCGAGTACCGCCTGCTCGACACCCTGCACCGCAGCCATGAAGAGGTGTTGAGCAAGGCATTCCTTTATCAGCACGTATTGCAGCGCGGCTATGCCCGGCATGACCGCAGCCTGGACATGCACGTGAGCCAGATCCGCCGCAAGCTCAAGGCCATCGGTTACCTGGAGCGCCAGGTGCGCACGGTGTGGGGCAAGGGCTATGTGCTCAGCGCCAGCGAGGACCTGTAGGTGCTCAGCCGTCATTCCCTGTTCTGGAAGCTGGCCTTGCTGCTGGTGGTGTTCTGCCTGCTGATGATTGCCCTGAGCTGGCAGTGGGGCCGGCACATGGAGATCCGCAACGCCTACCTGTCGCCCAAGGCGCGCGCCACCCTCGAAGACTACGCCCGCGAGGCCGAAAACGCCGTGCGCCGCGGCGGGCAGGCCGGCGTGGATGCGTGGCTGACGCAGATGCACGAGCGCGAGCGCGGTTTCGTGGGCGTGATCGGCAGCGACCTGCAATCGCTGGGCAGCGTGCCGCTGACCGACGCCCAGAGCCAGCGCCTGACGTTTCTGCGCGGCACCGACTGGCCGGTAAGCCGGCATTCGGCGCGCTCGCCATGGATGCTCGTGCCGTTCCCGGACGACTCCAGCCTGGGCAGCCTGGTGATCGAACTGCCGCAGCGGCTGATGCCGGGGCGCCTGAACATGCTGTTCTGGCGAATGGTCACCAACGGCCTGATCCCCGGCTTGCTGACCCTGGTGTTCTGCGTGGGCCTGTATCGCATGCTGATTCGCCCGCTGAGCCAGTTGCGCGAGCAGGCCAATGCCTGGCGCGCCGACCGGCTCACCGCGCGGGTGGCCAGCGACACCACCAGCCGCAAGGACGAGTTCGGCGAGCTGGGGCGCGCCTTCGACGACATGGCCGAGCGCCTGCAGGGCACGGTGGCCCTGCAGCAGCAGTTGCTGCGCGACCTGTCCCATGAAATGCGCACGCCGCTGAGCCGCCTGCGGGTGGCCAGCGAGGGCGAGACCGACCTGGAGGCGCTGCGCGAACGCCTGGGCCGGGAAGTGGACAACATGCAGCGCCTGGTGGAAGACGCCCTGCAACTGGCCTGGCTGGACGCCGAGCGCACGCAGTTGGTCAGCGAACCGATCCAGGTGCAGGCGTTGTGGGAGATGCTGGCGGAGGATGCCTGCTTCGAAAGTGGCTGGCCGCGGGAGCAACTGGTGTGCACGCTGGGGGCCGACTGCTGGGTGCAGGGCAACCTCAACAGCCTGGCCCAGGCGTTGGAGAACATTCTGCGCAATGCCATTCGCCACTCGCCGCCGGGCGGGGTGATACGCCTGGCGGGAAGCCGCCAGGGGGGCCAGTGGCTGCTGTGGCTGGAGGACGAAGGCGGAGGCGTGGACGAGGCCCAGCTGGAACACATCTTCGCGCCGTTCACCCGCCTGGACGACTCGCGGCCGGGGAACGGCGGCTTCGGCCTGGGCCTGAGCATTGCGCGCAATGCCCTGCAGCGTCAGAGCGGGCAGCTGTGGGCGCAGAACAACGCCAAGGGCTTGCGGGTGAACATGCAGCTGCCGGCGGTGATCTAGCACCGCTGCGGCTGTAGGCGCCGGCCTTGCCGGCCAATACACCACCACCGTTTCAAGTTGCTGCGCGCGGGCTGCTTATATCCCTCGGCTATAACCCTCAACCATTGCGTGATATGGGCCAAAGCCGTTTGCCGGTATGATAGGCGCCCCCGCAGTCTGGATTGCGAAATACGCCATGACCTTGCAGTACCCTACCATCGCCGATTGCGTCGGCAACACGCCCCTGGTTCGCCTGCAGCGCATGGCCGGCGAGACCAGCAATACCCTCCTGCTCAAGCTCGAAGGCAACAATCCGGCAGGCTCGGTCAAGGACCGGCCGGCGTTGTCGATGATCACCCGTGCCGAACTGCGCGGGCAGATCAAGCCAGGCGCCACGCTGATCGAGGCAACCTCCGGCAACACCGGTATCGCCCTGGCGATGGCAGCGGCGATCAAGGGCTACAAGATGATCCTGATCATGCCCGACAACTCCAGCGCCGAACGCAAGGCTGCCATGACCGCCTACGGCGCCGAGCTGATCCTGGTCAGCAAGGAAGAAGGCATGGAGGGCGCCCGCGACCTCGCCGAGCGCCTGCAGGCCGAAGGCCGTGGCCAGGTGCTCGACCAGTTCGGCAACGGTGACAACCCCGAAGCCCACTACGTCAGCACCGGCCCGGAAATCTGGCAGCAGACCGGCGGCAGCATCACCCACTTCGTCAGCTCCATGGGCACCACGGGCACCATCATGGGCTGCTCGCGCTACCTCAAGGAGCAGAACCCCAACGTGCAGATCGTCGGCCTGCAACCGATGGAAGGCTCGGCGATCCCCGGGATCCGCCGCTGGCCCCACGAGTACCTGCCGAAGATCTTCGACGCCAGCCGCGTCGACCGTGTGGTCGACATGGCCCAGAGCGAAGCCGAAGAAACCACCCGCCGGCTGGCCCGCGAAGAGGGCATTTTCTGTGGCGTGTCCTCCGGTGGTGCGGTGGCGGCCATGCTGCGCCTGTCGCGCGAGCTGGAAAACGCGGTAATGGTGGCGATCATCTGTGACCGAGGCGACCGTTACCTGTCGACCGGCATCTTCGACGCGGCCAACTGATGTCCAAGGCCAAACGCAATGGCGGTCTGCGCTTCCAGCCGACCGGTGGTACCCGTGCGCCCCAGGTGCCAACGGGCAAGAAGCAGCGCCTGAGCATCGAGCGCCTGGCCGGTGACGGCCGCGGCATCGCCTTCTTCGAAGGGCGCACCTGGTTCGTCAGCGGCGCCCTGGCCGGTGAAGAGGTCGAGGCACGGGTGCTCAATGCCCACGGCAAGGTGGTCGAGGCACGCTTGGAGCGTGTGTTCAGCGCCAGCGAGGCGCGGCGCCCGGCGCCGTGCAAGCACTTCGATCGCTGTGGCGGCTGCAACCTGCAGCACCTGCCCCATGCCGCTCAGCTCGAGCTCAAGCAGCGCCTGCTGGCCGAGCAGTTGCAGCGGGTCGCCGGCGTGGTGCCCGAGCAGTGGGCCGCGCCGTTGTCCGGCCCCGAATTCGGTTATCGCCGGCGCGCCCGCGTGGCGGTGCGCTGGGACGCCAAGGCCCGGAAGCTCGACGTGGGCTTTCGCGCCGAAGCCAGCCAGGACATCGTCGCCATCGACGACTGCCCGGTGCTGGTACAACCCTTGCAGTCGATACTGCGTCACCTGCCGCTGCTGTTGCAGAGCCTGAGCAAGCCACAGGTGGTGGGGCACGTGGAGCTGTTCAGCGGCACCGCCCTGGCACTGCTGCTGCGCCATACCGCGCCACTGGTCGAGGCCGACCTGGCACGTTTGCAGGCGTTCTGCAGCGAGGCGGGTGTACAACTCTGGTTACAAGGTGAGGGGCAACCGGCCCCGGCCAATCCAGCGGACACGCTAGGGTTTACCCTGGAACCGTGGAACCTGGAATTGGCCTACAGGCCAGGTGACTTCGTGCAGGTCAATGCCCAGGTCAACACCGCGATGATCGAGCAGGCCCTGGCATGGCTTGCGCCACAGGCCGACGAGCGTGTGCTGGACCTGTTCTGCGGCCTTGGCAACTTTGCCCTGCCGCTGGCCCGGCAGGCCCGCGAAGTGGTGGCGGTGGAAGGGGTGCAGGCCATGGTCGACCGGGCCGCGGCCAATGCCCAACGCAACAAACTGCATAACACGCAGTTTTTTCAGGCCGATTTATCCCAGCCTCTGGCGACTTCAGGCTGGGCGGCAGGAGGCTTTTGTGCGGTACTCTTGGACCCACCGCGCGACGGTGCCTTCGAGGTGGTGCGCAACATCGCCGCACTTGGCGCCCGACGTCTGGTCTACGTGTCGTGCAACCCGGCGACGCTGGCCCGCGACACCGTCGAGCTGGTCAAGCAGGGGTACCGGTTAAAATGTGCCGGGATCCTCGACATGTTTCCGCAGACTGCGCATGTCGAGGCCATGGCGTTATTCGAGGTGGGTTAGCGACGCTGGCCCGCCCGGTGTCGCCCCTTCGATCTGGCAGGGGCGACACCCGTGTTTTCAAGCGCATGAGCATGCGCTGTAGGGAAAGGTAAACAAAGATGGTACAGGTGAGAGTGCACCAGCCGGTCAACACCGACGGCAGTATCAATCTCGAAGCATGGCTGGATCATGTGGTCAGCGTCGACCTGGCGCTGGACCGGGAAGCCCTCAAGGCGGCCTGCGAGTTCGCTCAGGATATAGAGAAAAAAGGTAACCCGGCCAAGCATTCCTGGGCCGACGGTACCTCGAGCTTCCAGGCGGGCCTGGAGATCGCCGAGATTCTCGCCGACCTCAAGCTCGACCAGGACTCCCTCGTGGCGGCGGTCATCTACCGTGCGGTGCGTGAAGGCAAGGTGACCCTGGCCGAGGTGGGCCAGCGTTTCGGCCCGGTGGTGTCCAAGCTGATCGACGGCGTGCTGCGCATGGCGGCCATCAGTGCCAGCCTCAGCCCGCGCCATTCGCTGGTGCTGGGCTCGCAGGCGCAGGTCGAGAACCTGCGCAAGATGCTCGTGGCGATGGTCGACGACGTGCGCGTGGCGCTGATCAAGCTGGCCGAACGAACCTGCGCCATTCGTGCGGTGAAGGGCGCCGACGACGAGAAGCGCAACCGCGTGGCCCGCGAGGTGTTCGACATCTACGCGCCGCTGGCCCACCGCCTGGGCATCGGCCACATCAAGTGGGAGCTTGAAGACCTCTCGTTCCGCTACCTGGAACCCGACCAGTACAAACAGATCGCCAAGCTGCTGCACGAGCGCCGGCTCGACCGCGAGCGCTTCATCAGCGACGTGATGAACCAGCTGCAGAACGAGCTGCTGGCCACGGGTGTCAAGGCCGACATCAGCGGCCGGGCCAAACATATCTATTCGATCTGGCGCAAGATGCAGCGCAAGGGCCTGGAGTTCAGCCAGATCTACGACGTGCGCGCCGTGCGCGTGCTGGTGCCCGAGATGCGCGACTGCTACACCGCGCTGGGCATCGTGCATACCCTGTGGCGGCACATCCCCAAGGAGTTCGACGACTACATCGCCAACCCCAAGGAGAACGGCTACCGCTCGCTGCACACCGCGGTGATCGGCCCCGAGGGCAAGGTGCTGGAGGTGCAGATCCGCACCCATGCCATGCACGAGGAGGCCGAACTGGGCGTTTGCGCGCACTGGCGCTACAAGGGCACCGACGTCAAGCCCAGCTCCAACCACTACGAGGAGAAGATCTCGTGGCTGCGCCAGGTGCTGGAATGGCACGAGGAACTGGGGGACATCGGCGGCCTGGCCGAACAGCTGCGCGTGGATATCGAGCCGGACCGGGTGTACGTGTTCACCCCCGACGGCCACGCCATCGACCTGCCCAAGGGCGCCACGCCGCTGGACTTCGCCTACCGCGTGCACACCGAGATCGGCCACAACTGCCGGGGCGCCAAGATCAACGGGCGCATCGTGCCGCTCAACTACAGCCTGCAGACCGGCGAGCAGGTGGAGATCATCACCAGCAAGCACGGCAACCCGAGCCGCGACTGGCTGAACTCGAACCTGGGCTACGTCACCACCTCGCGGGCGCGGGCCAAGATCGTGCACTGGTTCAAGCTGCAGGCCCGCGACCAGAACGTCGCCGCCGGCAAGACCCTGCTCGAGCGCGAACTCAACCGCCTGGGCCTGCCGCAGGTGGACTTCGAGCGCCTGGCCGAAAAGGCCAACCTCAAGACTGCCGAAGACATGTTCGCCTCGCTGGGCGCCGGCGACCTGCGCCTGGCGCACCTGGTCAACGCCGCGCAGCAACTGGTGGAGCCGGACCGCATCGACCACATCGAGCTGGTGCCGCGCAAGGCCACCGGCTACAAGCCGGGCAAGCGCGGGGATATCCAGATCCAGGGCGTGGGCAACCTGCTGACGCAGATGGCCGGGTGCTGCCAGCCGCTGCCGGGCGATGCCATCGTCGGCTACATCACCGTGGGTCGTGGGGTGACCATTCACCGCCAGGACTGCGCCTCGGTGCTGCAACTGGCCGGTCGCGAGCCGGAGCGCATCATCCAGGTCAGCTGGGGCCCGGTGCCGGTGCAGACCTACCCGGTGGACATCATCGTGCGTGCGTATGACCGCCCGGGCCTGCTGCGCGACGTGTCGCAGGTGCTGCTCAACGAGCGCATCAACGTGCTGGCGGTGAACACCCGTTCGAACAAGGAGGACAACACTGCGCTGATGTCGCTGACCATCGAGATCCCGGGCCTGGACGCCCTGGGGCGCTTGCTGGGGCGCATTTCGCAGTTGCCCAACATCATCGAGACGCGGCGCAACCGTACGCCTTGAGGGCGCCATTGCGGGCAGGCCCGCTCCTGCAGGATCCTTGTGGGAGCGGCCTTGACCCGCGATGAGGCCAGACCTGCCGAACAGAGAGCACACGATGTACACCCTAGACGACCTGCTCCACCTCATGGCCCGCCTGCGCGACCCGCAGTACGGCTGCCCGTGGGACCTCAGGCAGACCTACGCCACGATCATCCCGCACACCCTCGAAGAAGCCTACGAGGTGGCCGACGCCATCGAGCGCAGCGACTTCGAACACTTGCAGGGCGAACTGGGCGACCTGCTGTTCCAGGTGGTGTATTACGCCCAGCTGGCCCGTGAAGAGGGCCGTTTCGATTTCGCCGGGGTGATCGACAGCATCACCCGCAAGCTGATCCGTCGCCACCCGCACGTATTCCCCACCGGCGAGCTCCATGCGCCGCTGGACCTGCCACGGCTCGATGAAGAACAGGTCAAGCAGCGCTGGGAAGAGATCAAGGCCCAGGAGCGCGCCGAAAAGGGCGAGCCCGAACAACTGTCGCTGCTCGACGACGTGCCGGCGGCCTTGCCGGCCCTGTCGCGTGCGGCCAAACTGCAAAAGCGTGCGGCCCAGGTCGGATTCGACTGGGACGACCCGTTGCCGGTGCTGGACAAGGTGCGCGAGGAGCTGGACGAAGTACTCCAGGCCATGGCCGACAACGACCCGGCGGCGCTGGCCGACGAGGTGGGCGATTTGCTGTTCGCCACCGTCAACCTGGCCCGTCACCTCAAGCTGGACCCGGAAAACGCCCTGCGTGGTGCCAATCGCAAGTTCGAACGACGTTTCCGTTTTATCGAACAGGCATTGCGCGACATGGGGCGTCCGATTGAAGATTGCACCCTCGAAGACTTGGACGCGCTCTGGGGCGAAGCCAAACGTCAGGAAAAGAACCTGCCCAGCTGCGGCTGAGCTGTTGCATAAGTGAGTGAACACCGATGAGCCTTTCCCTTCGTGACCAACTGCTCAAAGCCGGCCTGGTCAACCAGAAGCAGGTCAAGCAGGTCAGCAAAGAACAGAAGAAACAGAAACGCCTGGAGCACAAAGGCCAGGTCGAAGTCGACGACACCCAGCAGCGCCTGGCCAAGGAAGCCATGGCCGAGAAGGCCAAGCGTGACCAGGAGCTCAACCGTCAGCAGCAGGAAAAGGCCGAGCAGAAGGCCCGTGCCGCCCAGGTCAAGCAGTTGATCGAGGTGTCGCGCCTGCCCAAGCTGACCACCGAGGACTACTACAACTTCGTCGACGACAAGAAGGTCAAGCGCCTGTCGGTCAACGCGTTGATGCGCAGCAAGCTGAGCAGCGGCTCGCTGGCGATCGTGCAGCATGGCGGTGGCTACGAGGTGATCCCGCGTGAGGCCGCGCTGAAGATCCAGGAGCGCGACCCGCAGCGCATCGTGCTGCTCAACACCCAGGTCGAAGCGCCGGATGCGGACGACCCGTACGCCGCCTACGTCATCCCGGATGACCTGATGTGGTAAGCCTGCTGGGCTAGACACGACAAACCCCGCCTCGGCGGGGTTTGCTGTTTCTGAAGACGGGGAATTACTGGGGTTGGCGCTTGGCTTCGAGGTACTCCAGTTCGATCCGGTAGCTGTGGGCTTCCTGTTCGTTGTGGAACATGCCGACCAGCTGGTCCTGCTGATGCACATCCCAGATACGCACGCCTGCGGCCAGGCCTTCGTGGGACAGTTTCGATTCATCGCGCTCAGTTACTTTGACAGTCATCTGCTAACTCCAAATCCAGTTAACTGCGGCACCGTGTCGCAGGTCTCTTTTATAGAATTTGTTAGCAGCCTAAGTAAATGCTTGGCGCATGAAACATCTTTCATGCCGCACGGTCGAGGCGACTCCTTCGCCAGCAAGGCTGGTGTCTGCAGGGAGGGCCACGCCACAAAAACAAAACCCCGCACAAGGCGGGGTTTTGGGTAATGCACGCTAGCGGCCTGTCAGCTGCCCTTGACCGACTTGCCGTCGACCGTGCCGTCCTGCAGCACGATCACGTACTCCTTGCCGTCGGTCTCGACCTGGCGCAGTTGCACCAGCAGGTAGTCCCAGTCCTTGGCGAACCACAGCTCGGTGACGCGCTTGCTCTGGCTCGGGTCGCGCACGCGCTCGACCTTGATCGCATCGACCTGGCCGGTCTTGGTGCTGACCTTTTCGGTACCCAGCACGCGGAAGTCGTAGGTGTCGATCTCGTCGCCATCCACCACCTGGTAGGTCATGCTCTTCTTGCCGGCTGCCACGTCATGCTGCAGGGCCAGCTGGTAGGACGACTTGTCCAGCACGCCGCGGTTGAGCGGCAGGTTGACCGCGTCGCCACGGTCGGAGCCGGTGATCTTCTTGCTCGACCAGTCGAAGTCCAGGTCGACCTTCTTGGCCTTGCCCAGGCCGCCACGTTCGAAGTGGTAGGTCTGCGGCAGCAGGGTGTCCTTGTCCAGGCGCAGGGTACTTTGCTCGGTCAGGCTGGCAATCATCATCGAGGCCTTGAAGTTGAGGCTCCAGGTCCCGTTGGCGTTCTTGGCCAGGCTGCGCTCGGCGGTGCCGCTCATGGGCAGTTGCTTCCAGTCGGCGGTGTAGCTGGCCGAAAAAGGCTTCAGATCGGCTGCCTGAAGCGGCAGTGCAAGCACGGCAAGTGCGAAGAGCAGGGCACGACGCATAAAATCTCCTAGGGTCGAATCAAGTGGCCGCTGGCCGCCAAGGGCTGGCCATCCAGTAGAGCACCGTGCTCGCCAAGGCGCAAACGGCCTTCGGCGAACCAGCGCACCGCCAGCGGATAAATCAGGTGTTCCTGGCTGTGAACCCTCTGGGCCAGTTGCGCCGGCGTGTCATCCGAGACTACCGGTATCACAGCCTGTACGACCAGTGGCCCGCCATCGAGTTCCTCGGTGACGAAGTGCACACTGCAGCCATGCTCGGCATCCCCGGCTTCCAGCGCCCGCTGGTGGGTATGCAGGCCCTTGTACTTGGGCAGCAGGGAAGGGTGGATATTGAGCAGGCGGCCGTGGTAATGGCGCACGAAACCGGCACTGAGGATACGCATGAAGCCGGCCAGCACCACCAGCTGCGGGGCAAAGCCGTCGATCAGCTCGACCAGCGCCGCGTCGAAGGCCTCGCGGCCGTCGAAGGCCTTGTGGTCGAGCACGGCGGTGTCGATGCCCGCATCGCGGGCGCGCTGCAGGCCGTAGGCATCGGCGCGGTTGGAGATCACCGCGCGGATCCGCACCGGGCTGTCGCCGGTGCGGGTACTGTCGATCAGGGCCTGCAGGTTGCTGCCGGTGCCGGACAGCAGCACCACTACATCACAAGACGTGCTCGGCATCAGTGCGCCTTGAGGTTCTTCAGCTCGACCTGGGCGGCGCCTTCGGCAGCGGTGGCGATCTGGCCGATCACCCAAGGCTGCTCGCCGGCTTCGCGCAGCACGTTCAGGGCGTTGTCGACCTGATCCTGACCCACGCAGATCACCATGCCCACGCCGCAGTTGAGTACGCGGTGCATTTCGGTCTCGTCGACGTTGCCCTGCTGCTGCAGCCAGTCGAATACCGCCGGGCGCTGCCAGCTGGCCACGTCGACCACGGCCTGGGCGCCTTTTGGCAGCACGCGCGGGATGTTGTCCAGCAGGCCGCCACCGGTGATGTGGGCCATGGCCTTGACCGCGCCGGTGTCCTTGATCAGCTTGAGCAGCGGCTTGACGTAGATGCGGGTCGGGGCCATCAGCAGTTCGGTCAGCGGCTTGCCGTCGAGCTGGACGTTCTGGATGTCGGCGCCGGCCACTTCGATGATCTTGCGGATCAGCGAGTAACCGTTGGAGTGCGGGCCCGACGATGGCAGGGCGATCAGGGCGTCACCGGCAGCCACCTTGGAGCCGTCGATGATCTCGGCCTTTTCCACCACGCCGACGCAGAAGCCGGCCAGGTCGTAGTCTTCGCCTTCGTACATGCCCGGCATTTCAGCGGTTTCGCCGCCTACCAGCGAGCAGCCTGCCAGTTCGCAGCCGGCGCCGATGCCGGTGACCACGTCAGCCGCGGTGTCGACGTTGAGCTTGCCGGTGGCGTAGTAGTCGAGGAAGAACAGCGGCTCGGCGCCGCACACCACCAGGTCGTTGACGCACATGGCGACCAGGTCCTGGCCGATGGTGTCGTGCTTGTTCAGGTTCAGTGCCAGGCGCAGCTTGGTGCCCACGCCGTCGGTGCCCGAAACCAGCACCGGCTGCTTGTAGCCGGCCGGAATTTCGCAGAGGGCGCCGAAGCCCCCCAGGCCGCCCATGACTTCCGGGCGCGCCGTGCGCTTGGCGACGCCTTTGATGCGTTCGACCAATGCTTCACCGGCGTCGATGTCTACACCGGCGTCCTTGTAGCTCAGGGAGGGTTGCTTGCTCATGATCCAGGCCTTTAGGGGGAGGGATTCGGGGGAATCGACCGGCACCTGCCAGGCATTGCGAGGGTTTTCCTGCTGCCTGAGCGTCGCCGGTCTGCGAAGGCGCGCGATTTTATCAGGGTTACCCGGTAGCGGCCATCCTCAGGCCGACGGGCAGGGCCTCATTCGACATAAAAACATTGATTCGGTATGGCCGCTGGTTGCCGCGCCATGGGCTGTATAAGGTATAGGTAATGAAATTTGACCGCAGGGCTGAATGTTTTACCCGCGGGGGTGGTCAGAGCTTCACTTTTCACTGACCGCGCTTTCTATTTACCTGGACAGGAATCCTCCATGCGTTTGCGTTCATACCTGGCCGTTGGCTGCCTTGCCCTGTTTGGCCTGAGCGTTCAGGCCGAAACCCTCACTGGCCTTTATCAGGTGCGCGAGCCGGTCAGCGGCGAGGGCACCGAAGCCCGCGCCCAGGCCACCCAGAACGCCCTGAGCACCCTGGTGGTGCGCCTCACGGGCGACCCCAAGGCGCCGCAGAGTGCGGGCCTGGCAGGGCTACGCAAGGACCCGCAGCAAATCATCAGCCAGTTCGGTTTCGAGGCCGGCCCGCCGGAAACCGTGCTGGTGGATTTCGACCCCGGCAGCACCGACCGGGCGCTGCGCCAGGCCGGGCTGGCCCTGTGGGGCAGCAACCGGCCGGCCATCCTCGGCTGGTGGTTGAACGACAGCGTGGGCGGTTCGAGCCTGGTGGGCGATGGCCAGAGCAGCGCCGAACCGCTGCGCCGCGCCGCGCAACACCGTGGCTTGCCGCTGCGCCTGCCCATGGGCGACCTGAACGAGCAACTGGTGGCCACTACCAAGAACCTCGAAGGCACCGACCCCGCGCCCCTGCGCGAGGCCTCCGAGCGCTACGCGGCCGATGCGTTGCTGGCGGTGCATGCCACCGAGGGCGAGGGCAAATGGCAGGGTACCTGGCGCCTGTGGCTGGGCGACCAGCGTGAGCAGGGCAAGGTCGAAGGCGCCGATCAGGCCGCCCTGGCCGATGCGGTGATGCTGGCCGTCAGCACGCGCCTGGCGCCGCGCTTTGTCGCGCGGCCGGGCACCGGTGGCGAAAACCAGATACAGGTGCAGGGCATGACCCTGGAGCGCTATGCGCAGCTTTTGCAGACCCTTGAGCCGCTGGGCGGGCGCCTGACCTATGTGGACGGCGATACCCTGACCTACACCGTCAGCGGCACCCCCGAACAGGTGCGTGCGCAACTGGGCCTGGCCAGGCTGCAGGAGGTGCCGGCAGAGGCCGCCGCCCCTGCGCCGGTCGCACCCGCAGCCCCAGGCGAGGCCCAGGTGGCTGCGCCCGCACCGTTCACCGGTTTGCGGTTTCGTTGGCAGGGAGCGTGACTGAATGATGGATACACGCCGTTGGGTATGGGTGTTGGGGGTGCTGGTAATCGGCACGCTGCTGTACTTCTTGCACGGGATCCTCTCGCCCTTCCTTATAGGTATCGGCCTGGCGTACCTGGCCGACCCGCTGGTGGACCGGCTGGAGCGCGCCGGGCTGTCACGCACCTGGGGCGTGGTGGTGGTGTTCGCCCTGTTCACCCTGGTGTTCATGGCGATGCTGCTGGTGCTGATCCCGATGCTGGCCAAGCAGTTGGTGCGCCTGTACGAGCTGGCACCACAGATGCTCGACTGGTTGCAGCACGTGGCGCTGCCGTGGGTGCAGACGCGCCTGGGGCTGGCCGATGGCTTCTGGAAGTTCGACAAGATCAAGTCGGCGATCAGCGAGCACATGGGCCAGACCACCGACATCGTCGGCATCGTGCTCAGCCAGGCTACCGCGTCCGGGCTGGCGCTGATCGGCTGGTTGGCCAACATGGTGCTGATCCCGGTGGTGGGCTTCTACCTGCTGCGCGACTGGGACCTGATGATGGCCAAGCTGCGCCGCCTGTTGCCGCGCCAGCGCGAAGAGCAGGTGGTGTCGCTGGCCCTGGAATGCCACGAGGTGCTCGGTGCGTTCGTGCGCGGGCAGTTGCTGGTGATGCTGGCGCTGGGGGTGATCTACGCCGCCGGGTTGATGCTGGTGGGCCTCGAACTGGGCCTGCTGATCGGTATCATGGCCGGGCTTGCGGCCATCGTGCCGTACATGGGTTTCATCATCGGCATCGGCGCGGCATTGATCGCCGGCATGTTCCAGTTCGGCGGCGACCTGTACCCGATGCTGGGCATCGTCGCGGTGTTCATGGTGGGCCAGGCGCTTGAAGGCATGGTGCTCACGCCATTGCTGGTGGGCGACCGCATCGGTCTGCATCCGGTGGCGGTGATCTTCGCGATCCTGGCCGGCGGCGAGCTGTTCGGGTTCACCGGGGTACTGCTGGCGCTGCCGGTGGCGGCGGTGATCATGGTGTTGCTGCGGCACATGCACGACCTCTATAAAGAGTCGGACATGTATGCTGGTGAAATCGACCCAGACCTTTGAAGGACACCCTGAGTGATGGAACATGAAACCGACCACGCCTGTGCATTGGCAGGCGTGATGGATGCATTGCCGCTGCTGGCCGATGACCTCGACGAGGATGAGGTGGCAGCGGCCCTGCAGCAGCAGGGCTACTCGCGGCACGCGGCCGAGAAGCTCACGATGTTCGTACCCTCGGCGTTTTCCTGGGTGGTGCTCAAGCGTCTGGGGCTCAAGGCGCTGCCCAGTCATTTCACGGCCTATGACCAGGACGACAATGCGGTGCGGATCCCGGTCGCCAATCAGCACTACTTCACCGCGGCGCTGACCCTGGCCTACAACACCTTCGAGAATGGCTGGAGCGCCGCACTACCGCGCAGCACCTTCCAGCGCGTTGCCGGGCGCAGTTCGGAGATGAACGCGGCCAACCAGGTACTGGATAAGGAAGGCTCGCTCGAAGGGGCGAGCATCAACACCGTGGAGCTGTTTCGCCTGAGTGCAGAGGAACTGCTGGAGGATTGACCCATGCCTGCCCCATATGCCGCGCAAGCCTTTGATTTTGCTAACGCATTGTGCGGTTGGCGTCACGGGTATAGACTTTGCGGACTTTTCACCAAAGGCCCCTTGCGGTTCCTCGGGACTGCCCAGCCAGCATGAAACCGATCCAGTTGCCCCTGGGTGTGCGTCTGCGTGATGACGCCACCTTCATCAACTACTATCCGGGTGCCAACGCCGCCGCATTGGGCTACGTCGAGCGACTCTGCGAAGCCGACGCCGGCTGGACCGAAAGCCTGATCTACCTGTGGGGCAAGCAGGGCGTAGGGCGTACCCACCTGCTGCAGGCCGCGTGCCTGCGCTTCGAGCAACTGGGCGAGCCTGCGGTGTACCTGCCTCTGGCGCAACTGCTCGATCGCGGCGTGGAACTGCTCGACAACCTGGAACAGTACGAACTGGTGTGCCTGGACGACCTGCATGTGATTGCCGGCAAGCCGGACTGGGAAGAGGCCATGTTCCACCTGTTCAACCGCCTGCGCGACAGCGGCCGCCGCTTGCTGCTGGCAGCGTCCAGCTCCCCACGGGAATTGCCGATCAAGCTGGCCGACCTGAAGTCGCGCCTGACCCTGGCGCTGATCTTCCAGATGCGCGCCCTGTCGGATGAAGACAAGCTGCGTGCCCTGCAATTGCGCGCTTCGCGCCGGGGCCTGCACCTCACCGACGAAGTCGGGCATTTCATCCTGACCCGAGGCACGCGCAGCATGAGCGCACTGTTCGACCTGCTCGAACGCCTCGACCAGGCTTCACTGCAGGCGCAGCGCAAGCTGACCATCCCGTTTTTGAAAGAGACATTGGGCTGGTAGGGCCGGCCCAGAGCCTCGGCACATAAAAGTCACATTTTTTTCGATTGAATTTGCAAATCGATCCGATAGAAGGCATAGTCTCGGCTTCATCAAATTCAAGCCACGGTCGTGCCCATGCTAAATCGCTTCGCACCCCTCGTGCCCCTCGCACTTGTGACCTTGCTGTTCGGCTGCGCGACCACCGGTCCCGTCACCCACCAGCAGGCTCCCGCTCCAGTTGCTGCCCAGGCTGCCGCCAAGCCTTCCACCGCCGCGTCGGTGTTCGAAGAAGAGCTGGCCACCGAGCAGGACCTGGAAGCGTTCTCCTCCAGCACCAAGCCCTACGAACTGCCAGCCCTGGCCGACAACATTCTCGAACGTGGCATGTCCCTGATCGGTACCCGCTACCGTTTCGGCGGCACCTCGGAGAAGTCCGGCTTCGACTGCAGCGGCTTCATCGGCTACCTGTTCCGCGAAGAGGCCGGCATGAACCTGCCGCGCTCCACCCGCGAAATGATCAACGTGAAAGCCCCGCTGGTTGCGCGCAACAAGCTCAAGCCAGGCGACCTGCTGTTCTTCAGCACCAATGGCCGCGGCCGCGTCAGCCACGCCGGCATCTACCTGGGCGACGATCAGTTCATTCACTCCAGCAGCCGCCGCAGCGGTGGCGTGCGCATCGACAATCTCGGTGACCGCTACTGGAGCAAGACCTTCATCGAAGCCAAGCGCGCGCTGGCCATGGCACCGACTACCCTGTCGCGTAACTGAGTCTGCGCGTGATGTCCCGCACGGCGGCGTAGCTGAAAAGCTCGCCGCCGTGCGTGTTTACAGAAAACGTCTAATCTAGTTTCTCACCTATTTCCGACTTGGGGTCGGGCGGCTTCAGACAGGATGTTCTGACTATGTCGATACTCGCGCGCGTTGCTGTACTTTCCCTGGCGGCCCTGCTGGGTGCCTGCTCCAGCCATGCCCCGCAGAAACCTCAGGTGGTCGAGCCGAAGGTGATGGCGCCCCAGGTGTATTTCTCGCCAGTGGCCGAGGATGTGCTGTTCCGGGCCCTGGGCCTGGTGGGCACGCCTTACCGCTGGGGCGGCAATACCCCGGACTCGGGGTTCGATTGCAGCGGGCTGATTGGCTACGTGTACCGGGACGCGGCGGGTATCGCCCTGCCGCGCTCAACCCGCGAGATGATCGGCATTCGTGCCCCGGACATCGACAAGGGTGCGTTGCAGTCGGGCGACCTGGTGTTCTTCGCCACCAATGGCGGCACCCAGGTGAGCCATGCCGGTATCTACGTGGGCGAGGGGCGTTTCGTGCATGCACCGTCAACGGGCGGTACGGTGCGCCTGGACTACCTGTCCAACAGCTACTGGCAGAAGACCTACCTCAACGCCAAGCGCGTGCTGCAGCCGGCGCACCTGGCGCGCAATCCCTGACAGCGTGGCCTGCAAAGCCGGCTCCAGCAGGAGCCGACCTTGCCGGCGAACACGTCAGCGCAGTGCTACTGCGCCTTGCTCACCCGCCAGATCACATTGCCCACGTCGTCGGCCACCAGCACCCCGCCACGCTGATCGTTCACCACGCCGACCGGGCGCCCCATGGCCTTGCCGTCCTCGTCGAGAAACCCGGTCAGCAGATCGATGGGCTTGCCCGACGGTTTGCCCGCCGTGCTGAACGGCACGAAGATCACCTTGTAGCCACTGTGCGGCTTGCGGTTCCATGAGCCGTGCTGGCCGATGAACGCGCCCTGGTCGAACGGCGCCGGCAAGGCGTTCGGCACGGTAAACGCCAGCCCCAGCGAGGCGGTGTGTGGCCCCACCGCATAGTCCGGCGCTATCGCGCTGGCCACCAGCTTTGCATCCTGCGGCTGTACGCGCTCATCCACATGCTGCCCGTAATAGCTGTAGGGCCAGCCATAGAAGGCGCCGTCCTTCACCGACGTGATGTAGTCCGGCACCAGGTCGCTGCCGATCTCGTCACGTTCGTTCACCGCCGTCCACAGCTGCTGGCTATGGGGTTCCCAGGCCAGGCCGTTGGGGTTGCGCAGGCCGGTGGCGAACAGGCGCTGGCTGCCGGTGGCCGGGTCGACCTCCCAGATCGCGGCGCGGCCTTTCTCCTGCTCCATGCCGTTTTCGGCCACGTTGCTGTTGGAGCCCACGGTCACGTACAGCTTCTTGCCGTCGGGGCTGGCGATCACGTTCTTGGTCCAGTGGTGGTTGAGCGTGCCGCCCGGCAGGTCGACCACCTTGGTGCCGCTGCCCTGCAGGCGGGTGGCGCCTGGCTCGTAGGTGAAGCGCAACAGCCGATCGGTGTCGGCCACATAGAAGTCGTTGCCCACCAGGGCCATGCCGAACGGCGAGTTCAGCCCCTCGATGAAGGTGGTGCGGGTGTCGGCCACGCCGTCCTTGTCGCTGTCACGCAGCAGGGTGATGCGGTTGGGGCTGGGCACTCCGGCGCCGGCGCGGCCCATCACCTTGCCCATCACCCAGCCCTTGATGCCCTTGCCGTCATCGGGCTTGGGCGGCGCGTTGGTCTCGGCCACCAGCACGTCGCCGTTGGGCAGCACGTACAGCCAGCGCGGGTGGTCGAGCTTGTCGGCGAAGGCCACCACCTGGGTGCCTGCCGCAGCCTTGGGTTTGCCGCCCTCTGGCCAGCCGATGGCCGGCGCGATGTTTACCGTGGGGATGAGGGTCTTGTTCGGTTCGGGCAGGCGCGGCGACGGGCCGGTGCCATCGGTGACGTCCAGGCGGGCGTTCTCGCCGCAGGCCACCAGCCCGGTGGTGAGTGCCAGCAGTACAGCAATGCGCATGTTGCCCATGATCGGTGTCCCTCGCGAAGTTGGCCGTGTCCAGTAAGGTAGAGGCGGGCACGTCGGCGAGGTTCCCTCGACAGGGGCTCAGGCCTGCTTGAGCAGCAGCGCGATGCCGGGGTGGTAGCGGCCCACGTCGTCGTGCAGCTTGCGGTAGCCATAGGGGAACACCCAGGCGATGGCGCATGCATTGTGCTTCTGCAGGTCGTCGACCAGGTCCTGAAGCTCTTCGGGGCTGGCGTGTTGCCCGGCCTTGTACGGGCTGACGAACAGCGCGGCGACCTTGAGCTGGCTGGCATAGCCCACCAGGCGAGCCTGGGCGACGCTCTCCTGCAGGGCATCGGTGAGGTCGAGCTTGCCGACCCGTGGCCAGCGCTGGGTGGCTTGCAGGTAGGCGGTCTCTTCCTTGCTGGCGATCACCAGGTCGCAGTGCGCCGCACGCTCGCCTTCGTCGCGCTGCTTCTTGGTCTGCGCACCCTGCAAGGTCACCAGCTCCGCCTGCCAGGCCGCCGCGCCCAGCACGCCAAGGTTGCTTTGCACGCCTTGCCAGTAGGGGGCGTCGCTGTCGCCCAGGGTCTGGTTGTAGCGCTCCAGGCACTCGGCCCAACGTTCCAGGGCGGGGCGCAGGAACTCCAGACGCGGGTTGTTGATGATCAGACCTTGCATGCCGTGCTCCATTGTTATTGTGGATCGGAGAGGTGCGGATAATGGCTATGTGATATCACTGCAGTGAGTGTGACACAAGATGACATAAATGCCATTGATCCAGACCGCTTCGCAGCGCCTTTGATTGACGCTCATGGCCCAACCCTCTAACCTTCGCGACTTGTTTCAGGTGCTCTGCGGCCAAGGTGCCGGCAGGGTGAAACAGGGAAGCCGGTGGGCACGTGCAACGTGCGATTCCGGCGCTGCCCCCGCAACGGTAAATGAGTCGGGATCGCGCAGGGCCACTGGGTGCAACAGCCCGGGAAGGCGCGCGATCCGGGTCGATCAGACCCGCCCATGAGCCCGGAGACCGGCCTGTCACAGATCAACGGCATCACGGAGGGTGATGCGCGGTTCTCCCGGCCAGTGGCAGGGCCTGCGCGTTTTCCGTGTGCCATCGCCAACCTGCTGTCGCGCCGACTCGATCCCCCCGGTCCCTGTGCGCGCCAGTTGCCCACGGAGCCTCCGATGACCGACACCACCGATCGCGACGAACGCCATCTGGCGCGCATGCTGCGCAAAAAAGCGGTAATCGACGAACGCATTGCCAACTCGCCCAACGAATGCGGCCTGCTGCTGGTACTCAGCGGCAACGGCAAGGGCAAGAGCAGCTCGGCCTTCGGCATGCTGGCGCGGGCCCTGGGCCACGGCATGCAATGTGGCGTGGTGCAGTTCATCAAGGGCCGCAACAGCACCGGCGAGGAGCTGTTCTTCCGCCGCTTCCCCGAACAGGTGCGCTACCACGTGATGGGCGAGGGCTTTACCTGGGAAACCCAGGACCGCCAGCGCGACATCGCCGCCGCCGAGGCTGCCTGGGCGGTTTCGCGCCAGTTGCTGCAGGACCCGGCCATCGGTTTTGTAGTGCTCGATGAGCTCAACATCGCCCTCAAGCACGGCTACCTCGACCTCGACCAGGTGCTCGGCGACCTGCAGGCACGCCCACCGATGCAGCATGTGATCGTCACCGGCCGCGGCGCCAAGCCCGAGATGATCGAGCTGGCCGACACCGTGACCGAGATGGGCATGGTCAAGCATGCCTTCCAGGCCGGCATCCGTGCCCAGAAGGGCGTGGAACTATGAGGCAAACCCGTCATTGCCCGGCGGTGCTGATCGCGGCACCTGCATCTGGCCAGGGCAAGACCACGGTGACGGCCGCACTGGCGCGCCTGCACCGCAACCAGGGGCGCAAGGTCCGGGTGTTCAAGTGTGGCCCGGACTTTCTCGACCCGATGATTCTGGAGCGCGCCAGTGGCGCCCCGGTGTACCAGCTGGACCTGTGGATGGTCGGCGCCGAGGAAAGCCGGCGCCTGCTGTGGGAAGCCGCCGCCGACGCCGACCTGATCCTGATCGAAGGGGTGATGGGGCTGTTCGACGGTACGCCGTCCAGCGCCGACCTGGCGCGGCATTTCGGCGTGCCGGTGCTGGCGGTGATCGACGGCACGGCCATGGCCCAGACCTTCGGCGCGCTGGCCCTGGGCCTGGCGCGCTACCAGCCCGACCTGCCGTTTGCCGGCGTGCTGGCCAACCGTGTGGGCTCGCTGCGTCACGCGCAACTGCTCGAAGGCAGCCTGACCGAAGGCCTGCGCTGGTACGGCGGGCTGTCGCGGGAAACCGGCATCGAACTGCCCAGCCGCCACCTGGGCCTGGTGCAGGCCAGTGAACTGACCGACCTGGACCTGCGCCTGGACGCCGCCGCCAACGCCCTGGGCGACAGCTGCGAGTCGGCCCTGACGCCGGCGGTGGCCTTCGATGCGCCGCAGCCGCGCAGCATCGAGCCACTGCTGGCCGGCGTGCGGATCGGCGTGGCGCGCGACGAAGCCTTCGCATTCACCTATGGCGCCAGCCTGGACCTGTTGCGCGAGATGGGCGCACAGCTGAGCTTCTTCTCGCCGATCCACGACCGCCTGCTGCCAGACTGCGACAGCCTGTACCTGCCCGGCGGCTACCCTGAGCTGCACCACCATGCGCTGGCCGCCAACACGCCGATGCTGGCGGCGATCCGGGCCCATCACCAGGCCGGCAAGCCCTTGCTGGCCGAATGCGGCGGCATGCTCTACCTGCTCGATGCACTGACCGATGTGGCCGGCGAACGGGCCGAACTGGCCGGCCTGCTGCCGGGCGAGGCGGTGATGCAGAAGCGCCTGGCGGCCCTGGCCCTGCAAGCGGTAGAGCTGCCCGAGGGCACCCTGCGCGGGCATACCTATCACCATTCGCTGACCAGCACCGCGCTCGAACCCATCGCCCGCGGGCAAAGCCCCAACGGCGGGCGCGGCGCCGAGGCGGTGTACCGTTGCGGCCGGCTGACGGCCTCGTATGTGCATTTCTACTTCCCGTCCAACCCGTCTGCGCTGGCGGCGCTGCTGGCACCATGAGCGACCAGGCCTTCAACGACGCCGAGCGCGCGGCGGTATACCGTGCCATCGGCGAACGTCGCGACATGCGCCATTTCAGCGGCGGCGAGGTGGCCCCCGAGCTGCTGGCACGCCTGCTGCAGGCGGCGCACCAGGCCCCGAGCGTGGGTCTGATGCAGCCCTGGCGTTTCATCCGCATCACCCGTCGCGAGCTGCGCCAGCAGATCCAGGCGCTGGTGGAGCAGGAGCGGGTGCGCACCGCCGAGGCACTGGGGCAGCGTTCTGACGATTTCATGCGGCTCAAGGTCGAGGGCATCAACGATTGCGCCGAGGTGCTGGTGGCGGCGCTGATGGACGGGCGCGAGGCGCACATCTTCGGCCGTCGCACCTTGCCGGAAATGGACCTGGCCTCGCTGTCATGCGCCATCCAGAACCTGTGGCTGGCGGCCCGTGCCGAGGGCCTGGGCATGGGCTGGGTGTCGCTGTTCGAACCGCAGGCACTGGCCGACCTGCTGGGCATGCCGGCCGGTGCCAAACCGCTGGCGGTACTGTGCCTGGGCCCGGTCGAGGCGTTCTACGAGGCGCCCATGCTGGTGCTCGAAGGCTGGGCCCGCGAGCGGCCATTGAGCGAGATGCTCTACGAAAACCATTGGGGAGAGCGTTGATGAGTGTGGCCTTGCTGAGTGTGGCCGGGGTGGCGCTGGATGCCTTGCTGGGCGAGCCCCGGCGTGCGCACCCGCTGGTCGCGTTCGGCCGTTATGCCGGACGCCTGGAACAACGCTTCAATGCCGGCGGTCGTGGCTGGCGCAGCCATGGCGTCACCGCGTGGTTTCTGGCGGTGGTGCCCCTGACTTTGCTGGTGACTGTGCTGTCGTGGCTGCCCTACATCGGCTGGCTGGTGGAGATACTGGCGCTGTACTGCGCGCTGGGCCTGCGCAGCCTTGGCGAACATGTACGGCCCGTGGCCGAGGCGCTGCGTGGCGGCGACCTGGACGAAGCGCGCCGCCGCGTGGGCTACCTGGTCAGCCGTGAAACCGGCGAACTGGATGACACCGCCGTGGCGCGTGCCGCCACCGAATCGGTGCTGGAGAACGGTAGCGATGCAGTGTTCGCCGCCCTGTTCTGGTTCGTGGTGGCGGGGGCGCCAGGTGTGGTCCTGTATCGCCTGAGCAATACCCTGGATGCCATGTGGGGCTATCGCAACGAGCGCTTCGAGCGCTTTGGCTGGGCCGCAGCGCGCATCGACGATTTGCTCAACTATATTCCGGCGCGGCTGGTGGCCCTGACCTACGCGGTGCTGGGCAGGACGCGCCTGGCACTGAGCTGCTGGCGCCGTCAGGCGCCGTTGTGGGACAGCCCCAACGCCGGCCCGGTGATGGCAGCTGGCGCCGGTGCGCTGGGTGTCGAGCTGGGCGGCGCGGCGGTGTACCACGGCGAGCTGCACCAGCGCCCGCAACTGGGCGAAGGCCCGCCGGCCGATGCGCACGCCATCGAGCGTGGTTGGCAACTGGTGTGCAAGGGCGTGTGGTTGTGGTTGCTGCTGTTGTGCGTGGGGGCGCAATTCTATGCTTGAGCACGGTGGTCGTTTGCAACGGGCGGTGCTGGAGTACGGCATCGCAGTGCAGGACTGGGTCGACCTGTCCAGCGGCATCGCGCCGTGGCCCTTCGCGATCCCCGAGATCCCGTTGCGCGCCTGGGCACGCCTGCCCGAAACCGACGATGGCCTGGAGCAGGCGGCCCGCGAGTACTACGGCGTGCCGCAACTGCTGCCGGTGGCCGGGTCCCAGGCCGCCATCCAGGCCCTGCCGCGCTTGCGTCGCAGTGGCAAGGTCGGTGTGCTGTCGCCGTGCTACGCCGAACATGCCGAGGGCTGGCGGCGCGCCGGGCACCGCGTGCGTGAAGTCGGCGAGGCCGAGGTGGAGTTCTTTCTCGACAGCCTCGATGTGCTGGTGGTGGTCAACCCCAACAACCCCACCGGGCGCCTGTTGAGCGCCGAGCGCCTGCTGGGCTGGCACGCCCGCCTGGCCCAGCGCGGTGGCTGGCTGGTGGTGGATGAAGCGTTCATGGACAACACCCCGCAACACAGCATCGCCGCCGAAACCTGGCGCAACGGGCTGATCGTGCTGCGCTCGTTCGGCAAGTTCTTCGGCCTGGCCGGTGTACGCCTGGGCTTCGTGCTGGCCGAACGCCAACTGCTGCAGCTGCTGGCCGAACAACTGGGGCCCTGGTCGATCGCCGGGCCCACGCGGGTGCTGGGCCAGGCCTGCCTGCTCGACCATGGCGCCCAGCAGCGCCAGATCACCCGCTGCGCCGAGGCCAGCACACGCCTGGCGCAGGTACTCGATGCTGCCGGCTTCACGCCGGCCGGCGGCTGCGACCTGTTCCAGTACCTGGAGCTTGCCCACGCCGCGCAGTTGCACCAGTTCATGGCGCGGCGCGGCATCCTGCTGCGCCTGTTCGAGCACCTGGGCAGCCTGCGTTTCGGCCTGCCGGCCACCGACACCGATTGGCAGCGCCTGATCCAGGCGCTGGACGACTACCGCAAGGAACACCCATGACCACCCTGATGGTGCAAGGCACCACCTCCGATGCCGGCAAGAGCACCCTGGTGACCGCGCTGTGCCGCTGGCTGGCGCGCCAGGGCGTGGGTGTCGTGCCGTTCAAGCCGCAGAACATGGCACTCAACAGTGCGGTGACGGCCGACGGCGGCGAAATCGGCCGCGCCCAGGCGGTGCAGGCCCAGGCCGCCGGGCTGGCGCCGCACACCGACATGAACCCGGTACTGCTCAAGCCCAACAGCGAGACCGGAGCCCAGGTGATCGTGCATGGCCGCGCGGTCACCAGCATGAACGCGGTGGCCTATCACGACTACAAGGCCATCGCCATGCAGGCGGTACTGGCCTCGCACCAGCGCCTGAGCGACGCCTACCCGGTGGTGATGGTGGAGGGCGCGGGCTCGCCGGCCGAAATCAATCTGCGGGCCGGGGACATCGCCAACATGGGGTTTGCCGAGGCGGTCGACTGCCCGGTGATCCTGATCGCCGATATCAACCGCGGCGGGGTGTTCGCACACCTGGTCGGCACCCTGGAGCTGCTGTCGCCCAGCGAGCAGGCGCGGGTCAAGGGCTTCGTGATCAACCGCTTTCGTGGCGACATCGCCCTTCTGCAGCCCGGCCTGGACTGGCTCGAGGCGCGTACCGGCAAGCCGGTGCTGGGCGTGCTGCCGTATGTGCTGGACCTGCATCTGGAGGCCGAGGATGGCCTGGACCGACGCCAGGGCCAGAAAGCCGCGCAGGTGCTCAAGGTGATCGTGCCGGTGCTGCCGCGCATCAGCAACCATACCGACTTCGATCCGCTGCGCCTGCATCCGCAGGTGGATCTGCAGTTCATCGGGCCGGGCGACGCGATACCGCCGGCCGACCTGATCATCCTGCCGGGCTCCAAGAGCGTGCGCAGCGACCTGGCACACCTGCGCGAGCGCGGCTGGGAGGAGGCGATAACCCGCCACCTGCGCTACGGCGGCAAACTGCTGGGCATCTGTGGTGGCCTGCAGATGCTCGGGACCCACGTGCATGATCCACTGGGCCTGGAAGGCGCCGCCGGCAGCAGCGCGGGCCTGGGCTGGCTGGACTACAGCACGCAGCTGGAGGCCGAGAAGCAGCTGCGCAATGTCAGCGGCACGCTGAACCTGGAGCAGGCGCCCGTCAGTGGCTACGAGATCCATGCCGGGGTCACCTGCGGGCCGGCGCTGGCGCAGCCCGCCGTACAGTTGGCCGACGGTCGCAGCGATGGCGCGGTCAGCGCCGATGGGCAGATCCTGGCCACCTACCTGCACGGCCTGTTCGAGTCGCCGCATTCGTGCACGGCGCTGCTGCGCTGGGCTGGCCTGAACGATGTGCAGCAGGTGGACTACCATGCTCTGCGTGAACTGGACATCGAACGCCTGGCCGACCTGGTGGACACGCACCTGGACGGCGCCCGGCTTCGTCAACTCTGCGGGCTGGACTGACATGCTCAAGCTGATTCTTGGCGGCGCCCGATCGGGCAAGAGCCGCCTGGCCGAACAATACGCCGTCGACAGCGCGCTGGCGGTGACCTATATCGCCACCAGCGAGCCGCTGGACGGTGAAATGAATGCCCGCGTGCAACTGCACCGTGCGCGTCGCCCTGCCGAGTGGGCGCTGATCGAGGAGCCGCTGGCGCTGGCGCGGGTGCTGCGCGAAACCGCCGCGCCCGAGCGTTGCCTGCTGGTGGACTGCCTGACCCTGTGGCTGACCAACCTGCTGATGCTCGAAGACCTCGAGCGCCTGGCCGCCGAGCGCGATGCACTGCTGGACTGCCTGGCGCAGTTGCCGGGTGAAATCATCCTGGTCAGCAACGAGACCGGCCTGGGCGTGGTGCCCATGGGCGAGCTGACCCGTCGTTACGTCGATGAAGCCGGCTGGCTGCATCAGGCCATTGCCGAACGTTGCCAGCACGTGGTGCTGACCGTTGCCGGCCTGCCGCTTACGCTCAAGGGAGCCTGAACATGAGTCAAAACTGGTGGCAGAACGCGTGTCAGCCGATCAACCTGGCTGTGCGCGAACAGGCGCTGGAGCGCCAGCGCGAGCTGACCAAGCCAGCCGGCTCACTGGGCCGGCTGGAGCAGGTTGCGGTGGAGCTGGCGGGCTTGCAGGGCAAGCTCAAGCCTGGCGTGCGGCAGGTATGGATCGCGATTTTCGCGGGCGATCACGGCGTGGTGGCCGAGGGGGTTTCGGCCTATCCGCAGGTGGTCACGCGGCAGATGCTGCAGAACTTCGTCGGCGGCGGCGCAGCCATCAGCGTGCTGGCCCGCCAGTTGGGTGCGCAGCTGGAGGTGGTCGACCTGGGGACGGTCGACCTGACCCTGGAACTTGCCGGTGTACGCCATCTGCGCATCGGGGCGGGCACCGCCAACTTCGCCCAGGTGCCGGCAATGACCGCCGAGCAGGGGCGCCTGGCGCTGCAGGCCGGGCGCGAGAGCGCCTTGCGTGCGCGTGACGCCGGGGCGCAACTGTTCATCGGCGGCGAAATGGGCATCGGCAACACGGCCTCTGCCAGTGCGGTGGCCAGTGCATTGCTCAAATGCACCCCTGGCGAGCTGACCGGCCCCGGCACTGGCCTGAATGCTGCCGGTGTCGAACACAAGACCCGCGTGATCGAACGCGCGCTGCTCACCCACGCGGCGCTGGCCGACGACCCATTGGAGCAGCTGTTGTGCTTTGGCGGCTTCGAGATTGCCGCGCTGGTGGGGGCGTACCTGACGTGCGCGCAGCAAGGCATCGTGGTGCTGGTGGACGGTTTTATCTGCACCGTGGCGGCGCTGGTTGCAACGCGCATCAACCCCGGTTGCCGGGCCTGGCTGCTGTTCGGTCATCGCGGCGCCGAGCCCGGGCACCAGCGGGTGCTCGAAGCGTTGCAGGCGCAACCGCTGCTGGAGCTGGGCCTGCGCCTGGGCGAGGGCAGCGGGGCGGCGCTGGCGGTACCGCTGCTGCGCATGGCCTGCGACCTGCACGGGCAGATGGCGACCTTCGCCGAGGCGGCGGTGGCGGACCGCGATACATGATCGTCGACCTGCTGCGTCATGGTGAAACCGAACTGGGCGGTGGGCTGCGCGGCAGCCTGGACGACGCGCTGACCGAACTTGGCTGGGCGCAGATGCGTGCGGCTGTGGTCGAGGGCGGGCCGTGGACGCGGATCATCAGCTCGCCGCTGCAACGCTGCGCGCGATTTGCCGAAGAACTTGCCGGTCAGGTGGGCGTGCCCATGCAACTGGAGGCCGGCCTGCAGGAGCTGCACTTCGGCGACTGGGAGGGGCGCAGCACCGCCGACCTCATGCTTACCGACGAACAGGGCCTGGGGCTGTTCTGGGCCGACCCTTATGCCTTCACGCCGCCGGGTGGCGAGCCGGTCACGGCGTTTGCCGAGCGGGTGCTGGCGGCCATGGCGCGGGCGTATCAGGCCCACGCCGGCGAGCGCGTGCTGCTGGTGACCCACGGCGGCGTGATGCGCCTGCTGCTGGCCCGTGCCCGCGGCCTGCCGCGCGAGCAGCTGCTGCAGGTGGTGGTCGGGCACGGCGCGGTGCACCGTCTGCATTGCGCGGCCGACGGTCGTTTCGCGGAAATCGCCTGATGCAGGCGTTCTGGATTGCCCTGCAGTTTCTCAGCAGCCTGCCGGTGCGCCTGGCGGGCATGCCCGCGCCCGAGCAGATGGGGCGCTCCCTGCTGTGCTACCCGCTGGTGGGGCTGTTGTTCGGCGGGGTGTTGTGGGCCGCCAGCACGCTGCTGGCGGGCAGCCCGCCGATGCTGCAGGCGGCCCTGCTGCTGTGCATCTGGGTGTGGTTGAGCGGTGCGTTGCACCTGGATGGCCTGGCCGACAGCGCCGATGCCTGGCTGGGCGGGTTCGGCGATCGCGAACGCACCCTGACGATCATGAAGGACCCGCGCAGCGGGCCGATTGCGGTGGTGACGCTGGTACTGGTGCTGCTGCTCAAGTTCTGCGCGTTGCTCGCGCTGGTCGACAGCGGGCAGGCGGTGGGCCTGCTACTGGCACCGGTACTGGGGCGGGCGGCGATGCTGGGGTTGTTCCTGTGCACGCCGTATGTGCGCGCAGGCGGCCTGGGACAGGCGCTGGCCGAGCATCTGCCGCGTGGCGAAGCCAAGGCCGTGTTGCTGGCGACCGGTTTGGGGTGCCTGGTGCTGGCGGGATGGAACGGTATCCTGGCCGTGGGCGTGGCGCTGCTGGTGTTCGCGCTGCTGCGCCAGGTGATGCTCAAGCGCCTGGGGGGAACCACCGGGGATACAGCAGGGGCGTTGCTGGAGCTGCTGGAGCTGGCGGTGGTGGTAAGCCTGGCACTCTGAAGGGGCTGTCAGGAGCTCTTCGCTGCGGTCATGAATCTGTAGTGTTTTGCAACTGAATGCAGCACGTGGTCAGCCTTCGCAAGCGCTAGCCTTACGTCCCTCTGTCTTTGCTGGGTGCCCCGATGCGCAACCAACTGCTGGCCTGCCTTATCGCCTGTTCGTCCCTGCCGGCCCACGCCGCCGACCTGATCGACTTCTGGAACACGCCGCGCCATGGCGGCAACAGCTTCAACCGCCTGCCGCCCGACCAGGCCTATTTCGAGGCGCTGCACGGCTACGGGGCGAGCTGGGTGCGGTTGTCCTATGACAAGTGGCAAGCGGCGCAGCGTGATTTTCTGCTCGGTAATGCCGATACCTACCAAGGGCTGCCGGCCGCCGACCTTGCCACGCTCAAGGCCACCCTGGACCGCGCGCACGCCGCAGGCCTCAAGGTCGTTATCACGCCCCTCTCACTGCCCGGCATGCGCTGGGCACAGAACAACGCCGGCCAGTTCGATGACCGGCTCTGGCAGGACAAGGCCTACTGGGCGCAGGCCGCCGACTTCTGGCGTGACCTGGCGCGGGCGCTCAAGGACCATCCGGCGGTGGCGGCCTACAACCTGATCAACGAACCGGCGCCCGAGAAACTTGGCGGCCTGGCCGAGCACGCCAGCGCCGAGCAGATGCGCGCCTGGTACCGACAGCAGCAGGGCAGCACCCGCGACCTGCCGGCGCTGTATCGCCAGTTGGTGGCGTCGATACGCGAAGTCGATCCACTCACCCCGGTCATGCTCGATGCCGGCTGGTACGCCGCGGCCGATGCCTTCGAGTACTGGCCTGGCGCGCTCGACGACCAGCGCCTGCTCTACAGCTTTCACATGTACGAACCCTACGCGGCCACCAGCGCGCCCAACCTGGAGCGCGCCACGCCCTATGCCTACCCTGGGCCCGCGCCCTTTGGCGGCAGCGTTGCGCAATGGAACAAGGCCCGGGTGCAGCAGTATCTGCAGCGCCCGCTGGACTGGGCCGGCAGGCACGCGGTGCCGGCCAATCGCCTGGTGGCCGGCGAGTTCGGCTGCATGCGCCGCTGGGCGGGCTGTACCGCCTATCTGGAGGATGTACTGGGCACCCTCGATCGCCAGCAGGTGCACTGGGCCTTCTACAGCTTTCGCGAAGACAGTTGGGACGGGATGGACTACGAGCTGGGCAGCGCCAAAGTGCCGTGGGCTTATTGGCAGGCGATCGAAAAGGGCCTGCCGGACCCGCTCAAGCGCACGCCCTCCAGCCTGTTGGAACCGATTCGAAAACGCCTTGCCCTCAATGGCGTACCCCACTGAACGCTTGCATCCTGGAAACTCCGGGTATATACACGCATCTATGTTGAAGAGCCATTGCATCTGTACTCATCTGCGCCGGGCCGCCCGTGGGGTCAGCCGGCACTATGACGAAGCCCTTGTGGGCTTCGGCATCAATGTCGCCCAGTTTTCCCTGCTGCGGCATCTGCAGCGTCTCGATCAGCCCAGCATCTCGGTGCTGGCCGAGTCCATGGGCCTGGATCGCAGCACGCTGGGTCGCAACGTGCGGGTGCTGGAAGCCGACGGCCTGGTGGCGTTGGCCGAAGGTGTCGACTTGCGCAACCGCATCGTACTGCTGACGGAGAAGGGCCTGGCGCGCCTGGTGGCCGCCACGCCTGCCTGGGAGCAGGCCCAGGATGCCCTGGTGAGCAACCTGGGCGAAGGGCAGCGCGATGAACTGGTGCGCCTGTTGGAACAGTTGGCTTGAGCGTATTACACCAATAAGCGGGTATATACCCGTGTAACCTTGCGGCGGTCTGGGAGAACAAGAATGACATCGGTATGGCGCACGAGCGGTTGGGTGCTGTTGGGGGCGGCGCTGATCCTGGCATTGTCGCTGGGGGTGCGGCATGGCTTCGGCCTGTTCCTGGCGCCGATGAGCGCCGAATTCGGCTGGGGGCGCGAAGTGTTCGCCTTCGCCATCGCCTTGCAGAACCTGATCTGGGGCCTGGCCCAGCCGTTTGCCGGTGCCCTGGCCGATCGCCTGGGCGCGGCCAAGGTGGTGATCATCGGCGGCATTCTCTACGCCGTGGGGCTGGTGATGATGGGCATGGCGGACTCGGCGTGGTCACTGTCGCTCAGTGCCGGGCTGCTGATCGGCATCGGCCTGTCGGGCACCTCGTTCTCGGTGATCCTGGGTGTGGTAGGGCGTGCCGTGCCGGCAGACAAGCGCAGCATGGCCATGGGCATCGCCAGCGCCGCAGGCTCCTTCGGCCAGTTCGCGATGCTGCCGGGCACCCTGGGCCTGATCGGCTGGCTGGGCTGGTCGGCGGCATTGCTGGTGCTGGGCCTGCTGGTGGCCTTCATCGTGCCGCTGGTGGGCATGCTGCGCGATAACCCGCTGCCCAGCCAGGGGCACGAACAGACCCTGATGCAGGCGCTGCGCGAAGCCTGTTCGCACTCGGGCTTCTGGTTGCTGGCGCTGGGCTTTTTCGTGTGCGGTTTCCAGGTGGTGTTCATCGGCGTGCACTTGCCGGCCTACCTGGTCGACCAGCACCTGCCGGCCACCATCGGCACCACGGTGCTGGCACTGGTCGGGCTGTTCAATATCGTCGGCACCTACACCGCCGGCTGGCTGGGCGGGCGCATGTCCAAGCCGCGCCTGTTGACCACCCTGTACCTGCTGCGGGCGGTGGTGATCGTGCTGTTCCTGTGGGCGCCGGTGACCCAGTTCAGCGCCTACCTGTTCGGTATCGCCATGGGCCTGCTGTGGCTGTCGACCGTGCCGCTGACCAACGGCACCGTCGCCACCCTGTTCGGGGTGCGCAACCTGTCCATGCTGGGCGGCATCGTCTTTCTGTTCCATCAGTTGGGCGCATTCCTGGGCGGCTGGCTGGGCGGTGTGGTGTACGACCGTACCGGCAACTATGACCTGGTGTGGCAGATCTCGATCCTGCTCAGCCTGCTGGCTGCCGCGCTCAACTGGCCGGTGCGCGAGCGCCCGGTGGCGCGGCTGCAGGCGCGGCCGGAGGCGGCATGACCGCGCGCCTGGTAGCGTTGGTGCTGGCTGGCCTGGTGCTGGCGCTGGTGTGGTGGGGCTGGCACCAGGGCGGTCTGGCGCTGATGCAGTTGGGCATGGGCGTGTGCTAGGCGTAAGCTGAACCCCTGCACTCAGGCAAGGGAGACGCACCATGTACGCACGCTGGCTGTTGGTACCGCTATTGATACTGGCTGGTTCGGGGGCCGTGCTGGCCGCCGACTGCCCGGCCTTGCTGCAGGGCGAGTTGCCCAAGCTGCGCGCAAAGGAACAGGTGAACCTGTGCGAGCGCTTCGCCGGCAAGCCGCTGGTGGTGATCAACACCGCCAGCTATTGCGGCTTCGCGCCGCAATTCGAAGGGCTCGAGAGCACCTACAAGGCTTATCACGGGCAGGGCCTGGAAATGCTCGGGGTGCCGTCCAACGACTTCAAGCAGGAAGACGCCGACAGCGAGAAGACCGCCAAGGTGTGCTATGCCAACTACGGCGTGACCTTCACCATGACCGAGCCACAGAAGGTGCGCGGCGACGACGCCACGCCGCTGTTTCGCGAGCTGGCCAGGCAGAGCAATGCGCCCAAGTGGAATTTCTACAAGTATGTGGTCGATCGCCAGGGCAAGGTGGTAGCCAGCTTCTCCAGCCTGACCAAGCCGGACGATCCAGCGTTCAGGGCTGCCATCGAGAAGGCCATCGCCTCGCAGCCCTGAGGCGGGCTCAGGCCTTGCCCGGGTGGACGGTCCAGGCCACCAGCTTGAGCACGATCGGCCGTACCACCAGCACGCAGGCGAAGGCCACCGGCATGGCCAGCTGGTAGGCCTTGAGCACATTGGCCAGGTAATGCTCGCCGACGCCGCTGTTGGCGGCGGTGATCACGAAGCACATCAGCAGCGCCATGATCGACGACATGTAGAACGCGAATACGTAGGGGGTGGCGCGTACGCCGAGTTTCAGGCGTGGGCGAGGGCGGGTCTGGCTGGTCATGCAGGCTCCTGAGGGTAGGGGAGGCGCCAGACTAGCAGGCTGCCAGGGTACGAGGTAGACGACGCCAGCTTAGGTCTTTATAAAGAGAACCTTACGAATCCTGGAGTTTGGCCGTGAACCTGTTGGGCTCGATACGCAGTTTCATCAAGGTGGTCGAGGCTGGCAGCATCGCCGGTGGGGCCCGCACCCTGGGCTTGAGCGCCGCCGCAGTGAGCCAGAACATCGCGCGCCTGGAAGCCCATCTGCAAGTGCGCCTGCTGGCCCGCACCACCCGCAGCATGGCGTTGACGCCCAATGGTCGCGCCTATTACGACAAGGTCAGGCATGTGGAGCGTGATCTGGAGCTGGCGCAGCTGGCCGTCACGGCCGATGACGGCGAACCCCAGGGCCGGTTGTGCATCTCCTCTTCTTCGGCCTTCGCGCGCTATGTGCTGGCGCCCCTGATGCCGGCATTCAACCTGCGCTATCCGCAGCTTTCAATTGAATTGCTTACGAGCGACCGGCGTGTGGACCACGCGCGCGAGTCGATTGACGTGAGTGTGCGCATCACCCCCCAGCTGGAAGACGGCCTGCTGGCGCGGCACGTTGCCCAGATCCCGTTCATCTGTTGCGCAGCGCCTGCCTACCTGGAGCGTGCCGGCCGGCCCGGCACCCCGGAAGCCTTGAAGGGGCATCGCTGCCTGGTGTTCCGTTACCCGGTGGACGGCCGCTTTCTGCGGTGGGGCTTTGTGCGTGACGGCCTGCGTTTCGATGCCGAGTTCGGGGATGTGTCGATCAGCGATGACATCGACGTGCTGGCGCAGATGGCGGTGATGGGGGGTGGGATCGTGCGCCTGGCCGAGTTCGTGGCGCGGCCTTACCTGGAGAACGGGCAACTGGTGCCGCTGTTCGAATATGCCCAACCCCACCAGGCCTATGCACAGACCTCGCCCATGGACATCTACCTGTGCGTGGCCGACCGTTCGGCGCTGACGCCCAAGGTGCGGGCCTTCATGGCATATGTGGAGGACTGCCTGGCGCAGGCCTGGCGCGTGCGCGCGCGGGCATAAAAAAACCGCCTTTGGAAGGCGGTTTTTTCATGCAACAGCGATCAGAAGCGGTAGGTCAGCGAAGCACCCAGGCCGTGTGCACTGTTTTCGTACTTGGCGTTGTACGAGCCCTTGAACGAAGGGTCGGTGATGGCGGTGCTCTGGTGAATCTTGACGTCTTCTTCCATCAGGTACGAGTAGGCCACGTCGATGGTCATGTCGTCGCTCGGGTTCCAGCCGGCGCCCAGGCTGAACACCTTGCGGTCGCCGGTTGGGATGCGTGGCGAACGGTTCTGGTTGTTGGCTGGCGACTGGTCGACGGAGAAGCCGGCGCGCAGGGTCCATTCCTTGTTCAGCTTGTAGGCAGCGCCGATGGCGTGGGCCCAGGTGTCGTGCCAGTTCTGTTCTTCGGCGATCTGGCCCAGTGCCGGTGCCAGTGGCCCGGTGCCCTCGTTGTTGACCACGATGGACTCCAGGCGGCTCCAGCGTGTCCAGGTGCTGCCCGCGTACAGGGTCCAGTTGTCATCCAGTTCGTGGGTGACCGAGAAGTCGACCGACTCGGGGGTCTTGATCTTCAGCGAGGCGTCGAACTTGCTGCCGCTGAACGGGCCGAAGCCCGGGCCGCTGATCTTGGTGTCGCCCTTGAGCTTGTAGTCGACCATCGAGTGGTAGGTCAGGCCGACGCGGGTTCTGTCGGTGGCCTGCACCATCACGCCGATGTTGTAGCCGACGGCGGTGTCGTCACCGGTGATCTTGACCTTGCCGTCGTTGCTGCCTGGGGTGGCGCGGTTCAGCGCGGCGGACTCCAGGGTGCCGTCGATACGGTTGATGGTCGGGCCGAAACCGATCGAGACCTTGTCGTTGAAGGCGTAGCTGATGGTCGGTTGCAGGGTCACGACCTGAACTTCGCTCTTGCTGCCGAAGTAGCGGCCGGCAAAGCCGTGCTCGTAGTCGGTGATCAGGCCGAAAGGCACGTAGACCCCGAAGCCGAATGCCCAGTGGTCATCGATCGGCTTGACGTAGTAGCCCATCGGTACGCCAACCACGGGGACCATGTCGCCGTCGTTGCTGCCGCCGAAGGTGCCGCTGCCCTTGATGTCGGACTTGGCAATGATGGCCGCGCCGCCGACGGTCACTTGTTCGCGTTTGAGGCGGGACATGCCGGCAGGGTTGCCAAACACGGTGCTGGCGTCATCGGCAGAAGAAGAACGACCCGCGAAACCTGTGCCCATGCCGCTGATGCTTTGCTCGTTGAGGGCAAAACCGCTGGCGAAGAGTTGAGTTGATGCGAAAGCGACAGCGAGGCCGAGTGAGGATTTGAGTATTACTTTTTTCATTATTAGAACTCCATGGGATCACCGGAGCGCAAAGTATCAATAATTTTGGACGTGCGCTATAGGCTCTAAATCAGGAGATACCGCGTTTTTGTAGGACAATCCGACCAGATTCGCTGATTTTATCCGGTTGTTTGAAAATGGTTCTCAGCAGGCCTGGAGTGCCGGTTTGCCGACGCATGCCTGCCAGGCCTGGGTGAAGTCGCGTAAACGGGCGTGGGGCTGGAATGTTTGACGCCAGATTCTTGCGAGACCTAGCAGGTCGTCGGATTCTGGTAGCGGCAGCGCCTTTTCTTCGACCAGCATCCAGGCGATGGCGGTGGCGTAGCGCAGGTTGACGGTCAGTTCCAGGTGCGGGCCGCTGAGGAACGCGTGCTGGCTGGCGAGGCCGCGGACCAGGCTGGCCAGTTCGGGGTCGTGGGCCAGGAACTGGTCCCAGATCGATTGGTGGCGCAGTTCGCCGATGCGGTACAGGCCGTGGCCACGGCGGTCGTGCAGGGCCGAACCCATGCCCGACTGGCTGGCTGCGATGCCCAGCAGCAGGGCTTCGGCGCTGGGGCAGTAGCGGCCCAGGTACAACAGGGTGGGGCGGATGACGAATTCACTCAACTCGCTCGCGGCGATAGCCATAATGCCCTCGAACTTCGTAAATGGCCGGCGGGACGCTGGTGCTTGGCAGCAGGTGGGTCGGGGTCAGGCCCGCCGGAAGCGGGCAAGGCCGCTTGAGTTGAAGTGTAGTGTCATATCTATGCTGTAAAGGACTGTTTTTAAATCGATTGTGGTGGCTTGGCATAGCCCATATGACGCTTGGGTATTAGGCCGTGGGGGTTAAAGCGCTTTCAGTGGTTGGGGTTTGGCCAATGAATCCGGGCCTTGCAAAGGGCAGGTCGAGCGCGGCGGTCACTGAATTTCAGGCATAAAAAAGCCCCGCCAACCGGCAGGGCTTCTTGCGTCTCAGACGACCATCAGGCAACCAGTGCCTGGCGAGTCCGGTCAATCACCGCTTGCAGCGGCTCAGCACTCTCGTACTGCTCCGGATACAGACGCTCGCTGTGACGAGCAATGCCGTGTTCATTGACCAGGGTAAAGCTGAAGCTGCCCTTGCGCGCCGCATGGATCATGCAGTTCAACGGGGCAAATGCCTGGCTAAGGGTGCGAATGGCAGCCTGAGTATGGATGGATGTATTCATAGTTATTAGATGTTCCTGCAAAAGACACAGCATAAGAGCCGTGTTCATATAAAACGTTCCAGTAACGCAAAGCTTTAGGGCTAGAGCGAAGAACCTGACTGGAACAGGGCAGCCAGAGGTAAGCGCATTGATTAGGTGGCGCCAGGGCTGACTGGTAGGTACTAGGAAGACAGGCAACACGTCAGGGCTAAGGTTCTGCGCCGCTGTGTGAAGATCCTGTTCAATCTGCAGGGTGACTCGCCAAGAGTAGGTAATGGTTACCTGGGAGTCATCAAGTGGGCCGGTCCTGGTTTCAACAGGTGCTGTTCCGTTGTCGGATCAGGACGCTGCAAGGACTGCTTTGGCCAGAATTGAGTTTCAGCTTGGTACTAACGCTGGCAACACTACAGCAGTTTCCAGGTTGTGGCAACCCTTTGTGCTTTTCGTGCGCCAAGCCGGCCATTATCTCGATTTCAGGCTGTTCTGTGAAGAGGGCCCCAGGAGGCACCACCGCGCGTGCGGAGCATTTTCGTGCAATCCCGTGCCTCGCTTTGGGGCACCTGTCCACACCTGTAACACCTCTTGTCAATGTGGCGCTACACCGCGGCAGGGCCCTGGCGATGACCAGTTCGAAAGTACAAGTCAATGAAAAAAAACACTTTTTTTAGCTGGTGAAAAAATCGTCAGTTTGAGCGCGGGCCCCATTCTACCGGGGTTTGCGGGGTGTAGGAGGGGGTTGTCCACCGAGTTATCCACAGCTTCTGTGGATTGTCATGCGGGTCTGCTCTAGGACGCGGGTGCCAGCAATGCAGGAAGTGTCTGACAATTTTCGCGGCGCATTTCGGCTCGCGCGAAATGTCTACTGACGTGTCAAAAAAAAACATCGCCTGAAGGAAAAAAAGCCTCGAATTCCCTCGGGCCATGCACGAGAAAATCCGGTAGAGTGGCGCGCCTCTCGAGTTGCCTTCGCCGTTTTTTATGAAGTTTCGCAGCAAAACCCCAAGCCCCACTGCCCAACCCCCCGTTGCCGAGCCCCGACGTTTTTCGTTGAAGGTGGCCCTGTGGCTGCTCGACAGCCCGCGCCTGGGCGACAACCCCAACGTCAAGCACTTCGCCGGGCGCCTGCTCAAGCAACCGGCACGCCAGGGTGTGGTGGTGGCGCAGAGCCGGCTGGGGCAGATGCTGTGCCGCGATTGCGGCAACGCCCGTGACCGGCGCATCGGCCACGAGCTGCTGCGCCAGGCTGCCCGGGCCGGTGACCGCAGGGCACAGCTCGAATACGGCCGTCTGTGCACCCAGCCCCAGGTCAACGAGCCGGAGCAGGCACGTTACTGGCTGGAACAAGCTGCCGCGCAGGGCTCCAAAGAAGCCGTGCGGCTGCTCGGGCAACTCACGAGCCACTGATCGACCGCCCGGGGCTGTTAAGCTCTGGGGGATTTCCCTGGGGGTGAGCATGCTGTCTATGGCTGCAATGGATCTGACCAGCATCGTGCTGGGAATGGTGGTGGCGGCTTTGCCCGCTGTGGTGGTGCTGGTGCGTCTGCAACGTCAGCTGGCTGACAGGCAGGCCGCCGCCGCACTGGCCGAGGAGCGCCTGAGCAGTGCGCTGCTGGCCCAGGAGGGCCTGAGCGCGCAACTCGACGCCAGCCGTGACGAAATCAGCGACCTGGGCCAGGCCAATGCCGCCAAGCAGGCCAGCCTGGCCGCTCAGGGCCGCGAGCTGGAGTTGCTGCAGATCGAGCGCGACAACGCACGCGATGCCGCCCATGCCTGGAACCTTGAACGCAACGCCCGTGAAGCCGAGCTGCGCCGCCTCGAAGCGCGCTGCGCCGGCCTTGCCGCCGAACTGCGCGAGCAGCAGGACAGCCACCAGCAGCGCCTGAACGACCTGCAGGGCTCGCGCGACGAGCTGCGTGCACAGTTTGCCGAAATGGCGACGAAGATTTTCGACGAGCGCGAGCAGCGTTTCGCCCAGACCAGCCAGCAGCACCTGGGGCAACTGCTCGACCCGCTCAAGGAGCGTATCCAGTCGTTCGAGAAGCGCGTCGAGGAAAGCTACCAGCAGGAAGCCCGCGAGCGCTTTTCGCTGGGCAAGGAACTCGAGCGCCTGCAGCAGTTGAACCAGCGCCTGAGCGACGAGGCCACCAACCTGACCCAGGCACTCAAGGGCCAGAAGACCCAGGGCAACTGGGGCGAGTTGATTCTGGAGCGGGTGCTGGAACATGCGGGGCTCGAAAAGGGCCGCGAATACCAGACCCAGGTCAGCCTCAAGAGCGCCGATGGCGAGCGTTTCCAGCCTGACGTGCTGATCATGCTGCCCGGCGACAAGCAGGTGGTGGTCGACTCCAAGGTCAGCCTCACGGCTTACCAGCAATATGTAAACGCCAGTGAAACCGACGTGGCCCAGGCCGCGCTCAAGCAGCATGTGCTGTCGCTGCGCAACCATGTCAAAGGCCTCTCGGGCAAGGACTACAATCGCCTCGAGGGCCTGCACAGCCTGGATTTCGTGCTGTTGTTCGTGCCCATCGAGGCGGCGTTTTCGGCGGCGCTGCAGGCCGAGCCCAACCTGTTCCAGGAGGCCTTCGACCGCCAGATCGTGATCGTCAGCCCGACCACGTTGCTCGCCACCCTGCGGGTCATCGACAGCCTGTGGAAACAGGAGCGCCAGAGCCAGAACGCCCGCGAGATCGCCGAGCGCGCCGGCTGGCTGTACGACAAGTTCGTGTTGTTCATCCAGGACCTGGACGAGCTGGGCAACCGCCTGCAACAGGTCGACAAGGCCTATGCCGCGGCGCGCAACAAGCTCTGCGAGGGGCGCGGCAATCTGATCAGTCGCAGCGAGCAGCTCAAGCTGCTCGGCGCGCGGGCCAGCAAGAGCCTGCCGGCCGACCTGCTGGAACGCGCCATGGGCGGCACCGACAACCTTGCCGAAGGCCTTACTGCACCAGGCTCAGATGACGATTGAGCAGGGCGCGCAGGGCCGCCGGCTTGACCGGCTTGCTCAGGTAGTCGAGGCCGGCGGCATGTACCCGCGCCACGGTCTCGCCGTGGCCGTCGGCACTGATCACCACCCCCGGCACCGGCTCGCCCAGGCGCGTGCGTAGCCAGGCCATCAGTTCGGTACCGATTTCGCCGTTGTCCAGGTGGTAGTCCACCAGCGCCAGATGCGGGCGCAGGCCCTTGTCGAGCAGGGCGGCGCATTCCTCGCGGTTGCGCGCCGTCGACACCAGGCAGCCCCAGCGGCTGAGCAGGCTGTTCATGCCGATCAGGATGCTGTCTTCGTTGTCCACGCACAGCACCTGCAACCCCGCCAGCGGCTGGCCGGCCTGTTCGGCTGGCTTGGCCTGGGCCGGGCTCGCGGCGCTGGCCAGCGGTACGCTGACGCGGAACACGCTGCCCTTGCCGGGCGATGAGCGTACCTCCAGCGGGTGGCCGAGCACCTTGCACAGGCCGTCGGCGATCGCCAGGCCCAGGCCCAGGCCTTTTTCGGCGCGGGTCTGGTGGCTGTCCAGGCGCTTGAATTCCTCGAAGATCACCTGAAGCTTGTCGTCGGCAATGCCCGGGCCGCGGTCCCACACTTCCAGCCACAGGCGGTCCCCGGCGCGGCGCACGCCCAGCAGGATCGGGCTCTTGCCATAGCGGAAGGCGTTGGTGAGGAAGTTCTGCAGGATACGCCGCAGCAGCTTGACGTCGCTGTGCACCCGCAGCTTGCTGCCACGCACGCGAAAATCCAGGCCCTGCTGCTGGGCCAGTACCTTGAACTCGGCACCCAGGGCGTCGAACAGTTCGCTGAGGGCGAACGGCTTGGCGTCCGGGTTGATCTTGCCGTTCTCCAGGCGCGAGATGTCCAGCAGGTCGCTGATCAGCTCTTCGGCCGAACGCAGGGCGCTGTCCATGTGCTGCACCAGTTGCTGGGCGTCGCCCGACAGGCCCTCTTCCTGGTGCGACAACGCGGCGGAGAACAGCCGTGCGGCGTTCAGCGGCTGCATCAGGTCGTGGCTCACGGCCGCCAGGAAGCGGGTCTTGGACTTGTTGGCCGCTTCGGCATGGCTCTTGGCCTCGGTCAGCGCCAGGTTCAGTTGCGACAGCTCGTGGGTTCGCTCGGCCACGCGCTGCTCCAGGCCTTCGTTGGCGTCCTTGAGGGCCTGCTCGGCCTCGCGGAAGGGGGTGATGTCGGTAAAGCTCATCACGAACCCGCCGCCGGGCATGGGGTTGCCGATCAGCTCGATCACCCGGCCATTGGGGAACAGCCGCTCGGAGGTGTGCGCGCGCCCCTGACGCATCCAGTGCAGGCGCCGCGCCACATGCACCTGGGCCTCGCCCGGGCCGCACAGGCCGCGTTCGGCGTTGTAGCGGATGATGTCGGCAATCGGCCGGCCGACACTGATCAGCCCGTCGGGGTAGTTGAACAGTTCCAGGTAGCGACGGTTCCAGGCCACCAGGCGCAGCGACTGGTCGACCACGCTGATGCCCTGGCTGATGTTCTCGATGGCCCCTTGCAGCAGGGCGCGGTTGAACTGCAGCACCTCGGAAGCTTCGTCGGCGATGCGTACCACGTCCTCCAGCTGCATGTCGCGGCCTTCGATGGCCGCCTTGACCACGGCGCGGGTCGAGGAGGTGCCGAGCACGCCGGACAGCAGGCGCTCGGTGTGCTCGATCCATTCGCCGTCGGCGTTCTGGTTGGGGTTGAAGCCCTTGCCCTGGCGATAGGCGAAGCGGATGAAGCTCTGGCGCGCACGCTCTTCGCCGACGAAGCGCGCGGCCAGGTGCAGTAGGTCGTCGATCTGTACCGCCAGCAGCGAACGGCTGCTGGGCCGCGCGCTGGTTTCCTGGCCAATGAAGCGCCCGGCCTGCCAGTGCTCCGATACCCGCGTGCGCGACAGGATCGAAACCCAGGCGAACACCGTGAAGTTGCCTGCCAGCGACAGCACCACGCCCTGGGTCAGCGGGGTGATCGGCAGGTTGAGCGGGTTGCCGTGCAGCCAGGCCAGGCCCGGGAACAAGTCCAGCGACCAGCCCACGCTGTGGGCGGCAATCGGCAGTACCAGGGTGTAGAACCACAGGAAGGTGCCGGTGGCCAGGCCGGCGAACACGCCGCGGCGGTTGGCCTGCTTCCAGTACAGCGCACCGAGCATGGCCGGGGCCAGTTGGGTGACGGCGGCAAAGGCGACCTGGCCGATGGTGGCCAGGCTGGCGGTGGAGCCCAGCAGGCGGTAGCTGACGTAGGCCAGCAGCAGGATCACCACGATGGTCACCCGGCGTACCGTGAGCATCCAGTGGCGGAACACCTCGAACGGGCGCTCGGCGTTGTTGCGCCGCAGCAGCCAGGGCAGCAGCATGTCGTTGGAGACCATGGTCGACAGCGCCACGGCCTCGACGATGACCATGCCAGTGGCGGCCGAGGCGCCGCCGATGAAGGCCAGCAAGGCCAGCGCCGGGTGTGCTTCGGCCAGCGGCAGGCTGATCACGAACGAGTCCGGCAGCACCGAGCTGGGCAGCAGCATCTGCCCGGCCAGGGCAATCGGCACCACGAACAGCGCGGCGAGGATCAGGTAGGCCGGAAACACCCAGCGTGCCAGGCGCATGTCCTGCGGTTCGATGTTCTCCACCACGGTGACATGGAACTGGCGCGGCAGGCAGATGATCGCCATCATCGCCACGCCGGTCTGCACGATCATCGACGGCCAGTTGATGGTTTCCTGCCAGTAGCCGTCAAGGGCGGGCGCCAGGCGGGCCTGGCTGAACAGGTCGTCGAAGCCGTCATACAGACTGAAGGTGATGAACGCGCCCACGGCGAGAAACGCCAGCAGCTTGACCAGCGATTCGAAGGCGATGGCCAGCACCATGCCGCGGTGGTGCTCGGTCACATCCAGGCTGCGGGTACCGAACACGATGCTGAACAGCGCCAGCACCAGCGACACCACCAGCGCGGTGTCCTGCACGCGGCTGCCGGTGGCATCGGCCCCGGCACCGATCAGCAGGTTGACCCCCAGCACGATGCCCTTGAGCTGCAAGGCGATGTACGGCAGCACGCCCACCAGGCAGATCAGCGCCACCACCACCGCCAGGGTCTGGGACTTGCCGTAGCGCGCGGCAATGAAGTCGGCGATGGAGGTGATGTTCTCCTGCTTGCTGATCAGCACCATCTTCTGCAGCACCCAGGGTGCAAACAGCATCAGCAGTACCGGCCCCAGGTAGATGGGCAGAAAGGCCCAGAGTTGTTCGGCGGCCTGGCCGACGGCGCCGAAGAAGGTCCAGCTGGTGCAGTACACCGCCAGCGACAGGCTGTACACCCACGCGCGCAGGCGTGGCGGCAGCGGGGTGCTGCGCCGGTCGCCGTAGAAGGCGATGGCGAACATGATGGCCATATAGGCCAGGGCGACCAGGGCGATCAGCCCGCTGGACAGCGACATGAAAACTCCGAACGAAAAAACGGTAACGGCCAACCACGATCAATCAGTCTGGCACGCCGTTCTCACTTCGTCAGCGCCGACGAAGGTCGCAGTGGCAGAGCGTCGCAGTGCTCAGTCGCGCAGGGCCAGTTCGACCAGTTCATGCAGCTGCTGCAGGCTCGGGGGCGCTTCGGCGAACAGAATGCGAAACACCGTGGGAGCCACCAGCAGGTCGAGCAGCCGTTCCACCCCGGGGCCGGCTTCGCCACGCTGCTGCGCGCGGTCCAGCAAGGTCTGCAACTGGCCGCGCAGCAGGGTGGTGCAGTAGCCGGGGCAGGCGCTGCTGAGCACGTCGCGCATCATGTGTCGGCCGGGCTCGGAGCTCATCTCGTCCAGGTACTGCTCGGCCCAGGCCAGCAGGTCGCCGCGCAAGGTGCCGGTGTCGAGGGGTTCGCTGTCGGGGTGCAGGCGCTCCACCGCCACGTCGGCCAGCAGCGCCGCCAGTTCACCCCAGCGCCGGTAGATGGTCGAGGGGGTGACGCCGGCACGTGCGGCCACCATGGGCACGGTCAGGCTCGCGCGGTCCTGCTCCTGGAGCAGGGCCCGCACGGCGCTGTGCACCGATTGCTGGACACGGGCGCTGCGACCGCCCGTGCGAATACCTTCTTTGATCGCCATGGCGCGACCTTAACACAAAGGGTTTGCGTTAAGGATTCAGGACGCGCAGACTGCACAAAAGCTAACGGTTAGCTTTAGTGGAGAAAGCACATGATCGGATTGTTCAGCCGTCCGGCGTCGGCGCGTTTGCGGCTGGTGTACCTGGCCGTCGCGCTGCTCGGTTTTCTGGCGGCCTCGAGTGCGCCGACGCCGTTGTACCAGCTGTATCAGCATGCGTGGCAGTTTTCGCCGGCAACCCTGACCCTGGTGTTTGCGGTGTATGCCTTGAGCCTGCTGGCGGCGTTGCTGACGGTGGGGTCGCTGTCCGATTACCTGGGGCGCCGGCCGGTGATCTTCGTGGCGTTGCTGCTCGAGAGCGTGGCGATGCTGCTGTTCATCCAGGCCGAGTCGGTGCCCTGGCTGCTTGCGGCGCGGTTGCTGCAAGGCTTTGCCACCGGCATGGCCACCAGTGTGCTGGGCGCCGCGCTGCTCGATACCGACCGCGAACAGGGGCCGTTGGTCAATAGCCTGGCGCCGCTGCTGGGCATGGCCTGCGGGGCGCTGGGCACCAGCGTGCTGGTGGAGTTCGCGCCGTGGCCGCTGCGCCTTGTGTATGGGGTGCTGCTGGCGCTGTTCGTGGTGCTGGCGCTGCTGGTGTGGCGTTTGCCGGAGAGCGTCAGCCGCCAGCCGGGCGCGCTGCGCGCCCTGCGTCCGAGCCTGCTGGTGCCGCCTCAGGCGCGTGGCGCGGTGTGGCGCATGCTGCCGGTGAACATTGCGGTGTGGGCGCTTGGCGGGTTCTTCCTCTCACTGGGGCCGTCGCTGGTGCGGGAGGTGAGCGGCCTGGGCTCAAGCCTGGTCGGTGGCGCGCTGGTGGCGACCCTGACCCTCAGTGGCGCGCTGGCGATCTATCGGCTGCGCCTGCGCCCGGCACAGCAGGTGCTGGCGCTGGGCACCGGGCTGCTGGCCGGCGGGGTGGGGCTGATTCTGCTGGCGCTGCACAACGCCAGCCTGGTGCTGTTCTTCGCCGCCACGCTGGTGGCGGGCAGCGGCTTTGGTGCGGGGTTTCTGGGTGCGTTGCGCAGTACCCTGCCACTGGCCGAGGCCCATGAACGGGCGGGCTTGATGGCCACGTTCTATGTGCTGAGCTACCTGGCGTTCTGTGTGCCCGCGCTTGCGGCCGGGTTGATGGTGCGCCAGTTCGGGCTGGTGGCCACCAGCGAGGTGTATGCGCTGGTGCTGGTCGGGTTGTGCGCGGTGGCGGGGGTGTTGAACCTGCCGGCGATGCGCGGAGCGCGATCTATCTGATCTCGATGGTGCTGCGTTTTCCGGCAAGAGCAGCGTGGATCTTTGTCGGCGCCGGCCTTCAGGCCTGGCGCCGTGCCCCCAGGCAATAGAACAGCCCCGCAAGCCCCACCGACAGCATCATCAGGTAGAACATCGCCGTCGGCATCAGGTGTGCCAGCGCAAACCCGCACAGTACCGGCCCCAGCGCCGCCCCCAGGTTGGACAGGTTCTGTGCGCCGTAATACACCCCGCGCAGGTGCTCCGGGGCAATGCTGTCGATGAACATGTATTCGGCCGGGATCACGATGATCTCGCCCAATGTGAACACCAGCATCGCCAGGCACCACACCCACAATGTCTGCGCCAGCGAGAACCCCAGCAACCCGATCACGAACAGCAGCATCCCGGCCAGCAGCCAGGGCATCAGCTGGCGACTGCCGATGCGCCGGCCGATGGCGTATTGCAGGGCGATCACCGTGATGGCGTTGGTCGCCACCAGGTAGCTGACGGTCTGGTTGGCCTGGATGGCCGATGTGGTGGTCACCAGGTACTGCGACAGGTAGGCCGTGAACTGGCCGAACACCACCGCGCTGAGCGCGCCGCCCAGGGTGAAGTACACCAGGCGCCGATCGCCGAGCAGGTGCCTGCCGACCGCCAGCAGGCCCAGCGTCGGCCCGCCGAGCCCGGCGCGTGCAGCACGCTCGCCCCGGCGTTGATAGTTCAGGCACATGCCCAGCCCCAGCAATGCCGACAGCACGAACGGCAGCCGGTCATCCAATAGCACCAGCGCCACCCCCACAAAAGGCCCGACGGCATAGGCGACGTTGCTCAGGGTGTACTTGATCGAGAACACCTCGCCGCGTGCCTGCACTGGCAACAGCGCGCAGAAGCCGGCCTTGGCGGCGATGTCCACCACTGCCAGGGTGAGGTTGATCACCACCAGGCAGGCAAACAGCATCCCCAGTTGCCGGCTGGCCACGGCCACGAAGAACGCTAGGGCGAAGGCCAGGGTGGAGAACACGATCACCGTGTAGCTGCGCAGGGTGTCGATCAGGTAGCCGCCGTACAGGCTCAGCAGCGAGCCGACGATCAGTGCACCGCCGATCATCAGGCCGATGGCGCTGATGCCCAGGGCGAAGTGCTCCGACAGGTACACCACCAGGTAAGGCAGGGTGATGGCCCGCGCCAGGGTCAGCACGAAGGTGGTGCACAGCAGCAGGCGAACCTCGGCGCCATAGCCCCGCAGGCTTTCGAGCATGTTCACGTCCTTGTCCGGTGAGGTCAGCCGCCAGCATACGTCAGCCTTGAAAGGCTCGCGAACGGCTTATATATAGGTAAAACAGATAACAGTTAGAGAAATTACCCGTTATATCGATATTCCATAGGGTTGTAACATCGATTTCACCTCACCGGAGGACAGGAGACCGACACCATGACCTGCACCAAGATAGCCCACCCCTTGCGCCCGCTGAGCCGCCTGGCTCACCCGCGCGAGGTGATCCGACAGTTCACCCCCAACTGGTTCGCCGCGACCATGGGCACCGGCGTGCTGGCGCTGGCGCTGCGGCAGGCGGTACCGGGGTTGTCGGGTATGGCCGAGGCGCTGTGGCTGCTGACCATTGGCCTGTTCGTGCTGTTCAGCGTGCTCTACACCGCGCGCTGGGTGATGTTCTTCGATGAGGCGCGGCGGATTTTCGCGCATTCCACGGTCTCGATGTTCTTCGGCACCATCCCCATGGGCCTGGCGACCATTCTCAATGGGGCGCTGGTATTCGGGGTCGAGCGCTGGGGCACGGGGGTGCTTCCGTGGGTCGAGGCGTTGTGGTGGTTGGACGTGGCCCTGGCGCTGCTGTGCGGGGTGGCGATCCCTTACCTGATGTTCACCCGACAGGAGCACAGTATCGACCAGATGACCGCGGTATGGCTGCTGCCGGTGGTGGCGGCCGAAGTGGCCGCGGCCAGCGGCGGCCTGCTGGCGCCGCACCTGACGGACGTCCATCGCCAGTTCCAGGTACTGATCACCAGCTATGTGCTGTGGGCGGTGTCGTTGCCGGTGGCGTTCAGCATCCTGACCATCCTCACCCTGCGCATGGCGCTGCACAAGCTGCCCCAGGCGAGCATGGCCGCTTCGAGCTGGCTGGCACTCGGGCCGATCGGCACCGGTGCCCTGGGCATGATGCTGCTGGGCAGTGATGCACCGGCGATCTTCGCTGCCAATGGCCTGGGCAGCCTGGGCGAGATTGCCCGCGGGCTGGGGCTGGTGGCCGGTATCGTGCTGTGGGGTGCGGGGCTGTGGTGGTTGCTCACTGCCGTGTTGATCACGCTGCGCCATCTGCGCGATGGCATGCCGTTCAACCTGGGCTGGTGGGGCTTCACCTTTCCGTTGGGGGTGTATGCCCTGGCCACGTTGAAGCTGGCGGCGTGGCTGCAGTTGGGGTTCTTCACGGTGATGGGCCACGTGCTGGTGGTGGCGCTGGCAGGGCTGTGGCTGGTGGTGGCCAGCCGTACCCTGGCGGGGGCCTGGCGTGGCGAGCTGTTCGTGTCGCCTTGCATTGCGGGGTGCACGGGCAAGTGACAAGGGTGGCAGTTTCGCCGGCAAGGCCGGCTCCGGCAGGGTTTTGCTGGCGCTAGAAGGCCTTGTCGGCGAAGCGGTTCATGCGGTGGCTTGCATTTACCCGTGCATCTGTGGCTTTTTGCGGGCTGGCTTCCTCCAATAACAAAGCCCCACTCAGGACCCTGGACGATGAGTCACCCCTCACAGTTTGCCCTGCTGCAAAAACGGCGCTTTCTGCCGTTTTTCGTCACCCAGTCGCTGGGGGCGTTCAACGACAACCTGTTCAAGCAATCGCTGATCCTGGCCATTCTCTACAAGCTCAGCCTGGGCGGCGACGGCACGATGCTGGTCAACCTCTGCGCGCTGCTGTTCATCCTGCCGTTCTTCCTGTTCTCGGCCCTGGCCGGCCAGTTCGGCGAAAAGTTCGCCAAGGATGCGCTGATCCGCACCATCAAGCTGGCCGAGATCGTCATCATGGGCGTGGGCGCCGCGGGCTTTCTCTATAACCACCTGTGGATGATGCTGGTGGCGCTGTTCGCCATGGGGACCCATTCGGCACTGTTCGGCCCGGTCAAGTACTCGATCCTGCCCCAGGCCCTGCGCGAAGAGGAGCTGGTGGGCGGCAACGGCCTGGTGGAGATGGGTACCTTCCTGGCGATCCTGGCCGGCACCATCGGCGCCGGGGTGATGATGTCCAGCACCCACTACGCGCCCATCGTGGCCAGCGCGGTGGTGCTGGTGGCGGTGCTGGGCTACCTCGCCAGCCGCGCAATCCCCCGTGCCGCGGCCTCGTCGCCGCAACTCAAGCTGCAATGGAACATCTTCAGCCAGACCGTCGCGACCCTGCGCATGGGCCTGAAACAGACCCCGGCGGTATCGCGCTCGATCGTGGGCAACTCGTGGTTCTGGTTTGTCGGTGCCATCTACCTCACGCAGATCCCGGCCTATGCCCAGGAGTGGATGCACGGCGACGAAACCGTGGTCACGCTGATTCTCACGCTGTTCTCGGTGGGCATCGCGGTGGGGTCGCTGCTGTGCGAGCGCCTCAGCGGGCGCAAGGTGGAGATCGGCCTGGTGCCGTTCGGATCGTTCGGCCTGACGGTGTTCGGCCTGCTGTGGTGGTGGCATTCGGGGGATATCCCGGCCGCCGGCGCGCCGTATGACTGGCTCGCCCTGCTGGGCATGAGCAAGGCCTGGTGGATCCTGCTGTCGATCATGGGCCTGGGTGTTTTCGGCGGTTTCTACATCGTGCCGCTGTACGCGCTGATCCAGTCGCGCACCCCCGAAGACGAGCGTGCCCGGGTGATCGCCGCCAACAACATCCTCAATGCACTGTTCATGGTGGTCTCGGCCGTGGTCACCATGCTGTTGCTGGGGCTGGCCAAGCTGAGTATCCCGCAGCTGTTTCTGGTGGTGTCGCTGCTCAATATCGCGGTCAACACCTACATCTTCCGCATCGTGCCCGAGTTCAGCATGCGCTTCATGATCTGGCTGCTCAGCCATTCCATGTACCGCGTCGAACACCGCGACCTGGACAAGATCCCGGATGAAGGCGCGGCGCTGCTGGTGTGCAACCACGTGTCGTTCGTCGATGCGCTGCTGATTGCCGGGGCCGTGCGCCGGCCGATCCGCTTTGTCATGTACTACAAGATCTACCGCCTGCCGGTGCTCAATTTCATCTTCCGTACTGCGGGGGCGATCCCGATTGCCGGGCGCAACGAAGACCTGCCGACCTACGAGCGTGCGTTCGAGAAAATTGCCGCCTACCTGGCCGACGGCGAGCTGGTGTGCATCTTCCCGGAAGGCAAGCTGACCTCCGATGGCGAGATCGATGCATTCAAGGGCGGATTGAGCCTGATTCTGGAGCGCACCCCGGTGCCGGTGATTCCGTTGGCGCTGCAAGGCCTGTGGGGGAGTTTCTTCAGCCGTGACCCGGCCAAGGGGTTTTTCCGGCGCCTGTGGTCGCGGGTGACCCTGGTGGCCGGTAGCGCCGTACCGGTGGAAACGGCGCAACCGGCGCTGTTGCGCGAGCGGGTCAGCGAACTACGCGGCACCTGGCGCTAGGCGCGGGGGCCAGGGTCAGCTGGCGCTGACCTTGAGCCCCACCAGGCCGATGATGATCAGTGCCACGCTGGCCAGGCGCATCAACGCCATGGATTCGCCAAACAGGATGATCCCGGCGATCACCGTACCCACTGCGCCCACACCGGTCCAGATCGCATAGGCGGTGCCCAGCGGCAGTTCCTTCATGGCAAGGCCGAGCAGGCCGAGGCTGACCGCCATGGCGGCAACCGTGAGCACAGTGGGCAGGGGGCGGGTGAAGCCGTCGGTGTATTTGAGGCCGATGGCCCAGCCGACTTCGAACAGGCCTGCGAAAAACAGGATGATCCAGGACATGCGCAGTACTCCATCTGTTGATGGGGCCGTCCCCGGATCGGTCACGCGGTGCGTCGTGAGGTCGTCCTCACAGTGCGCACTATAGTGCACATTTCCTTGCCGGGGGGCAAGAGGCGGTCAACGCGTGGCGTCGACCGCTGCCGTTTCGGCGACGGGTTCTTCCATGCGCCGGAACCAGGTCGAGAGTAGCGCACCGGAGATGTTGTGCCACACGCTGAACAGCGCGCTGGGCACCGCCGCCAGGGGCGAGAAGTGCGCACTGGCCAGTGCCGCGCCCAGCCCGGAGTTCTGCATGCCGACTTCCAGCGCCAGGGATTTGCGCTGGGCCAGCGGCAGCTTGAACAGCTTGCCGGTGACGTAGCCCAGGGCGAACCCGAAGGTGTTGTGCAGGATCACCACCGCCATGATCAGCAGGCCCGATTCGGCGATCTTGGCCTGGCTGGCCGCCACCACCGCGCACACGATCAGCACGATGCTCACCACCGACACCAGCGGCAGCACCTGCACCGCCAGGTGTACGCGCGGGCCGAGCAGGCGCTGGGCGAGCACGCCGAGCACGATCGGCAGCATCACCAGTTGCAGGATCGACCAGAACATCTCCATGAACGAGACCGGCAGCCAGGCCGAGGCCAGCAGCCAGATCAGCGCGGGGGTCAGCAGCGGGGCGAGCAGGGTGGTGACGGCGGCTATTGCCACGGCCAGGGCCAGGTCGCCCTTGGCCAGCCACGCCATCACATTGGAGGAGGTACCGCTTGGGCAGCAGCCGACCAGGATCACGCCCACGGCGATTTCGGCGGGCAGGTGGAACAGCTGGCACAGCAGCCAGGCCACGCCCGGCATGATCACGAAGTGGGCGACCACGCCCAGGGCCACGCGCCAGGGCTGGCGGAACACGGCGGCGAAGTCTTCGACCTTGAGGGTCAGGCCCATGCCGAACATCACCAGGCCCAGCAGCGGCACGATGGCGACCTTGAGGCCGATGAACCAGGCGGGTTGGAAGAAGGCCAGGAGGGCAAACAGCAGCACCCACCAGGCGAATGTATTGCCGACGAATCGGCTGAGGGCGGCGAGGGCGCGCATGGGGGTGCTCCTTTTTTATTATCGGCGGCCCCATCGCGGGTCAAGCCCGCTCCCACAAGGATTGCAGCGACCCTGTAGGAGCGGGCTTGACCCGCGATGAGGCCCGCAAGGCCTCTATATAGCTATATAGAGAGCAGACGATCAGACCCCCTGCGGGATCTCCTCCCCACCCAGCGCTTCGAACAGCGCCGGCAGGAAGTCGCCGAAGGTCAGCATCATCAGGGTGAAGCTGGCATCGAGCTGGCCAAGGGCCTCTTCGCCGCCGTCTTCCTCGGCCTGGTCCTGCAGCAGCTCTTCGAACTTCAGGCGCTTGATCACCATCTTGTCGTCCAGCACGAACGACAGCTTGTCCTGCCAGGCCAGCGACAGCTGCGTCACCACCTTGCCGGTACCCAGGTGCAGCTGGATCTCGTCGCTGGTCAGGTCCTGGCGCTTGCAGCGTACGATGCCGCCGTCTTCGTGGGTGTCGCGCAGCTCGCACTCGTCCAGCACATAGAAGTCGGGCGCAGCCTTCTGCGACTTGACCCAGTCGGTCAGGGTCGCGCTTGGGGCGATCTTCACGGTCACCGGGCGCACCGGCAACGAGCCCATCACTTCACGCAGGGTCGACAGCAGGTCCTCGGCACGCTTGGCGCTGGCCGAGTTGACCAGGATCAGGCCCTGCTTGGGCGCGATGGCGGCGAAGATCATCGAACGACGGATGAAGGCGCGGGGCAGGAAGGCCTGGATGATCTCGTCCTTGATCTGGTCGCGCTCCTTCTTGTAGACCTTGCGCATCTGCTCGGCTTCGATCTCGTCGATCTTCTCCTTGACCGCGTCACGCACCACGCTGCCGGGCAGGATGCGTTCTTCCTTGCGTGCCGCGATCAGCATGAAGTCGCCACTGACATGCACCAGGGGCGCATCTTCGCCCTTGCCGAAGGGCGCGACGAAACCGTAGGTGGTCAACTCCTGGCTGGCACAGGGGCGCGCCGGCTTGCTGGCCAGTGCGGTTTCCAACGCCTCGGCGTCGAACTGGATGTCCTGGGTAAGGCGGTAGGGCAGCAGGTTTTTGAACCACATGGGGTGCATCTCTCCTCGGTACATAAGGAGGGCATTATTCTCCGAGCGGCGTGTTCAGGCCAAGCCCGCTAAGTCATTGGAAGGCCTGAAAAATAATTTTAAAAAAGTGCTTGCCAGAGTGTGAGGTGCTCCGTAGAATGCGCGCCACACCGAGACGAAGGGTGATTAGCTCAGCCGGGAGAGCATCTGCCTTACAAGCAGAGGGTCGGCGGTTCGATCCCGTCATCACCCACCACTTCTCAGTGTATCGCGCAGCGGTAGTTCAGTCGGTTAGAATACCGGCCTGTCACGCCGGGGGTCGCGGGTTCGAGTCCCGTCCGCTGCGCCATATATTAGCTTCAGGGCCCACTGAACTCCCTGAAGCCACAAACGAAGCGACCTTAGGGTCGCTTTTTTTGTGCCTGGCGTTTGGCCGCGCCTGCCATGCATCCCCCTCCAACAACGAAAAAGGCGCCGCTGAGGGCGCCTTTTCCAGACAGCCTCGCGCCGTCTTACCAGTTGTAGGTCACATCTGCACTCAGGGTGCGGCCTTCGCCGTAATAGCAGTCCAGCCCGCCATTGCAGGCCGCCACGTACTTCTCGTCCGTGAGGTTCTGCAGGTTGGCCTTGAGCTTCACGCCCTTGACGTGCAGCGGCGATTTTTCCAGGTCATAGGACACCATGGCGTCATACACGGTGTAGGACGGAATCTGGAAAGAGTCGCCCACGTAGTCCGAACCGTAGCTGCTGCGCACATAGCGCGCGCCCAGGCCCACACCGAACCCGGCCAGTACGGTGGAAACGTCGAAGTCGTAGTTGACCCACGCCGAAGCGGTCAGCGGTGGCTGCATGGCCAGGGTACGGCCTTCGCGGCCGTCGTTGATGCTGCGCCACTTGATCTGGTTGCGTGATACCGCAGCCAGCACGCTCAGGTTGTCGGTGACATTGACCTTGCCTTCCAGCTCGACACCACGCGAACGCACCGAGCCGCTCTGCACGCTCAGGCTCGGGTCGTCGCGGTCGTTGGTCAGCATGTTGTCCTGGTCGATCTGGTAGGCGGACAGCTGGATGAAACCGTCGATCGACCTGGGCTCGTACTTGATGCCCACTTCATACTGCTTGCCGTTGGTGGGGTCGAAACCCGAACCGTTGGCGTCGACACCGGACAGCGGCAAAAACGACTCGGCGTAACTCACGTAGGGCGTCACACCGTTGTCGAACGAGTAGCCCAGCCCCGCACGCGCGGTGAACTTTTCATCCTTCTGGTTGGTGTGGCCGCCGTTGAGCGGCGTCTTGTTGTCGGTTTCGGCAAAGTCATAGCGGCCGCCCACGGTCAGGAACCATTTGTTCCACAGCAGTTGATCCTGGGCATACAGGCCGGTCTGGGTAATGGTGTTGTCCCAGCGGTAAGGCTGGGTGAAGGTGAACTTGCTGCCGTAGACCGGCTTGTACAGGTCGATGCCCGGGCCGCGACGGTCGTATCGGCCGAGGAACTCGGAGTTGAAGTGGTAGTAGTCCACCCCCAGCAGCAGGGTGTGGTCCAGCTCGCCGGTCTTGAACTTGGCCTGGGCGGTGCTATCGATGCCGTAGACCCGGTTGTGCTGCGCCCAGTCCACCCCGAAGCGGTCTGCCTGGTAGCTGAAGTCGTTGGCGCCGGTGACCGGGTTGGGGCCGAATGAATAGCCGTGCAGTGGTGCGACGTAGCGGTCGTCGAGGTCGGCGTAGCGTGCGTTCTGCTTGAGGGTCCAGGTGTCGTTGAGCTCGTGGGCGATCTCGTAGCCGACCACGAACTGCTCGCGGTCATATTTGTTCAGGCCCGGCTCGCCGATGAACAGGCTGCGGCTGATGCGCCCGTTGGCGGTGCTGTACACCGTGCCCTTGGCCGGCAGGCCCTGGGCTTCCGGGGTGTCGCGGTCTTTCTGGTACTGGCCGAACACCGTGACGGTGGTGCGCTCGTTGGCCAGCCAGGTCAGGCTGGGCGCCAGCAGCATGCGGTTCTGGTCGGCATAGTCGATCTGCGAGTTGCTGTCGTTGACCACGCCGGTCAGGCGATAGAGGAACTGACCCTGATCGTCGATCGGGCCACCGAGGTCGAAGGCCCCGTACTTGCGGTCGTAGCTGCCGCCACCGATGACCACTTCATGCAGCGGCGTGGCGGTGGGGCGCTTGCTCACCATGTTGACGATGCCGCCCGGCTGGTTCTGGCCATACAGCACCGACGCCGGGCCCTTGAGCACTTCGATGCGCTCCAGGGTGTAGGGGTCGATCTGCAGCGAGCCACCCGTGCTGCCGCCGCTGTAGGGCAGGTGCAGGCCGTCCAGGTACAGCGGGGTGGGGGAGAAGCCGCGGGAGGTGGGTTCATCGAACACCTTCACCCGGTCGGCGAAGCCGCCACCGGTCATGCCGGCGGTGTAGCGCAGGGCCTCGGTGACCGACTGGGCGCCGCGCATCTTCACTTCGTCCTGGGTGATGACGTTGATCGTCTGCGGGATCTCGCTCAGGGCCGTGTCGGTCTTGGAGCCGGTGGCGCTGCGCTTGGCCACGATCCCGTCGACCGGGCCGTAGGCCGATTCGGTTGCACGGCTGTCGATGTTGGTGGCGCCCAGCACCACGGACGCATCGGCGGCAGGCAGTTTTTCCAGCACCAGGGTCTGACCGTCCAGCAACTGCCAGGTATGGCCGCTGCCCTGCAGCAACCGGTCCAGGGCCTGGGCCAGGGTAAAGGCACCCTGCAGGGCCGGGCCGGACCGGCCAGCCAGGTCGCTGGAGTTGAACACCAGACGTACGTTGGCCTGGTCGGCCAGTTGAGTGAGCATCCGGTCCAGCGCCTGGGGCGCCAGGTTCAGGGTCAGGCGCGTGGTGGTTTCGGCTGCGTGGGCCAGCGGCAGGGTCAGCGGCACCCCGCCACCCAGGGTCAGAGCGATGGCCAGCGTCAGGGTACGGCCACTGAACGGAAAAGCGTTGGAAAGCGCCTGCATTGAAATCGTCCGTCATCAAATGTTGGTAAGAAGCGATATTTATGAGAAGTATTCGCGTTCAAACCAACGACGATTCATTGCCGTCAACCTTGCCAACAAAATCCGGATTTATTTTTCTTCGACGCTCTCGCGGTTCATCACCAGGGTCAGCCACGGCAGTTGCACGACCCGCAGCGGTTGGGTGCGCGCCAGGGTACTGAACATCTGGGCACCGTCGTCCAGGTTGAACACCCCGCTCACCGCCGTGCTCGGCAATTGCCCGGTCACCACCAGTGCGCCGGGTACATAGCGCCCGATTTCGCTGACCACCTCGTCGAGTGGGCGTCGATTGAAGATCAGCTTGCCGCGCTGCCATGCCGAATCACTGGTCAGGTCCAGCGGGCGCGTGGAGGACGGTGGCAGGCCCTGGGCATAGTCCAGTTGCTGGGCCGGTTCCAGGCGCGCGCTCTGGCCACCGGACGTTACCTGCACCACGCCCTCGCTGACGCCGACCCGCACCTGCTGTTCGAGCAGGTTCACGTCGAACCGGGTGCCCAGTGCCTGGGCCGTGCCTGCAGCGGCATGCACCACGAATGGACGCGCCGGGTTCTTGCTGACCTGGAAAAGCGCCTCGCCCTTGATCAGGTCGATATCGCGACGCGTGGACGAATAGCGCACCGACAGTGCGCTGGCGCTGTTGAGCCAGACCTCGCTGCCGTCCTCCAGTACCAGGTGCCTGCGTTCGCCGACGGCGGTCGACTGGTCGGCCATGTACACCTTCATTGGCTGCCCCAACTGGGTCACGGCCAGCACCGCCAGCCCGGCGGCCAGCGCAGCCCATCGCAAGGGTTTTGCACGGCGTTGGGGCGCTGGCGGCACGAAGGATTGCGCGGTGGCCGTCTGTGCTACCCCGTGCCACATCTGCTCGGCCAGCCGCGCCGCCGCTTCGTGCGCCGGGCTGCGCTGGCGCCACTGGCGAAACGCGGCATGATCCGACTCGCTGGCATTCCCCGACATCAGCATCACCCACTGCTCGATGGCCTGATCCTCCAGCTCGACAGGGGATGGTTGGGAAGGGTTGGGTCTAGTCATGATGAGGGGCTGCTGAAACCTTCAGAGGGGGCGTACCGGGCATTCTAAATAGATTCCGACTGACGTAGCCAATCGCGGCAGTGCCGCATGGCTTGCACAATGTACTTACCCACCGTGCTTTCGGACACGTCCAGGCGCACGGCTATCTGTGCATGGGTCAAGCCTTCGAGGCGATTGAGCAGCAGTGCCAGGCGCGCCTTGCTGGGCAACTGGGCCAGGCTGCGGTCCAGTTGTTCGATCGCTTCGGCAGCCAGGAACTGCTTCTCGGGGGAGGCGAGGGGGTCGCATACGTCCAGGTTGTCACTGACGTCGTCATGCAGCGCCGAGCGTCGCTGTTCCTGGCGCAGGCGGTCGATGGCAAGGTTGCTGGCAACGCGAAAGACAAAGGCACGCGGTTCGAGAATCTGCGCCGTATCGGACAGGCTGGCCAGTCGCAGGTAGGTGTCCTGGGCCACGTCCGCGGCCTTTTCCACATTGCCCATGCGCCGTGCAAGAAACGCCAGAAGGTCGGCGTAATGCTCCTGGAAGGCGCTGACCAGCGGGTTGACGGCGGAGGTTGGGGTGGACATCCATTGTGCTCGTGCGACGTAATGCGCAAGCTTATCTCAAATGAGAATGACTATCATAGATATGTTTTTTTACAGGTCAGGCCTTTTTCGCCGTGTGTGCATTCGCTGTTTGTCGAGGTGGGGGGTTCAGTTAAAGTAGGGCGCCTTTCAGCAGGCCGGGCGAGCTCCGGCCGCTGGCCGATGACGACCACTGCCAGAGACCTCATATGCAGGATGCAACCCCCGCCGCCGCGCCCTTGCTGGGCATTGACCTGGGCACCACCAACAGCCTGATCGCCGTATGGCAGCAAGGCCGTGCCCAACTGATCCCGAATGCCCTTGGCGAGGTGCTTACCCCCTCGGTGGTCAGTATCGATGACGACGGCAGCATCCTGGTGGGGCGCGCCGCCCGTTCGCGATTGACCACCCACCCCGATCGCAGCGTCGCGGCATTCAAGCGTTTCATGGGCAGCGAAAAGCGACTGGAGCTGGGCGGGCAGGCATTCAGCCCCGAAGAGCTCTCGGCCCTGGTGCTGGGCTCGCTGAAGCACGACGCCGAGGCCTTTCTGGGCTGCGCGGTGCACGAGGCGGTGATTTCGGTGCCGGCCTATTTCAGCGATGAACAGCGCAAGCGCACCGTGTTCGCCGCCGAGCTGGCGGGCCTCAAGGTGCAGCGCCTGATCAACGAACCGACCGCCGCCGCCATGGCCTACGGCCTGCACGAGCAGAAATTCGAGCGCACCCTGATCTTCGACCTAGGGGGCGGTACCTTCGACGTCACTGTGCTCGAATACGCCCTGCCGCTGATCGAAGTGCATGCTTCCACCGGCGACAACTTTCTTGGCGGCGAAGACTTCACCGAAGCGCTGCTGCAGGCCTGCCTGAAGGACTGGGGCATGACCCTGTCCAGCGTCGAACCGCAGGCGCTGGCGAGCCTGTACGACAGCATCGAACTGCTCAAGTGCAAGCTGGGCGAAGGCCCGCAGACGGTCTACTGGAAGGGTGCCGGCGAGCCCCGCGAGTGGACCCTGGACGAGCTGGGCGCGCAGACGATCTGGGAGCCGCTGCTGGGACGGGTGCGCGCGCCCATCGAGCAGGCACTGCGCGACGCGCGGCTGAGCCCGCGCGACCTCGACAGCCTGGTGCTGGTGGGCGGTGCCACGCGCATGCCGGTGGTGCAGCAGATGGTGGCCAAGCTGTTCGGCCGCCTGCCGTACCGCCACCTCGACCCCGACACCATCGTCGCCCTGGGCGCTGCCAGCCAGGCGGCCTGCAAGGCCCGCGACTCGGCCATCGAAGAGCTGATCCTGACCGACGTATGCCCCTACACCCTGGGCATCGAGACCACCCGCGGCGCCAACATCAGCGGGGTATTCTCGCCGATCATCGAGCGCAACACGGTGATACCGACCTCGCGGGTGCAGCGCTTCTACACCTCCCACGAACAGCAGAAGACCATCAACGTCGAGGTCTACCAGGGTGAGCGGCCGTGGGTGCGTGACAACATCTTCATCGACAGCTTCGTCGTCGAGCTGACCCCGATGGACAAGATCCAGTCACTGGACATCCGCTTCAGCTACGACATCAACGGCCTGCTCGAAGTCGACGTGACCCTGGTGGACACCGGCAAGCGCCACAGCCACAGCATCGACCGCAGCCCCACCGGGCTGGATGAAGAGGCGCGCCAGAACAGCCATCAGCGCCTGGCCGGGCTGAAGATCCACCCGCGCGATGCATTGCCCAACCGAACCCTGACGGCGCGCCTGGAGCGCGCCTGGATGCAGTGCCTGGGCGATGAGCGCGAGCAGATCGGCACTTGGCTGAGCGACTTCAGCCAGGTGCTGGCCACCCAGCAGTCCAGCCTGATCGCCAGCCAGCGCCAGCAGTTGAACGAGGCGCTGGACGCACTCAACCTCTAGCCGATCAGGCGCCGCAGCACAGCCTGCAGCCCGCCGCTGAGGGCGTCGGGGTCATGATGCTCCGGCGACACGCCCCAGCGGTTGGGCAGCACGTCGCCGGGCATCACCACCAGCACCAGCGGCAGGAACGGCAGCGCTACCGACAGCGCAGCCAGCAGCACCATCACCACGATCCCGTGGCCAATGTCGTGCAGCCGGCGCAGGCAGGTGCCGAACAGCAGGGCCAGGCCCAGGCCGATCTTGACCATGGCCTCGGGCGCATCGCTGGAGGTGATGGCAAGCACCAGGGTAACGAAGAACCACAACATCAGCTGGCCGACGAATGCGCCACGGCCCAGGCGCGTGTTCCAGCGCCAGAAGGCCCAGGGCGATACTGGCTGAAGATCGGCCTGGGCCAGCAGCAGGCGCTCGCACCAGGACAACACCGCGGTCAGCGCAAAGCGCAGGCCGATACCGGTGCTGGGGTCATCCTTGGCCTTTTGCAGCTGCTTGAGCACCTTGAGGCGCGGTACGCCGACACGGCCGTAGCGGATCAGGCCCTTGAGCGTATCCATGACCTGGTAGAACACCGCGCTGTCCATGCCGTAGGCATCGAGTTTCTCGCGCGGCGGCCGGCTCGGCTCGCCCTTGATCAGGCCGCTGCGAAAGGCTTCGAACCACGGCTCTTCACTGGAGATGTCGGCCATGGTGCGCAGCAGCACGCGGTGCTGTTCGGCATCCAGTGCCGGGTCGTGGTAGAGCACCGCCCAGAACAGCATCATGCCCAGCAGGTCGTCGGCGAAGGCCTCTTCGTCCTTCTGGTAGCTGGCCAGCAACGCCAGCGTGCTGGGCAGGCGCGCACTGCTCAGGGCCTGGTCCGGCGCGGGCAGGCTGTCGGCAATGGCTTTTTGCAGCGGGTCGCGGCTGTCCAGCCAGCCCAGCAGCCCATCGAGGTTGCCTTGTTCCTGCAGCAGGTTCAGCAGCAGGGTATGGACCTTTGCCAACGGATGGCCGGGCGGGCACTGCAGGGTGTCGAGCATGCTCGGCGTCACCAGCGCCAGCCAGCGTTGTGGCGCCTGGGCCAGGGCCAGCATGAACAGTGCCTGGCGGTGCCAGTGCCACAACTCGGCGCCGGCCGGGGCGGGAGGCAGCACCACGCCTGCGGCGCCCAGCTCGCATTGCATCTCCAGGCCGAATGGTACCGGCATCATGGCGCGCGGGCTGAAGGTCTCGTGCAGGCGGGCCAGGGTGCGCCCGTCGTAGGCGCGCAGGCGGCGCAGCCAGTCGCGGCACAGCGTGGTGGCACCGTCCTTGAGCACGTCGGGCAGTTGTGGGTGCGGCGAGTTGCTGTTCAGGAACGCCTGGATCGCCAGGGGGATCGGCGCCTGTTGCAGCCAGGCCAGTTGCTGTTGGGCCTGGTAGCGCAAGCCGTCGAGGATCAGTTCATCGATCAGGTGGCTGCTTTTCGGTTCGTCGAGCACCTGTTGCAGCAGCGCGGCGTCACCGCAGTGCAGGGCCCAGGCGTGGCGGTACAGACGCTGCAGGGCCGGGTCCGGGTGTTCGTCGATCAGGCTGGCGAGCAGTTCCAGCTCACGCTCATCGGTGGCCCGCCAGTCGACGAACTGCCCCGCGATGCCGTCCAGTTCCAGACGCGCGGCCTGGAACCAGCGCGTCAGGGTTTCCGGGCGCTGCGCCGGGCTGCCCAGGGTCTGTTCGTCTTCGCTCAGGTCGTCGGGCCAGGTGCGCACCGGTGCCAGGCGGTCGAAGGCCTGGATCATCAGCGGCAGGCGTTGCGGCTGGTGCGCGGTGCACAGGTCCAGCAGCTCGCGGGCGGCCACCGGGTGGCGGAACTCCAGCCACAGGCGGCTCCAGCACGACAGCGCTTCTTCTTCCTTGCCCAGCAGGCTGGCCTGGCAGGCCAACTGGTACAGCGCGTCGACATCGTCGGGTTGTAGCGCCTGGCGTTCGACGCACAGCGCGTACAGGCTCGGGCTGGCCACCCCGGCCTGGCCGATCTGCAGCAGCAGGCGTTCGACCAATGCGGCGTCCGGGGGCAGGGCGACCACGGTGTGTTCCCGGGCGAAAGCGGCCAGTTCGAACAGCGGGCGGTTGTTGTAGAGGTGGTCCAGGCTGCGCAGGTACCACAGGGTTTCCAACTGCGCGGCCGTAGACCAGTCGTTCATCAGGCGCATGTCGAACGGGTCGGGGGCGGCGAAGCGAGCCAGCAGCGTCTCGACTTCCTGCGCCTCTTCGAAGCCCAGGCGCAGCAACTGCTTGTCCCAGGCCAGGCGCTTGGCCAGCACCTGCACGCAGGCATTGGACAGCTGGCCGGCTTCTTCCAGGCGCCACAGCAGCTCCCAGCTGACGTCCTCGAGTTCTTCGAGGGGCAACTGGTCGAGCTCACGCAAGTAGTCCTGCCAGGCATCGACGTTGTAGCGCCGGGCCGGGTCGGCGAGCATGCGGGCGAAGGTGGCGATGACCGGGTGCACGCGGGGCGGGCGCGGCGGGCGTTCTGCATAGGCCTGTTCTTCGCCGGCGTCCTCGTCGTCTTCGTCTTCGTCATCCGTGCGGGTGGCGAGCTTGAGCGCGTGCTCGTAGGCCTGGCGCAGCAGTTGGAAGCCCTGCGGGTCGGTTTCGGGGTGAAACTCCGGCAGGCGGGCGCGGTAGGCGCCGCGGATGACGTCCTGGTCCTTGGTGGGCTCGATGCCCAGCTTTATCCAGCAACTCATGACCAGGTGCCCTCCTCGAGCGAATCGGGCCGGGGCGGGTAGTCCAGCGGCAGGTCCCAGGGCAGGCTGGCGAACAGTGCCTTGCCGCGCTTGAGCATGTTCATGATGATGCAGCGGTTCCAGTGCTCGGCGCCCTGGCGGTCGATACGGTAGGGGTAGACGTCGTCGTCATGGCTGGAGCAGTTCCATAGCGATTTGCCGAACATGTAGCCGGCGATGTAGGTGTCCCAGCTGTTGTAGAAGTGGCGTGCGCGCAGGGCCAGGCGGCTGTGCAGCCAGAGGCTTTCGGGCTCGGTGATCAGGTTCTCGAACACCCCGGCGCGCAGCAGGTAGCCCATGCGGCCCAGGTCCCAGGCGCGGGTGCCGCCGAAGCCGCAATCGGCATAGGTGCGTGCGGCAAATTCATAGTTGGCGCGCTCGCGCGGGCCCAGCTCGTCAAGCAGTGCCTGCCATTGGCTGGGTTGGCGGCGAGGGTATTGCCAGTAGGCGTCGTTGAGTTTTTCGGCGTGGCCGGTGTCGGCCATGCGCAGCATGTCGAGCAGCTCGCGGCGGTTGTTGATGCCCCACCATTTTTTCAGGTCCAGGTCCCCTTCGGCTTCGAAGTAGCGGGGGGAGGTGAGGCTGGCGCCGTTGAGGGCGGCCATGGGGGCAGAAAGGGCGTACAGCCAGTGCTGTTCAATCTCTTCCATGAATAGAAGGCTCCGGGGTCGACGGGGAATGGGCGGGGTCGACCGTAATGGCGCGGATTGTAGAGAGGCGGGGCGGGTGGGGCAATTGGATCCAGATTTTTTCGGCAGTGGTGTCTACCGGTGCTGGTTTTCTTGCTCTTGCTGTTGCTTTGCTTTTGATCTTCCGTCCTTCAGGAGGCCGAATGGAGCCTGCGTGTAGTGGGGTGTAGGGCCATGGATGGCCCGGAAAGTGCCGACGGGCAGGGATGCCCGTACGGCGCGGCCCCACGGAGCGTGGGTGGAATGAGGGGACCCGTAGCGAAGCGTAGGGCCGGATGCTGGACGGAGCGGTTTTGCTTACTTTTTCCAAGAAAAAAGTAAGCCGCTGTAAGAGCGGAAGGGGCCTTCGGCGTGTCTGTCCATGCTGGATAAGCTCGCTAACCTTACAACCGTCGCTCCCCGGGAAGGGGGCCGAGAGATTATCCGGCACGGGCGGTGATCCAAGCGCCCCACAAGCCCCCCTGAAGAACCGGAACATCAAAAGCACGATCAGCAGTGCGATGGTGAGCCAGTCACCCGACCATGCCCCGCTCTTCCTCACGCAAGGTCAACACCTCGACCCCCTGCGCCGTCACTGCCACCGTATGCTCCCACTGTGCCGACAGGCTGCGGTCCCGGGTGATCACCGTCCACCCGTCCTTGAGCGTACGCACCCCACGCCCACCCTGGTTGATCATCGGCTCGATGGTGAACACCATGCCCGGCTTGAGCACCAGCCCGCTGTTGCGGTGTCCGTAGTGCAGCACCTGCGGCGCCTCGTGCATCTGCCTGCCGATGCCGTGCCCGCAGTACTCACGCACCACGTTGTAACCCGCGCCCTCGGCAAGCCGCTGTATCGCATGCCCCACATCACCCAGCGTGGCCCCGGGCCGCACCTGGCGAATGCCCGCCCACAACGCCGCATAGGTGGTATCGACCAATTGCCGCGCCTCGTCGGCAATGGCGCCCACCGCATACATCTTCGACGAGTCGGCAATGTAACCACCCTGTTCCAGGGTGATGTCCACATTGATGATCGACCCCGCCTTCAGCACCTCGTCGGCACTTGGCACGCCGTGGCACACCACATGGTCGACGGAGGTGTTGAGCGAATACTTGAACCCGTACTGCCCCTTGCTGGCCGGACGCGCCTTGAGCACATCGACGATGTACGCCTCGGCACGGTCGTTGATCTGCAAGGTGCTGACCCCTGGCGCGACAAAGCCGTCCAGGTGCTCGAACACCCGCGTCAGCAATTGCCCGGCGGTACGCATCAAGGCCAGATGCTGCGGGTTCTTCAGGATCACCTCGCTCATGCGATCAGCTCCCTGAGGCTGGCCTGCTCCTGGCGCAGCAACTGGCGCAACAGTTCCTGGTAGGTCATGTGCGGGTTGAGCTCGGCCAGCATGCCGATGCGAATCCAGTACTCGGCCTGCGCGTTGATCGAGCGCGACACCGCGCCGCTGGCAATGCGCAGGTCTTCATGCAGCGCGTCATCGATCTTGACGATACCCATTTTAATACTCACTCTGTATACGAAACGTATATATAGCATATAGCCGGTGTGTTGTTCGAGGCCGGCGCCGCAAAGGGGCTGCGGTTGCGATAAACTCCGGCCATGAACCTCGATACCCGCATCAAGTTCCGCCACCTGCTGTGCTTTCTCGAAATCGCCCGTCAAGGCAGTTTCGCCAAGGCCGCCGACGCCGTGGCCATCAGCCAGCCGGCGATTTCCAAGACCCTCAAGGAGCTCGAAGAACTGCTGCAGACGCGATTGTTCGAGCGCGGCAAGCAGGGTGTCGAGCTGACTGCGGCCGGGGTGCGCTTCATGCGCTACGCCGGCCCGTGCGTACAGGCCCTGCGCGAAGGGGTGAGTACCCTGCGCGGCGAGGAACACGCGCCGCCGCAGGTGAAGATCGGCGTGCTCTCGACCGTCGAAAGCCTGCTCATCCCCGAAGTGATCTGCCGCCTGCACCAGCGCCACCCGGCCCTGGTGGTCAGCGTTGCCACCGGCCCCAGTGCGCACCTGCTGGCGCAGTTGCACGTGGGGGAGCTGGACCTGGTGATCGGGCGCATGACCGACAGCCCGCAGATCCAGGGCCTGCTGTTCGAGCATCTGTACAGCGAGTCGATGTCGCTGGTGGTGCGCCCCGGCCACCCGCTGCTGGCACGCAGCCCGATCGAGCGCAACCAGGTGGGCCAGTACCCGCTGGTACTGCCCCTGGCCGGCACCACCATTCGCAAGCATGCCGACAGCCTGTTCGTGCAATGCGCCATCGAACAACCGCAGCAACGTCTGGAAACGCTTTCCCCGGCACTGAGCCGGCGCTATGTGCTGGGCAGCGATGCGGTGTGGGTGGCCCCGCGTGATGCGGTGCGGGTCGACCTGCAGCGGGGCGAGCTGTGCGAGCTCGACCTGGGCGTGCGCGAACCCGGTGGCTCGGTGGGTATCTGCAGCAATGCCGCGCTGCCACAGGCCCTGCCGGCCCAGTGGTTGTGCCAGGTGCTGCGCGAAGTGGCGGGGCAGTACCGCGAAGGACACTACCCGTAGATTTCATCCAGATCCGGGGCGTTGGCTGCAATACTGGCCACTGGCTTATCGGCTGCATGAAGAAGCCTTCACCTGGCTGAACTTCTCGACCTTTTGTCGCTCTCATGCCGGTAGCCATTGGTCGTGGCCGCCTGATAAGCTCGCGGCTTTACTCGATTGCCCTTTTGGCGCATGAACAAGGAAATAGCATGAAACAGCATCGGTTGGCGGCTGCGGTTGCCCTGGTTAGCCTGGTACTGGCGGGTTGCGATTCGCAGACCAGCGTCGAGCTGAAGACCCCGGCACAGAAAGCTTCCTACGGTATCGGCCTGAACATGGGCAAGAGCCTGGCACAGGAAGGCATGGACGATCTCGACTCCAAGGCCGTGGCCCAGGGCATCGAGGACGCTGTCGGCAAGAAGGAACAGAAGATCAAGGACGAAGACCTGGTCGAAGCCTTCGCCGCGCTGCAGAAGCGTGCTGAAGAACGCCTGGTCAAGATGAGCGAAGAGTCGGCCGCCGCCGGCAAGAAGTTCCTTGAAGAAAACGGCAAGAAGGACGGCGTGGTCACCACCGCGTCGGGCCTGCAGTACCAGATCGTGAAGAAGGCCGAAGGCGCCCAGCCCAAGCCTACCGACGTGGTCACTGTTCACTACGAAGGCAAGCTGATCGACGGCAAGGTGTTCGACAGCTCCGTCGAGCGCGGCAGCCCGATCGACCTGCCGGTCAGCGGCGTGATTCCGGGTTGGGTCGAAGGCCTGCAACTGATGCACGTGGGCGAGAAGGTCAAGCTGTTCATTCCGGCTGACCTTGCCTATGGCGCACAGAGCCCTAGCCCGATGATCCCGGCCAACTCGGTACTGGTGTTCGATCTGGAACTGATCGCCATCAAGGACCCGGCCAAGGCAGCAGAAGACGCTGCTGAGAAGTAAGCGTCCCGCTGTGTGCACAACGCCCCGTCTCGACGGGGCGTTGTCGTTTATGGATCGGGCTGAACCGTGGGAGCGATCTGACGTCACACCTTGGTGGCGTGCGCAACTGTGACGGCTTTCGCAAAGTGACCGCGTAATGAAACAGGTGTGTAAAAAACGCCCGATTTGACCCAGGCCCTTGCCTGACGGGCACGTCGAGCCTGAAAATGGCCTCTGTTCACAAGGTTATCCACAAATACTGTGGATAACCTTCCCGGCCCTGCCGTTGGAGGTGGTATGAAAGCACCCTGGAATTTTGCCCGTTTTCTGCCGCTGGCCGAGCGCCTGTTGAGCCGGGGGCGCCTGCCAGCGCTGATCTTCGCCGTGGCGCGCAAGGGCCCGAGCCTGGGCAAGCTCAAGGATGACGTACGCCTGCTGCAGGCGCTGTGCGTGGCGTGGTGGCGTGGCGAGTATCGTGCCATCAGCTCAAGGGCGCTACTGACCATCGTCGCCGGCCTGCTGTACTTTGTCAGCCCGCTGGACGCGATCCCGGACTGGCTGCCCGGCATCGGCCTGCTCGACGATCTCGCCGTACTGGCCTGGGTGCTGAAGACGTTCGACAGCGAGCTGGCGGCTTTTCGCGCCTGGCGCAATCGTCAGTCTCCCGAGAAACTGCGCGTGGTCGAGCGCCTCCCCGACACCCCCGAAGCGTTGCGGCTGGAGCAGGGAAAGCGCTAAATCCGGTTACACCCTGCAATACTGCGCCGGCTGGTACTATATTTGGCATAAGCGCTATACCGAGCGATTACATGCGCAGGTTCTTACAAGGGGGTTGTAATGGGTATTCAGGTTATCAGCCGAGACGGTCAACCCGAGTACGCGGTCGTGCCCTGGGAGCACTATCAAGCGTTGTTGAAGGCGGCAGGTCAACCGGCCGCCACGGCGCAGCCGGCAGGCGTCAACGCAAGCGCCGCTGCACCCACGCCGGCCAGCCTGCCCGCGTTGGGCGAGCTGGCCGCGTTGCGTGAGGCCAAGGGCCTGGCTGCCGAGCAGCTGGCGCGCAAGGTGGGCATCAGTCCGGTGTACCTGGCGCTGATTGAAAGCGGTGAGCGCGAGCCGGATGCCGCGATCCGCCGCAGCCTGGCCTGGGAGCTGGGCGTGGCAGGCTGGAGCGAGCCGTCGTGAGCGGCGTGCGGATCAGCCGTCAGCAATGGGAGGGGCTGCTGGGCGAGCTGGACGTGGCACGCCGGCAACGCCACCTGCTGACCTACCGCGCCTTGCTCGAACGCCTGGAGCTGCCAAGCCCGGCGATGCAGACCCTGACCGCCGCGCTTGAGTACCTGGCGGTGATCGATGCACGCGCCGAGCAGCCACTGCGCAGCTCGTTGGTGATCAGCCAGGGGGCCAGCCGATTGCCACGTACCGGCTTTTTCGAATGCGTCGAGCGCCTGGGGCGGTTTTCCGGGCCATCGGACGGCATGGCCGCAGCATCCTGGCATGCCTCGGAAGTGGTACGGGTGTTCGAGTACAGCTATCCCGAACAGGCCTGAGGCGCCAGCGCCGTATCGATCAGGTACAGGCTGTGCCCGGGCACATCCTTGGCATGGTGCTTGGCCTGGGAGGCGAGGTCGGCCAGTTGGCCGGCATCCAGTTGCGCGCAGGTATGCGCATGCAGTTGCACCACACCGATCGAGAGTGACAGCAACGGGAATTCCTGGCGCTGGCCCAGGCGGTTGTGCGCGATGAAGCACCCGGCCTCCAGGTGCTCGGTGCGGTAGAAGCGCCGACAGGCATTCTGAAAGTCGTCCAGCAGCACGTTCAGGCGCTGCTCCCAATCCTTCGAACCCAGTACCAGCATGAAGTCGTCGCCACCGATATGGCCGACGAAGTCCCGGCTGGGGTCGACCCGTTCGCTCAGGCACTGGGCCAGGCTCAACAGCACTTCGTCGCCCTTGGCATAGCCATAGATGTCGTTGAAGGGCTTGAAGCTGTCGATGTCCACATAACAGATCGCCGCCTCGCGCTGTTGCTGCAGCAAGCGGGTCAGGCATTGCTGGATCGGCACGTTGCCCGGCAACAGAGTCAGCGGGTTGGCATAGCGGGCCTGCTGCAGCTTCTGTTCGGTGATCAGCTTGAGCACGTCGATCACCCGCCCCAGGCCCAGGTAGCGACCGTTCTGGGTAATGATGAAGTCTTCCTCGATGCGCTGGCGCGCGCGGCTGGTCAGCAGGCGGCTGACCTTCTGCAGCGACTGGTTGAGCTCCACCGCCAGAAAGTCCTCGTTCATCAGCCGGCTGATCGGCTTGCGCGCATACAGGTCGGTGGCGAACGGCTTGAGCAGCGCGTCGGACAGCGAATGGCGGTGCACGATGCCGCAGGGGCGCTGTGCATGGTCGAGAACAGCCAGCGAGTTGAGGTTGGCCTGGCGGCGAAACAGCGCCAGTACCTCCAGGGTCGCCGTATCACCGCTCACGGCCGGTTGCTCGTTGAGCAGCGCGCTCAGATCGCGGCCGTCCTCACCCAGCACCACCGCGCCACTGTGCGTCGCTGACGGCAGCATGGCGGTAGCGTCGCGGGGCGGTTGCTCCTGCGGCCGGCACAGCAGGTAGCCCTGTACCAGGTCGACCCCCATCTCGGTGAGCACCGCCAGCTCCTCGGCCAGCTCGATGCCCTCGGCAATCACCTTGGCCCGCGACGCCTTGGCGATCTGCAGGATCGAGCCGACGAACTCGCGCTTGACCGCATCCTGGTGAATGCCGTCGATGAAATGCCGGTCGATCTTGACGTAGTCCGGGCGCAGTTCCGACCACAGGCGCAGGCTGGAATAGCCGGCGCCCAGGTCGTCCAGGGCAATCGAAAAGCCCATGTCGCGGTAGTGGTGCAGGGCGTTGAACAGCAGCTGGAAGTCGTCGGTGGGGGTTTGTTCGGTCAACTCGATGACCACCCGGCTGGGTGGGATGCCAAGGCTCTGCAGCAGCTTGAGCGTGCGCCCGGACTGGTATTGCGGCTCGAGCAACGACTCGGGCGACACGTTGAGGAACAGCTTGCCTTCCAGTTGCTGCTGGCTGAAACGCCGGCACGCGCTTTCGCGGCAGGCCACCTCCAGTTCGGTCAGGCGGCCGGCATGGCGGGCCACGGCGAACAGGTTGATGGGGGAGTGCAGCGGGCTGTTGGACGGGCCGCGGCTGAGGGCTTCATAACCGAGGATGCGTCGCTCGGACAGGCAGACGATGGGTTGGAACAGGCTGTGCAAGCCGCTTTGAGCCAGGATGGAGCTCAACGCGCTGAGCTGTTCGGTCACGGTCATGGCAGGGCTACCTTGAAAAAAAGGGACTGGGGCCATCGGCGCCCAGTCCCTTATTTCACGACAGAATGATGACTGTTTGATGACCCGAAAAGGGCACCGTCACATTATTTTGCCATTATCGTTTCAGTGCTTGGCCACCGAGGAATTCAGCCCCAGGTAGTCCAGCAGGATGCGCCCGGTTTCGGCGAGGTACGCGTCATCTTCCGGCTTGGTGTCATCCGGCTCGACCGGCAGGGCGTCTTCGTCTTCCTTCTTCAGTTCCTTGAGCGGCTCTTCGCCCTTGGCCTTGCGCCGGATGTTTTCCAGCGCCAGCTGCTTGCCTTCGATGTCGGCATGGCGAGCGCGGCGTTCCACCTCGTTGAGGCTGACGGTCTTCTCGTTCATCAACTGCTGGGTCAGGGCCAGGCGATCGCGAATGTAGACGAACTCCGGGTCCTTGGCGCTGCGGTTTTCGTGGCGTGCCTTGAGTTGCGCAAGGAACGGCTTGAACGGGTCGACGGCCGGCTTGATGGCCGGGCGGATGGTGTCCCACGGCATGGCTTCAGGCAGGGCGCTCTCGCCGATCTCCTTGGTGTCGATGATCGACGGGTAGTCGATGTCCGGCAACACGCCCTGGTGCTGGGTGCTCTGCCCGGAAACCCGGTAGAACTTGGCCAGGGTCAGCTTGAGCTCGCCGTGGTTGAGCGGCTGGATGGTCTGCACGGTGCCTTTGCCGAAGGTCTGGCCACCGATGATCAGGGCACGGTGGTAGTCCTGCATGGCGCCGGCGAAAATCTCCGAGGCCGAGGCCGACAGGCGATTGACCAGCAGCGCCAGCGGGCCCTTGTAGAAGGCACCGGTGTTTTCGTCTTCGAGCACGTCGACACGGCCGTCGGCGTTGCGTACCAGCACGGTGGGGCCCTTGTCGATGAACAGGCTGGTCAGCTCGGTGGCTTCCTGCAGGGAGCCGCCGCCGTTGTTGCGCAGGTCGATGACCACGCCGTCGACCTTTTCCTTCTGCAGTTCGGTGAGCAGTTTCTTCACGTCACGGGTGGTGGACTTGTACTCCGGATCCCCGGCGCGGAACGCCTTGAAGTCGAGGTAGAAGGCCGGGATCTCGATGATGCCCAGCTTGTAGTCGCGTCCGTCCTGCTTGAGCTTGAGCACCGACTTCTTGGCGGCCTGTTCTTCGAGCTTGACCGCTTCGCGGGTGATCGAGACGATCTTGCTGGTCTGGTCGTTAGGCGCGTTGCTGGCCGGGATGACCTCCAGGCGCACCACGGAGCCCTTCGGGCCGCGGATCAGCTTGACCACTTCGTCCAGGCGCCAGCCGATCACGTCGACCATTTCCTTGTCGCCCTGGGCAACGCCGATGATCTTGTCGGCCGGGGCCACCTGCTTGGTCTTGGCGGCAGGGCCAGCCGGCACCAGGCGCACGATCTTGACCTGGTCGTTGTCGCTTTGCAGCACCGCGCCGATACCTTCGAGCGACAGGCTCATGTTGATGTCGAAGTTCTCGGCGTTGTCGGGCGACAGGTAGTTGGTGTGCGGGTCGTACGACTGGGCGAAGGTGTTGATGTAGGCCTGGAAGATATCTTCGGCGCGGGTCTGGTCCAGGCGCGCGAGCTGGTTCTTGTAGCGCTTGGTCAGCAGTTCCTGGATGGCCTTGGGTTCCTTGCCGGCGATCTTCAGGCGCAGCACCTCGTCCTTGACGCGTTTGCGCCACAGGTCGTCGAGCTCGGCCTGGTTCTGCAGCCACGGAGCGTCCTTGCGGTCGACCAGCAGGGTTTCCTGGGTGGTGAAGTCGATCTTGTTGACGCCCTTGTTCAGCTCGGCCAGGGCGAAGTCCAGGCGCGATTTCACGCGATCCAGATAACGTTTGTAGATGGTGAAGCCCGGATCCAGGTTGCCGCTCTTGAGGAAGTCGTCGAACTGCGTCTTCCACTTGTCGAACTCGGCAATATCGCTGGCCATGAAGTAACTGCGCGAGGGATCGAGCAGTTTGATGTAACTGTCGTAGATGATGACCGAGCGCGCATCATTGAGTGGCGGCTTGCTGTAGTGGTGGCGCTTGAGCAACTCGACCACGTTCAGGCTGGCGACCACTTCATCGCGGTCTGGTTGCAACTTGTCCCAACTGTTGGCGGCCGAAGCGGCGCCGGCCAGCGGCAAGCTGCCAAGGCCGATCATCAGGGCGAGGGCAGTGCTGGGCAGGAGATGCTTCATGCTGATTCGACGTAGGGGCAATTGATCACGCATATTAGGCCGTCTTTGAATTCGCCGGTTCCATGGAGCCGGACGCATAATGCAAAAAGCCTGGTGCCAAGGCAGCCAGGCTCAGTCATGACTCAACTATGGAGGCACTGTGAAGGCATTGCAAGGCGTTGACGGACATGTGGAGTGGGTTGAGACGACAAGTCCAACTTGCGATGTAGGTCAAGTACGCATCCGCGTGGCAGCGGCCGGGCTCAATCGCGCCGACCTGTTGCAGCGTGCCGGATTGTACCCGCCGCCACCGGGCGCCAGTGAGTTCCTGGGCCTGGAATGTGCCGGGGTGATCAGCGAAGTGGGAGCCGGGGTGTCCTGGCAGGTGGGCGACCGGGTATGCGCACTGCTGGCCGGTGGCGGCATGGCCGAAGAGGTGGTGGTCGACGCGCGCCACGTGCTGCCGGTGCCCGAGGGCCTGAGCCTGCAGCAGGCGGCTGCGATCCCGGAGGTATACGCCACGGCCTGGCTCAACCTGTTCCAGCTGGGCGGCCTCAAGCCGGGCGAGAAGGTGTTGTTGCATGCCGGCGCCAGCGGCGTGGGGTCGGCGGCCATCCAGCTGTGCAAGGCGTTCGGCAGCCCCAGCTGGGTCAGCGTGGGCTCGGCCGAGCGGCTGGCCTATTGTCAGGCGCTGGGCGCCAGCGGTGGCGTGGTGCGCGGTGACGATATAGAGGCGCTGAACGACTTCGCCCCGTTCGATGTGATCCTGGACCCGGTGGGGGCCAACTATGCGGCGCTCAACCTCAAGCTGCTGGCCCGTGACGGGCGCTGGGTGATCATCGGCCTGATGGGTGGGCGCAAGGCCGAGCTGGACCTGGCCCAGGTACTGGCCAAGCGGGTGCAGGTGACCGGCTCGACCCTGCGCAATCGCGATGACCAGTTCAAGGCCGACCTGCTCAGTGACCTGGGCCAACAGGTGTGGCCGCTGTTCGCCGAAGGGCGCTTGAAGCCGCAACTGGTAGGCAGCTATGCGGTGAAGGATGCCGAGGCGGCGTATGCCGAACTGGCGGGCAACCAGGTATCGGGCAAGTTGGTGCTGGTGATCGACGATAGCCTGGTATAGGGCCCTGTTCGCCGGCAAGGCCGACTCCTGCAGGAGCCGACCTTGCCGGCGAACTTTTTTCAGGCCCAGGCCAGAATCGGCCAGCCATTCTTCTCGGCATGCTCGCGCAGCACCGGGTCCGGGTTGACCACATACGGGTGGTCAACCTTCAGCAGCAACGGCAGGTCATTGCGCGAATCGGAATAGAAGCTTGCGCCTTCCAGGTTCTCTTCCTGCTGGTCCAGCCACTCCAGCAAGCGGGTGATCTTGCCTTCGCGGTAGGTCAGGGTGCCCACGGTCTTGCCGGTGTAGAACCCTTTTTCCACTTCCAGCTCGATGCCCAGGTACTCGTCGATCCCCAGGCGCGAGGCAATCGGTCCCACCAGATGCACACCCGAGGCCGAGATCACCAGAATTCGATCCCCCGCCTTGCGGTGCTCGGCAATGGTGCGGGTGGCCTCACTGAAGATGATCGGCTCGATGAAGTCTTCCACCCACGGCTCGACCAGATGATCGACTTCCTCTGGTGTGCGCCCGATCAGCGGCTCCAGGCTGAACGCCATGTAGTCTTCCATCGCCAGGTGCCCCTTGCCGTAGGCCTCCATCAGCTCACGGTCCCTGCGCAGGAACGACTCACCGTCCACCCAGCCCAGGCGCACCATCTGCTCGCTCCACAGCGAGGCGCAGTCGCCGTGGATCAGGGTTTCATCCAGATCGAAAATCGCTAAAGCCATAACAACAAAACTCCTGTTCGGCCCTCAGGCAACTTCGCAGAGGGCGGTGGGATCGATGGACAAGGATACCCGCTCGCCGTCCGCATGCAGATCGGCGGCTGAACGATTGAGCACATCCACCACCAGTTCCACACCACGCGCTTCGATGCGGTAGCGGATCACGTTGCCCAGCAGGCTGTGACTGCGCACCAGGCCTTCGCGTTCGCCTTCCAGGCTCAGCGCGATGGCTTCGGGGCGGATTGCCAGGCGGCTGTTCACCGTACGTTGCAGCAGGCGGCTGGCACTCTGGGCATCGAGCAGGTTGTAGTTGCCGATGAAGCCGGCCGCGAAGGCATCCACGGGCGCGGTGTACAGCGATTCGGCATCGCCGCTCTGCACGATGCGGCCCTGGTTCATCAGGAAGATGCGGTCGGACATGGTCAGCGCCTCTTCCTGGTCATGGGTGACGAAGATGGTGGTCAGGCCCAGCTCGCGCTGGATCTGGCGGATCTGTTCGCGCAGGTGCTTGCGGATGCGTGCATCCAGCGCCGACAGCGGCTCGTCCAGCAGCAACAGGCGCGGGCGGGTCACCAGCGAGCGGGCCAGGGCCACGCGCTGGCACTGGCCGCCGGAGAGCTGGTGCGGGTAGCGGCTGGCAAAGTCCTGCAACTCGACCATGCGCAGCGCCTCGAGTACCCGTGGGCGGCTGTCTTGGCCCTTGATCTTCTGCATGCGCAGGCCGAAGGCGACGTTCTGTTCCACGCTCATGTTGGGGAACAGCGCGTAGCTCTGGAACACCATGCCGATGCCGCGCTTTTGCGGGCTCTGCGGTACCAGGTCCTGCCCGTCGAGCAGGATCCTGCCGCTGTCTACAGCGGTCAGGCCGGCGATGCAGCGCAGCAGGGTGGACTTGCCGCAGCCGGAGGGGCCGAGCAGGGTGACGAACTCACCGCGGCCGATCTCGCAGTTGATGTCGTTGAACACCGCGCTGGCGCCGTAGCTTTTTTGCAGGTTCTGGATGCTGACGAAGCTCATTTCAGGTCTTGTCCTTGTTCAGGCGGTTGGCTGCCCAGGTCAGCACCAGCACGAAGAGGAAGTAGGAAATCACCAGCGCGCTGTTGAAGTGCCCGCTGCTGTTGCGCATGTTGTTCAGGTACACCTGCAGCGTCTCGTAGCGGGTGCCCACCAGCAGGTTGGCAAACACGAACTCGCCGAACAGGAACGAGAACGACAGCAGCAGCGCCACCATCAGGCCCTTGCGCAGGTTGGGCAGCACCACCAGAAACGCGGCCTGCCAGGTGTTGGCCCCCAGCAACTGGGCGGCATCCATCAGGTCGCGCAGGTTGATCGCCTGCAGGTTGTTGGTGATGGCGCGGTACATGAAGGGCAGGGCCACGGTGAAATAGCAGCCGATCAAAATCCACGGCGTGCCGACCATCGCCATCGGCCCCGAGCCATACAGCTGCAGCAGCCCCACCGACGACACTACCGGCGGCACCGCGAAGGGCAGCAGGATGAGGATGTTCATCAGTGCGTCGAGCCTGGGGAAGTGGTAGTGCACCACGAACAGCAGCGGCAGGATCAGCAGCACCGACAGTACCAGCGCGCCCACGCACACCAGCAGCGACTGGCCGAAGGCGGCCAGAAAACGCGGCTCGCTCCACAGCGCAAGGTACCACTTGAAGGTCAGCCCGCTGGGCAGCAGGCTGGCCGACCAGCTGGTGGACAACGAATAGAGCAGGGTGCCGGCCAGCGGCAGCAGCAGGATCACGAACAGTACGTACACCACCACGCGGTGGTAGAGCCCGGCCGGGCCCGATTCAGCGCGAGACATGGTAGCTCCTCTTCAACAGCCACTGGTGCACCAGCGTGACCAGGGTCATCAGCCCCACCAGGATCATCGCCAGCGCGCTGGCCAGGTTCGGGTCCAACGAGATGTCGCCGGACACCAGCGCGGCGATGCGGATCGGCAGCACGTTGAAGTTGCCGGTGGTCAGTGCGTACACCGTGGCGTAGGCGCCCAGTGCGTTGGCCAGCAGGATCACGAAGGTGCCCAGCAGCGCCGGGGTCAGCACCGGCAGGCCGATCAGGCGCCAGTAGTCCCAGGCGCTGGCGCCCAGCAGGGCGGCCGATTCGCGCCAGTCTTCGCGCAGGGCGTCGAACGCCGGGTACAGCAGCAGTACGCCCAGCGGGATCTGGAAGTAGGTGTAGAGGATGATCAGCCCGGTCTTGGAGTAGAGGTTGAAGTCCTCGATGATCCCGGCCTGCTTGAGCAGCAGGGTCAGCGCGCCGTTGAAGCCAAGCAGGATGATGAAGGCGAAGGCCAGCGGCACGCCGGAGAAGTTGCTGGTCATGTTGGCGAAGGCGTTGACGAAGTCGCGCAGGCGCGAGTCCACCTTGCGCAGCGAATAGCTGCCCAGGATGGCGATCAGGATGCCGAACAGACTCGACCAGAAGCTGATCTCCAGGCTGTGCTGGATGGCCTGGCGGTAGAACTTCGAGCCCAGCACCTTGCTGAAATTGTCCAGGCCCCAACCACTTTCGGCCTGCAGGCTGTGCACGGCCACCCAGGTCAGCGGGGCGATCTGGAAGATGATGAAAAATACCGCGAAGGGCAGCAGGCACAACAGCGCCAGCCATTTGCCACGGGTGATCGAGTTCACGAGAGCAGCTCCCGGCATACCGGCTTGTCGTGGGGGATGCCGAGCAGTTCGCATACGGTGCCGCACAGTTCGGTCTGCAGGGGCTTGGCGGCCGGGTCGAGGCTGAACCGGTCGCCGAACACGAACAGCGGCACTTCGCGCTCCTCGGGCAACACGCCGTTGTGCGAGCGGTCGTTGTTCATGCCGTGGTCGGCGGTGATCAGCACCTGGTAGCCGTCCTGCAGCCAGGTGCTGAGGTAGTCGGCCAGCAGGATATCGGCGCTGCGTGCGCTGTTGCGGTACTGGCTGCTGTCCAGGCCATGCTTGTGCCCGGCATCGTCGATGTTCATCGGATGCACCAGCAGGAAGTTCGGTGCGTGCTTGCGCCGCAGGTACTCGGCGTCGGCGAACAGGTGCGAGTCGGGGTAGTGGTCGGCGTAGTAGAACAGGCCATGCTGGATCGGCAGTTTCGGCGCATGGGTGTGGCGGTCACGCAGCGGTTCGAAAGGGGAGCGGTTGTACAGCTCGCTGACCCAGTGGTAGGCCGCGGCGGCGGTGCTCAGCCCGGCGTCGCGGGCGTAGTGGAAAATGCTGCGTTGGGTGGACAGGCGCGTGACGTTGTTGTGCACGATGCCGCTGTCAATCGGTGGCACACCGGTGAGGATGCATTCGTAGAGTGGTCGCGACAGTGCCGGCAGTTCGCATTCCAGGCGGTACAGGGCGGCGCGGTCTGCTTCTACATAGGCATGCAGGTGGCCCATGGCGTGGTGGGCCACCTGGTGGTTGAGGCCGTCGAGGATGACGAGGATGACGTTGTGGTTCATGGGTGGCTCCGGTGACAGCGATGACCACATCGCGGGTCAGGCCCGCTCCTTGTGGGAGCGGGCCTGACCCGCGATGGTTTCACTCCATCTCGATGATGACCTGCTCCTGCCACTTCTGCGGCAGGGCCTTGGAGGTGGCTTCCCATGCCGCTGCATCCTTGATCGGCTGCGCCGGCGCGTACTGCTCGTTGGGCAGCAGCTTGGCCTGCACGTCCGCCGGCAGCTTCAGGTGCTCGGCACGAATCGGCCGCGCATGGCCGATGGCCAGGTTGGTCTGCCCGGCATCGCTGAAGATGTATTCACGGGTCAGCTTGGCGGCGTTCGGGTGCTTGGCGTACTTGTTGATGATGGTGGTGTAGCCGGACATCACCGAGCCGTCGGACGGAATCAGTACCTCGAAGCGTTTCGGGTCGATCTGCTCGCGGTAGCTCAGGCCGTTGAAGTCCCACACCACGCCGACCTCGATCTCGCCCTTCTCAAGGGTCTGGATGGTCGGGTTGGCCAGCGACAGGCGCTTCTGCTGGGCCAGCTTGGTGAACAGTTGCAGGCCCGGCTCGATGTTGGACTCGTCGCCCTTGTAGGCAATGGCTGCAGCCAGTACGCCGTTGGCCGCCTGGGCAGCGGTGCCGACGTCACCGATGGCGACCTTGTACTTGCCCTTTTCCAGGTCGTGCCAGGTCTTGGGAATGTCTTCTTCCTTGACCAGCTGCTTGTTGATGATGAAGGCGATGGTGCCGGTATAGGCCAGTGCCCAGTGTCCGTCCTGGTCCTTGGCCCAGGTCGGTATCTGCTCCCAGGTGCTGGGCTTGTACGGCTGGGTCACGCCCTTGGCCAGCGCAATGGGGCCGAAGGCGGCGCCGACGTCGCCGATATCGGCGCTGGCGTTGTCTTTCTCGGCATCGAACTTGGCCACTTCCTGGGCCGAGCTCATGTCGGTGTCCATGTGCTTGAGGCCGTACTTGCTCGCCAGGTCCGCCCAGGTGCCCTTCCAGTTGGCCCAGGCATCGGGCATGCCGACGCTGTTGACGACGCCTTCCTTGCGGGCGGCGTCCTCGAGGGCCTTGAGGTCGGTGTCCGCGGCCATGGCCGAGGTGCACAGGGCAATACTGGTGCCTAACAGTGAGGCCAGAAAAAGCTGTTTCATCCGAAGCTCCTTGATGGGTGCCGTGCAAAACGCTGAGAGGGTTTCGATTCGGTTGGTCTAGGTCAGCAATACCCGAGCCAAGGTAGGCCGGTTGCATGACAGTTTGATGTCGAAGACGCCGCGCCAGGTGTGTGCAGCGGCCCTGAAAATAGAGCGTAGACCAGTTTCAAGTGCTTGATCCGCAACGCCTTGACCGCGCTCGACCGGGCCTGTGCGTGACCGTCCGGCGCGCTGTCATGTGCCGTTCATGTGGATTGCCTAGGCTTTGGTTACTCCGCCCGGCCATCTTCGCTGCGCCGTTCTGGCACACGCACCAGGCTGGACTAGTCCAGATAGGTAACCCTTGATGCATCGACTGCCCACGCGTGCAGTAACAGCCATATGCAATGCCCTGCAAGAGCAGATCGAGCATGGCCTGCTGGCGCCCGGCTGCAAGTTGCCGGCCGAACGCAAGCTCAGCGAGGTGTTCGATACCACGCGCATCACCCTGCGCGAGGCGCTGGTGCAACTGGAGGCCTGCGGGCTGATCTACCGCGAGGAACGCCGTGGCTGGTTCGTGGCGCCCCAGCGCCTGAGCTATGACCTGATCGAGCGCAGCCACTTCCACGCCATGGTGCGCGACCAGGGCCGACAGCCGGCTACCGAACTGTTGTCGGCCCGCCTGCAGCCGGCGCCGGCGGCGATCTGTGCGCGCCTGCAATTGCCGGCGCTGTCCAGCGTGATCCAGATCTGCCGCCTGCGGCGTATCGATGGGCGCGCGGTGCTCTATGCCGAGCATTACCTCAACCCCGAGTACTTTGCCGGGATTCTGGATTTCGACCTGAGCCAGTCGCTGACCGAGCTGTACGCGCTGCACTACGGCATCGCCTATGGCCGGGTGCGTTTCGAGACGCTGCCCACCGCGTTGCCGGTAGCGGCGGCGATGGCGCTGAAGGTGTCGGCCGGCAGTGCCGGCCTGCATATCACCCGGGTCAACAGCGACCAGCACGGGCGGCTGATCGACTGCGACCTGGAGTACTGGCGCCACGATGCGATTCGCATCGTGGCCGAGGCGGGCTAGGCGTTGCTGTCGGCGGGGGCGGTGTCCTGCGCGGGGCCACCGCCGGCGGTCACCACCTGCACCGAAAGACGCGGGGTAGCCAGGTCCAGCCCGGCTTCGTCGAGCTGGCGCTTGAGCGCCAGGTTGAATGCCCGCGACACCTCCCATTGCTTGATCGGCGCGGTCTTGAAGCGCGCGCGCAGCACCGCCGAGCCGGACTCGAAGCTCTCCACCCCCTGGAACTCCAGCGGCGACCAGATATTGCGCCGTTGCAGCGGATCGCTGCGCATCTTCTGGCCCACGTCGCGAACCAGGCCGATGGCCTTGTCGATGCTCATGTTGTAGGGGATGGCGATGCGGAAGATCGCGTAGCCGAATTCGCGCGAGTAGTTCTTGATGCTCTTGATCTCGCTGAACGGGATGGTGTGCACGATGCCGTCGATGTCGCGCAGGCGCACGGTACGGATGGTCAGGCCTTCGACGGTCCCCAGGTGGCCGCCTACATCCACATAATCATCGATGGCCAGGGAGTCCTCGATGATGATGAACAGGCCGGTGATCAGGTCGGCTACCAGCGATTGCGCACCAAAGCCGATGGCCAGGCCGATCACACCGGCACCGGCCAGCAGCGGCGTGACGTTCATGCCCATGTTGGCCAGGGCCACGATCACCGCGATGATGAAGATGGCCACGAACAGCACGTTGCGGATCAGCGGCATCATGGTTTGCGCACGGGCATTGGCCAGGCCCTTGCGCGAGCGGGTCAGTGCGTGGTGCACGGCGGTGTCGCTGAGGATCCACACCAGCCAGGCGGCGATCAGCGTACCGGCCAGGCCGAACACGCGCACCGCCACCTCGTGGCCTTCGCCCTCGGTGAAACCGATCAGCGAGAAGCCCCATACCCGCAGGCCCAGCTCGATGAACACCAGCCAGATGAGCAGGTGCACCAGGGTGTAGCCAAAGCTCTTGAGGCGTTCGGCGTAGACCGCCTGGCGCCGGTTGGCCCGCTGCGGCTTGAGCGCATGGCGGCGCACCAGGCCATTGACCACCATGCACATCACCACCAGCACCGTGCACATCAGCGACTGGCGCAGGGCCGTGCTGGTGTCGCCGGCGGACACGAACGTGGCGAACAGCGAAATGCCCACCAGCACCAGGGCCGGCAGGTACCAGAAGGTGCCGAGGATCTCGATGGTGTCGCTCAGGGCGCGGCGCGTCAGGCGCCGAGACAGCGGCTGGTTGCGAATGAGGTGCGCGATGGGGCGGCGAAAGCGCAGGATGAACAGCCCGGTGGACAGCGCCGCCAGAATGTTGGCCAGGGTCGCCAGGGTGTGCGCCAGGTGGTCGCCCAGGGCGGCGGCCATGCGTGGGTCGTTCATCGCCTCGCCGAAGGCGGCAAAGCTGCCGATCAGCCACAGCGGACGGAACGCGCGGTGGCGCAGGATGTACAGGGCGCGGTGGCGGTGCGGGCCATCGAGCAGCGAGAAGGCGATCACGCAGATGGCCGAGAAGCAGGTGCCGACCACCAGGGCGTAGGCCAGTACCATGGCCATCGACTTGCCCAGCGACGAGGGCAGGGCAAAGCTCAGGTACACGGTGATGATCAGCGCCACCAGCCAAGGCCCGAGCTTGCGCAGGGCGAAGCGCACCAGGTCCCAGGTGCGCGGGTGTTGCGGCAGCTCTTCGGTGAGGCCGAAGCGCAGGCGCACCTGGTGGCTGACCCAGTTCAGCGCGTAGGCCAGCAGGCTCCAGAGCGCGATGATGGCGGCGAAACCGAACAGGATCGTCGGCCATTCATGCACCGGCACCACCCGCGCACTGAGCTCGATCTGGGCCAGTTCCAGTTCGCGGCTCCAGCGGTTGAACGGGCTGGCCTCGCCGCTGAACTGCTTTTCCAGTTCGTTGAAGGTGGTGCCGATCAGGCCCAGCACACCTTGCTCGGCACTGGGCTGGGCTTGCCTGGTGGCGTCGCGCAGCTTCTTCAGGTCGGCCAGCAGCTTGCTGCGTTGCTGGTCGTTCTCGAGGTTCTTGATGACATCGTCGAGCGATTGCGCGAGGGGTTCAGTCGCCTCGGGCTGGGGTTTGCTCGAACCGCCAAGCAGGCCCGGAAGGCCGGCCGCGTGTGCGTGGCCCAGGGGCAGGAACAGAATCAGCAGCAGGGACAGGAAACGCAGGAAGGCAGGCACCGGACGATCAACCTCGAACACTCAATCGCCCGAGTGTAGAGCATTTGTCAGGTGAGTTTCTCGAGGATCTTCCACACCATGATGCCCAGGATGCCCAGCATGCCGATCCACATCATCAGCACCCCGCTGTTGCGCTCGCGCATGCTGAAGCCGACGGTGAGCAGGATCAACCCGGCGATCACCGGGAGGAACATCGTTTGAAACTCGGACATGCGCAAGGTCCTTATGCTGTAGGAGGTGTAATGATGGGCAAGCATAGCGCCAAATGTTTGCGCGCGGGTTGATGGGGGTCAGTCGTGGCCTCTTCGCTGGCAAGCCAGCGCCCACAGGTACGGCGCCTGTTTGGCGATCACCGCAGTGCTGTGGGCGCAGGCCTGTCAGGTCAGGGCAGATCGCGGCTCAGGTAGAACGCGGTCAGCACCTTGACCAGGTGCGCCAGGTCCTGGCTGCCGCACAGCTCGCGGATCGAGTGCATGGCAAACGTCGGCAGGCCGATGTCCACCGTGCGCACACCCAGGTGGCTGGCGGTGATCGGGCCGATGGTCGAGCCGCAGCCCATGTCGCTGCGCACCACGAAGCTCTGCACCGGCACTTCCTCGGCCATGCACAGGTGGCGGAAGAAACCGGCGGTTTCGCTGTTGGTGGCGTAGCGCTGGTTGTTGTTGACCTTGATCACCGGGCCGGCGTTGAGCTTGGGCCCGTGGTTGCCGTCGTGCCGGTCGGCGTAGTTGGGGTGCACGCCGTGGGCATTGTCGGCCGACACCAGCAGCGAGCGCTGGATGGCCCGGACGAAATCGTCACCGTCGGGCAGCAGGCGGCGCAGGGTCTGTTCCAGCATCGGGCCGTCGGCGCCGCAGGCGGAGCTGGAGCCGACCTCTTCGTGGTCGTTGCACACCAGTACACAGGTCTCGTCGCTGTCGGCGGCCAGCAGGGCCTGCAGGCCGGCGTAGCACGACAGCAGGTTGTCCAGCCGCGCGCCGGCGATGAAGTCGCCATGCAGGCCGACCACGGCGGCGTCCTGGGTGTCGTAGAAGTTCAGCTCGTAGTCCAGCACCACGTCGGCGTTCAGGCCATGTTCGCGGGCCAGTTGCTCGGTGAGCAGGGCGCGAAAGTCGACGCGCTCGTCACCGGCCACCTGGGCCAGGATCGGTGGCAGCTCGGTCTGCGGGTTGATCGCCCAGCCTTCGTTGGCGCTGCGGTTGAGGTGGATCGCCAGGTTGGGGATCACCGCGATGGGCTGCTTGAAGTCGATCAGCTGGCTTTCGACCTTGCCGTCGCGGCGGAAGGTCACGCGCCCGGCCAGCGACAGGTCGCGGTCGAACCAGGGGGCCAGCAGGGCGCCTCCGTAGACTTCCACGCCCAGCTGCCAGAAGCCCTGGCGTTGCAGTTCGGGCTGTGGCTTGACGCGCAGGCAGGGGCTGTCGGTGTGGGCGCCGACCAGGCGAATGCCGTCGAGCAGCGGCGAATGGCGGCCGAGCTTGATGGCGATGATCGAGGAGTCGTTGCGGGTCAGGTAGTAGCGTCCGCCGGGCGTGGTGGCCCAGCTGTCACGTTCGTCCAGGCGCTGGTAGCCGGCGGCCTCGAGGCGCTGCGACAGGCTGGCGGTGGCGTGGAACGGCGTGGGGGAGGCCTTGAGAAAGTCGATCAGGCCTTGGTTCAGTGCATCGCGCATAGGTCACTCCAGACAGCAGTGGCGCGAGTTTAACGTATTGATCACGGATTTGCGTGGGCCCTATCGCGGGGCAAGCCCGCTCCCACAGCGTTCAGGGTGATCGTTGTGGGAGCGGGCTGACCCGCGATGGCCGCGCCGCGGTGTATCAGAACGGCGCCGGGCACTCGAAGCGCAGTCGTTCGCCGCTCACCGGGTGGGTGAAGCTCAGCATGCTGGCATGCAGGCACAACCGCTCATGCGCCGCCAGGGCCTCGGGGTAGGCGTACAGTCGATCCCCCAGCAGCGGATGCCCGATCGACAGCATGTGCACGCGCAACTGGTGTGAACGCCCGGTAATCGGCGTGAGCTCCACCCGGCAATGATCGCCACAGCGCTCGACGATGCGCCAGAAGGTCAGCGCATGCTTGCCCTGCTCGTGGTCCACCACGTGCCGTGGCTTGGTGGGCGGGTCGTAGCGCAACGGCAGGTCGATGCTGCCGCTGTCCAGCGCAGGCTGGCCCCAGCACAGTGCGGTGTAGGCCTTCTCGGTTTCACGGTCATGGAACTGGCGCGACAGCTCGCGGTGGCTGTCGGCGTCGCGCGCCAGCAGGATGATCCCCGAGGTTTCCCAATCCAGACGGTGCACGATCAGGGCGTCGGGGTAGCCGTTTTCCTGCAGGCGGGTGATCAGGCAATCCTTGTTGTCGTCGGCGCGCCCCGGCACGGACAGCAGCAGGGTCGGCTTGTTGACCACCAGGATGGCGGCATCCTGGTGAAGGATGTGAACGTTGGACAGCGGCATTGCGTGTTCTCTGCAAACGCCAACGGCGGCGGCCGGGCCCGGGCTGTATGAGCCCGGGCCCGGCCGCCGCCGTGGCAGGTTACCCCTGTGCGCCGATCAACGATCGGGCAGGGTGATATTGAGTTCCAGGATGGAGCAGCTGCCCTGGTTCTCCAGAGCGACGTGCACATCATCCGAGCCGATGTTGACGTACTTGCGGATCACCTCGACCAGTTCCTTCTGCAAGGCTGGCAGGTAGTCCGGAGTACTGCGCTGGCCGCGCTCGTGCGCCACGATGATCTGTAGACGCTCTTTCGCGACCGACGCGGTGCTTACTTTTTTGTTGGCACGAAAGAAGTCAAAAAGGTTCATTGGTCAGTTGCCTCCAAACAGGCGCTCGAAGAATCCCTTCTTCTGTACATCGAGGAACCGGTGTTCCACGGTTTTGCCCAGCAGGCGGTCGACGGTGTCGCTGTAGGCCTGGCCGGCATCGCTCTGGTCGTCGAGGATCACCGGCACGCCCTGGTTGGATGCCTTGAGCACCGCCTGGGATTCGGGGATCACGCCCAGCAGCGCGACGGCGAGGATTTCCTTGACGTCCTCGACACCGAGCATTTCGCCCTTGCTCACGCGCTCTGGATGGTAGCGGGTGATCAGCAGGTGTTCCTTGATAGGGTCTTCGTTGCGTTCGGAACGGCGCGACTTGCTGGCCAGCAGGCCCAGCATGCGGTCCGAGTCACGTACCGAGGAGACTTCCGGGTTGGTCACCACGATGGCTTCGTCGGCGAAGTACATGGCCAGGTGGGCGCCTTTCTCGATACCGGCCGGCGAGTCGCAGACCACGTATTCGAATTGCTCCTTGAGCTCCATCAGGACCCGCTCCACGCCTTCGAGCGTGAGCGCATCCTTGTCACGGGTCTGGCTGGCGGCCAGCACGTACAGGTTCTCGAGGCGCTTGTCCTTGATCAGGGCCTGCTGCAGGTTGGCTTCGCCATTGACCACGTTGACGAAGTCGTACACCACGCGGCGTTCGCAGCCCATGATCAGATCGAGGTTACGCAGGCCGACGTCGAAGTCAACGATGACCGTCTTGTGGCCGCGCAATGCGAGGCCGGTACCGATAGCGGCGCTGGTGGTGGTCTTACCCACACCACCCTTGCCGGATGTAACCACTAGAATCTTGGCCAAGGTGTATCACCCCTAAAGAAAAAGGACGTTGAGGTCCCAGAAATATCCAAACCGGCAACATATGGAAAAGTTGCGCTGAAAATGGCGGCAAGTATCCGTTAAAGACGGGTGATGTTCAACACGTCACCGGACAGGCTGACCTGCACGTTGGCCCCCCACAACGGGTCGCGACGCAGGTCTTCGGCCACCTTGTACTGCCCGGCGATCGAGACCATTTCGGCGGTCAGCTGCTGGCAGAAAATACGTGCCCTGGTGTTGCCCTTGATACCGGCGAGGGCGCGACCGCGCATCGCGCCGTAAACATGGATGTTGCCATCGGCCAGAAGTTCCGCACCGGGGCTGACCGAAGCCAGTACCACCAGGTCGCCGCCCTGAGCATAGATCTGTTGGCCGCCACGCACCGGCGAGGTGATGATTTTTGTCGGTTTTACCGCAGGCTCCGGCGGCGGGGCCGGGGCCGGCTCTGGCTTGGGCGCCGGTGGCACCTCCACCGCAGGCTCCAGCGCACGTTCGCGGGCACCGGACGGCGGCAGCACCGGCAGGTCGATGGCAATGGCGGCGGCGATGTCCTCGATACGGCTGGCGCGAATGGCCAGGGTGCGCAGGCCATGGTGGCGGCATACGCGCATCAGCCCGGGCAGGTCGACCGCGCCTTCGCCGGCCGGCAGCTTGTCCAGCGCCAGCACCAGCGGGGTGTTGCTGAAGAAGTTGGGGGCCTGGGCGACTTTGGCCGCCAGTTGCCGATCGAGGCCTTCGAGGTCGTTCTGCGCAAGCTCGAGCACCGTGATGGCGAGCATGCTGCCCTTGAGCTGGAACACGGGGGCTTGGTCTGGCGTCTGGGTTTGGCTCATGGTTGGCATAAGGCAGCTTGTTACGAAAAAGTGCTCAGACTTATAACGAGAACGCCGGTTAGCCGCAACCCGCAGCGAACCGTTGTAGAATGCCCGGCCATCGTCTTTGCGGAATGTTTAATGGATCGCCCGCGTTTTCGCCTTTATTTTCTTCATCCACGCTTCTGGCCGCTGTGGCTGGGCCTGGCCCTGCTGTGGCTGATCGTGCAGCTGCCCTACCGGGCTTTGCTGGTGCTGGGCCGCCTGCTGGGCGCGCTGATGTACCGTGTTGCCGGTGACCGTCGACGCATTGCTGCGCGCAACCTGGAACTGTGTTTCCCCGAATTACCGTCTGTCGAACGAACCCGTCTGCTCAAGGAAAACTTCGCCTCCACCGGCATCGCCTTCTTCGAAATGGCCATGAGCTGGTGGTGGCCAAAGGCCCGGTTGGCGCGCCTGGCGCACATCGAGGGGCTGGAGCACCTGCAGGCGGCGCAGCGTGACGGGCAGGGGGCCATCCTGATGGCCCTGCACTTCACCACGCTGGAGATCGGTGCGGCGCTGCTGGGCCAGGAACACACCATCGACGGCATGTACCGCGAGCACAAGAACCCGTTGTTCGACTTCGTGCAGCGCCGCGGGCGCGAGCGGCACAACCTCGACTCGCTGGCCGTGGAGCGCGAGGACGTGCGCGGCATGCTCAAGCTGCTGCGCTCGGGGCGCGCCATCTGGTATGCGCCCGACCAGGACTACGGCGCCAAGCAGAGCGTGTTCGTGCCGCTGTTCGGGATCGAGGCGGCTACCGTGACCGCCACCACCAAGTTCGCCCGCCTGGGGCGGGCGCGGGTGATCCCGTTCACCCAGCAGCGCCTGGCGGACGGCAGTGGCTACCGGCTGGTGATCCATGCGCCGCTGCAGGATTTTCCGGGGGAGAGCGAAGAGGCCGACTGCCTGCGCATCAACCAGTGGATCGAGTCGGTGCTGCGTGAATGCCCCGAGCAGTACCTGTGGGCACACCGACGCTTCAAGTCGCGCCCGCCGGGGGCGCCCAAGCTGTACTAGGACGAATCGCGGTGTGGCTTTCGCCGGCAATGCCGGCTCCTACATAGGTGTGCGGTACCGGTAGGAGCCGGCCTTGCCGGCGAAGGCGGCGACACAGAATTCAGGGAGTACCCCATGCCAGCACCCCAACCGGTCACCGGCCTGATCCTCTCGGGCGGTGGCGCTCGTGCCGCCTACCAGGTCGGCGTGCTCGCCGGCATCGCCGACCTGCTGCCCGCCGGCGCCGGCAACCCGTTCCCGGTGATCGTCGGCACCTCGGCCGGGGCCATCAATGCGGTGACCCTGGCCAGCGGTGCGATGCATTTTGCCGACGCCATCCGCCGCCTCACCGGCTTCTGGCAGGGCTTTCGCAGCCACCAGGTACTGCGCAGCGACTGGCCCGGGGTGATCCGCCAGGCCAGCCGTTTCGTCGGCCACAGCCTGCTGGGCCTGGGGGCCCAGGTACCGGTGGCGCTGCTCGACAGCTCGCCGCTGCGCAAACTGCTCAACCAGCACCTGGACCTGGACGGCATCGGCCATGCCATCGACCAGCAGCACCTGCGCGCGGTGGCGGTGACCGCGTTCGGCTACGAGTCGGGCCAGGCGGTGACCTTCTACCAGGGCAAGGGCGCCATCGACCCGTGGCTGCGCCATCGACGCATCGGCATGCCGACCCGCCTGAGCGTCGAGCACCTGCTGGCCAGTTCGGCCATCCCGTTGCTGTTTGCGCCGATCAGGCTGGGCCACGAATTCTATGGTGACGGTGCGGTGCGCCAGTCGGCGCCGATCAGCCCGGCGCTGCACCTGGGCGCCAACCGCGTGCTGGTGGTGGGGGTCAGCGGCAACCCCCAGGGGCCGACGCCGGGTGATCCACGCGAGCGGGTGTTCAGCGGCAAGCAGCCGAGCCTGGCGCAGATCGGCGGGCATCTGCTCAACAGCACGTTCATCGACAGCCTGGAAGACGACCTGGAGCTGTTGCAGCGGCTCAACCACCTGAGCCACCTGCTGCCCAGCGACGTGCAGCCCCGGCGCCTGGGCCTGGCCCCGGTGGAGGTGCTGGTGGTTGCGCCCAGCCAGCCGCTGGACGAGATCGCCGCCCGCCATCGGCGTGAACTGCCCGCCGCGCTGCGCATGTTCCTGCGCGGCCCGGGGGCGACCAAGACCAGCGGCGCCGGGGTGCTCAGCTACCTGTTGTTCGAAGCCGGGTATTGCAGCGAGCTGATCGAACTGGGCCGGCGCGACGCGCTGACCAAGCAGGGCGAGCTGTGCCGCTTTCTCGGCCTGCCGCTGCCCCGGCCCTGAGCGCTACTCGGCGATCTGCAGGCGGCGTGCCTCGGTGTACACGTAGCGCACCTTTTCATACTCGAACGGCGAGTTCAGCTGGCCGTAGCGAAAGCTGGTGGTATAGCGCTTGTCGATGGCGCGCAGTACCCAGACCTCCGGGTTGTCGCTGCTGACCTCGGCCATGTTGAGGAAGTTGATCCAGTTCTCGGCGCTGTAGTCCACCACCAGCCCGCCGGTGTCGCGCAGGTTCGACGGGCCCAGGATCGGCAGCATCAGGTACGGGCCGTCCGGCACGCCATAGAAGCCCAGGGTCTGGCCGAAGTCTTCGCTCTGGTGCGGCAGCCCCATCTTGGTCGCCGGGTCCCACAGGCCGGCGACGCCCAGGGTGGTGTTGAACAGCAGGCGCGCGGTGATCTCCATCGAGCGCTTGCCCTTGAACTGCAGCAGGCTGTTGAGCAGGTTGGGCACATCGCCCAGGTTGCTGAAGAAGTTGCTGACCCCGGTGCGCACGAAGCTTGGGGTGATGTAGCGGTAGCCATTGACCACCGGCAGGAACACCCACTGGTCGAAGCGGTAGTTGAAGTGGTACAGCCGGCGGTTCACCGACTCGAACGGGTCGTAAACGTTCAGCGCGGTCAGGGTCGAACGCTCGAACTCGCGCTGGTCCAGGCCGGGGTTGAACTTGAGTTCCTTGAGCGGATCGGTGAAGCCGTCGGCTTCGATCACGCTGGCTCGCGCCGGGATCTCATCGGCCTGTACCAGGCCTGCGGCGAGCAACGCCGTCACGATCAGAAGTTTTTTAACCACGGAAAAACTCCAGCATCGCGTCGCTGTTGACGCGGTAATTGATATTGCCGCAGTGCCCGCCATGCGGGTACAGGGTCAGGCGGTCGCCAAAGGTGCTGCGCAGAAAGCCGATGTCGCCGGGGCCCAGGATCACATCGTCGGCGTTGTGCATCACGGCGATTTTCGGGCTGTTTTGCAGGTAGTCCTTGAGGGCATACAGGCTCACCTGGTCGATCAGCTGCAGCAGGCTGCCGCCATCGGTGCGGGCGCGCCACATGGGGATGACCTGCTCGGTCAGGTAGCAGTCGAAGTCGCATTGCAGCGCACGCTTGAAGAACGGCGTGAGGCTGCTGCCTTCGGTGATCGGGTACTTGGGCGGGGTGATCAGGCCGCGGCGGTTGATCAGGTCGGAGGTAAAGGCGATATCGGCGGACGAGAAGCGGAACGAGGTGCCGATCAGCATCGCCATCTGCTCGTTGCTCAGGTGCTGGCGCGACTGCTGGAAGTCGTAGAGCAGTGCGTCGTTGAGGTCGATGTAGCCTTTTTGCTGGAAGTAGCGCGTGAGCTTGGTCAGCACCAGTTCATAGAAGGTGGTGCTGTTGTTCACGCCCTTGACCTCGGTCTGCACCAGCTTGTCGAGGTTGCTGATCGAGGTGTAGAGGTTGACCGGCGGGTTGAGCAGCAGCACGCGCTTGAAGTTGAAGCTGCGCCGGGTTTCGTCCAGGTGGCTGACGAAGGCTGCGTCGAGGGCACCGAGGCTGTAGCCGGTGAGGTAGTACTCGCTGACAGGCAGGCGCGGGTGCTGGGCGCGCACGCCCTGCATCACCCGGTACAGGTCTTCGGCGTCTTCGGCGCTCACGCCCGGGGTGGCGAAGCGCGAGGCGGCGCTGATGAAGTCGAAGCTGGTAGGCGAGGACAGCTGCACCACGTGGTAGCCGGCCTTGTAGTAGAGGCGCTTGAGGTACTCGTTGAGGCTGCTGGTGTAGGGCGCGCCGGTACCGGCGATCAGGAAGATCAGCGGCGCCTCGTGGTCCTGTCGGGCCAGGCGATAGCGCAGCTTCTTGACCGCCCAGAAGTTGTCCGGAAGGGTGAACTCGCGTTCGGGGCGCAGGTTGAGGCTGTAGTCGGACTGATCGATGTCATCGTCGGTCGGCAGTTCGGGGCGCAGGTCGGGCGGTGTGGAGGCGATCGTCGCCTCGAAGGGATTGGTCAGCGGGTAGCCATAGGTGGCCGCATCGACATCCACCGCAGACGCGGCCGCACTCATCAAGAGGCCACCCAGCAGGGCAGCAAGGCGCAGTGATCGAAGCATGACGGATCCCCAGGAAAGGCAAGGCAAAGTGTGTACTGCAGGCTAGGACACTCGTGCTATCGGCAAAGTTGCCTTGTGCCCCGGCATTTACCGTCCCCGATGTTGCCGTGCTGGCCAGTGCCAGGGCAACAGCGGGTTTTGTTTCTTTGCTGATAAAAGTAGCTCAGGCCGCCGCTTTTGCCTTGCACAGGCCCGGTGGGGGATTATGCTGGGCGCCGTTTTCCTGTTTCCGGAGTTGTCATGTCCCGCCGTTTGCCGCTGATTGCCTTGCTTGTGTGCCTGTCGCTGTGGGCTGCGGCCTGCTATGGGGTGCGTTACGGCTTCATGGAGGATGTCAGGTGGGTCGGTGTGTGCAGCTCGCCCCAGGTGAGCTGGGAGTGCCAGTTGCGCGCCACGCTGGGCCTGATGATCCACTTGCGGGTGCTGGGCTGGGTCGCCCTGGGGTTGGCCGTGGTGGCGACGCTGGTGCCGCGTCGGGCCGGCTGGTGGCTGGCGGTGCTGTCACTGGTGTTCGGGCTGCCGGCACTGGCGCTGTACACCGTGAGCCTGGCGGCGTTCGCGCTGGTGCTGGCGGGGTTGCGGCTGGTGCGGCGCACGGCCTGAGGCTCACGCTGTATCGTTCGCCGGCAAGGCCGGCGCCTATCGGGTTCAACGCGGTCCCTGCAGGAGCCGGCCTTGCCGGCGAAGAGCCGACGCTCAGCCCTGCCTGATCCGCAGGCAGCGCCACAGCGCCGCGGTCATCAGCGCGCTCACCAGGGCCCACACCAGCGCCTGCTGGCTGCTCAAGCCCTCGATGAACAGCTGCGGCGCAATCCCGGCGCCGACGATGAAGGTCAGCAAGGCCACCTCGGCGCGCGTTACCCGCACCGGTCGCAGCAGGTACACCACCGCCGGCAGCACCAGCGCCGGGCTCGGGAAGCTGCGGTAGCGCGGGTCGAACACCAGCGCCAGCATGCTCACCGCCGCCGCGAAGCCGGCCGCCATCACCCACCAGCCGGCACGCGCCTGCAGCCAGGCGAACAGGCGCTCACGCCAGCCACTGCGCTGTGCCAGCGCCAGCGCGCCATGGGCCAGTACCACCAGGTTGAGCCCCGCCAGCAGCACGGCCCACAACCACTCGCCAACGAAGCGGCTGTTGACCCGTACCAGCTCGCCCCACAACCCCAGGCTGGCGGCCCCCAGTGCGGCCAGCAAGGGCAGCGCCAGGGCGCCACGCACGCCGCGCACCGGCCCGGCCAGGGCCAGGGTGGCGGCGAACAGCAGCACGCCGATGCCCAGCCACTGCGGCCAGAACGGCAGGTTGCTCACCGGGCCTTCGAGTATGCCCTTGTCCTGCCGGTCGGCATCGTACAGCCCCCAGTAACCGCCCACCGCGCCTTCGCTGGCGCGCTTCCACGGCTGGTCGAAGGCTTCGATCAGGTTGTAATGCCAGCCATTCTGCTCGGCCATGGCGACGAACCCGCGAATGAAGCGCGCTTCGTTGACCCGGCTGGGCAGGGCGGTCTCGCGCTGGCGCCCTTCGCTGGGCCAGCCGGTTTCGCCGATCATCACGTCCTTGGGCGCGAAGCGGTTGCCGAACACCTGGCGGATCTCGCCAACGTGGGCCAGCGCTTCGTCGATGCCCTTGGGATCATCTTCCCAGTAGGGCAGCAGGTGAATGGTCACGAAGTCCACCTGCGGCGCGATCTGTGGGTGCTGCAGCCAGAACTCCCACACGTCGGCGTAGGTCACCGGTACCTGCACCTGGCTTTTCACCTGGTGGATCAGATCGGCCAGGTGATCGCCCGTCACTTCCTTGCGCAACAGCACCTCGTTGCCCACGATCACGGCGCGGGTGATGTCCGGGTTGGCATTGGCGGTGGCGATCAGGGCCTTGATCTCCTTGGCCGTGACCAGCGGGTCGGCACTCACCCAGGCCCCGAACATCACCTTCAGGCCGTACTTGCGCGCCAGCTGCGGGATCGCTTCCAGGCCCGTCATCGAGTAGGTGCGGATGCATTCGAAGCGCTGTGCAAGCAGGGCGAGGTCAGCCTCCACGCGCTCCGGGCGCAGGCTGAAGGGCTGGTCGAACGGCGACTGGTCCTTGTCGAAGGGCGTGTAGGAGACGCATTGCAACTTGTGCGTGGGGCTGGCGGCGTCCGGCAGCGATACCGGCTTGCCGAGCCCGTACCAGAGCCCGCCCAACGCGAACAGGCCAAGCAGGCAGGCAAACAGGTAGGGCAGCAGCGGGAAGCGGGCAGTCGAGGGCATGGCGCGGACCGGTCAGGAAACAAAGCCGCCAATACTACCTGCAAATGCCGGCCGGTAGCGGGCCTGGCTGGCGTTGTGATGTCGTTTCTCGATGTTTCGACGTCGCTGACAGAGCAGGTTGGCCGCCAGTGGCGGTTGATGATGCAGGTTCCGTGACGTGACGAGGGGATGCTTTGATGAAAATGCGACGACTCCTGGGGGCGGGCACTGCCCTGATACTGGCCATGGGCACCAGCCTGGCCATGGCCAAGGAAGTAAGCATCGGCTACGTCGATGGGTGGTCCGACAGCGTGGCGACCACCCATGTGGCGGCCGAGGTGATCAAGCAGAAGCTCGGTTATGACGTCAAGCTGATGCCGGTGGCCACCGGCATCATGTGGCAGGGGGTGGCCACCGGAAAGCTCGATGCGATGCTGTCGGCCTGGCTGCCGGTGACCCATGGCGAATACTGGGCCAAGAACAAGGACAACGTGGTCGACTACGGCCCCAACTTCAAGGACGCCAGGATTGGCCTGATCGTGCCCGAATACGTCAAGGCGCAGTCGATCGCCGACCTCGGAAGCGATGCCGGCTTCAAGAAGAAGATCGTCGGCATCGACGCCGGGTCCGGGGTGATGCTCAAGACCGACCAGGCGATCAAGGACTACGACCTTGCCGGCTACAAGCTGCAGGCCAGCTCCGGCGCTGCCATGACCTCTGAACTGGGGCGCGCCTACGCCAAGCAGCAGCCCATCGTGGTCACCGGCTGGGTGCCGCACTGGATGTTCGCCAAGTGGAAGCTGCGCTTTCTCGAAGACCCCAAAGGCGTGTACGGCGCCGCCGAGACGGTCAACAGCATCGGCAGCAAGGAACTCGATACGAAGGCGCCGGAAGTCGCAGCGTTCCTGAAGAAGTTCTCGTGGCAATCCAAGGACGAGATCGGCGAAGTCATGCTGGCCATTCAGGAAGGCGCAAAGCCGGACGCTGCGGCGAAGGAGTGGGTCGCCAAGCACCCCGAGCGGGTCGCCGAGTGGACCGCAAAATAATGGCCTGAGGCCTCTATCTGGCACCTTCCAGGGCCGCGCGGTGTTTTGCCACCGCGCGGCCCTTTGCATGGGCGGCTGTTACGTAGCCGGTAAAAGAGTTTTACATCTAAGACTAAGGTCGTCTGGAGTGCGTCCCAAGGCAGCATAAAGTGGCGTGGTACTACCCAATCTGTGCTGCGAGGACAAAAACAATGAACGACAGCATTTATCTCTCGATACAAAACAGCCCGCGGTTCAAGGAGCTGGTTTCAAAACGTGAACGCTTCGCCTGGATTCTCTCGGCGATCATGCTCGGCCTCTACGCCGCCTTTATCCTGTTGATTGCCTACGGCCCGCAGATTCTGGGTGCCAAGCTCAGCCCCGGCTCCTCGATTACCTGGGGTATCCCGCTGGGTGTGGGTCTGATCGTTTCGGCTTTCGTGCTGACCGGCATCTACGTACGTCGTGCCAATGGTGAGTTCGACGAGCTGAACAACGCGATCCTGAAGGAGGCTCAGCAATGATCCGGCGTCTACTGGCAACACTGGCCTTTGGCGCTTTCGCGCCTGCCGTCTGGGCCGCCGACGCCCTGACCGGCGAGGTGCACAAACAACCCCTGAACGTCTCGGCGATCCTGATGTTCGTCGCCTTCGTCGGTGCCACCCTGTGCATCACCTACTGGGCTTCAAAGCGTAACAAGTCGGCCTCTGACTACTACGCCGCAGGCGGGCGAATCACGGGCTTCCAGAACGGCCTGGCGATTGCCGGCGACTACATGTCGGCAGCCTCCTTCCTGGGTATTTCCGCACTGGTATACACCTCCGGTTACGACGGCCTGATCTACTCGATCGGCTTCCTGGTGGGCTGGCCGATCATTCTGTTCCTGATCGCCGAACGCCTGCGCAACCTGGGCAAGTACACCTTTGCCGACGTGGCCTCGTATCGCCTCGGGCAAAAGCAGATCCGCACCCTGTCAGCCTCCGGCTCGCTGGTGGTGGTGGCGTTCTACCTGATCGCGCAGATGGTCGGCGCCGGCAAGCTGATCCAGCTGCTGTTCGGCCTGGACTACCACGTGGCGGTCATCCTGGTGGGTATCCTGATGTGCATGTACGTGCTGTTCGGCGGCATGCTCGCAACCACCTGGGTACAGATCATCAAGGCGGTGCTGCTGCTGTCCGGTGCCAGCTTCATGGCGCTGATGGTGATGAAGCACGTCAACTTCGACTTCAATGCGCTGTTCTCCGAGGCGATCAAGGTTCACCCCAAGGGTGAGGCGATCATGAGCCCGGGCGGCCTGGTCAAAGACCCGATCTCCGCGTTCTCGCTGGGCCTGGCGCTGATGTTCGGTACCGCTGGCCTGCCGCACATCCTGATGCGCTTCTTCACCGTGAGCGACGCCAAGGAAGCGCGCAAGAGCGTGCTGTATGCAACCGGCTTCATCGGCTACTTCTACATCCTGACCTTCATCATCGGCTTCGGCGCGATCCTGCTGGTCAGCACCAACCCGGACTTCAAGGACGCAGCAGGCGCCTTGCTGGGCGGCAACAACATGGCTGCGGTGCACCTGGCCGACGCCGTGGGCGGCAGCATCTTCCTGGGCTTCATCTCGGCAGTGGCCTTCGCCACCATCCTGGCAGTGGTTGCCGGCCTGACCCTGGCCGGTGCCTCGGCGGTGTCCCATGACCTGTATGCCAGCGTATGGCGCAAGGGCAAGGTCAACGACAAGGACGAGATCCGCGTGTCGAAGATCACCACCGTCGCACTGGGTGTGCTGGCCATCGGCCTGGGTATCCTGTTCGAAAGCCAGAACATCGCGTTCATGGTCGGCCTGGCGTTCTCGATCGCGGCCAGCTGCAACTTCCCGGTACTGCTGCTTTCGATGTACTGGAAGAAGCTGACCACCCGTGGCGCCATGATCGGCGGCTGGATGGGGCTGGTAAGTGCGGTGGGCCTGATGGTGCTCGGTCCGACCATCTGGGTGCAGATCCTGGGTCACGAGAAAGCCATCTACCCGTATGAGTACCCGGCGCTGTTCTCGATGCTGATTGCCTTTGCCGGTATCTGGTTCTTCTCGGTTACCGACAAGTCCAAGGCAGCGGATGACGAGCGTGCGCTGTTCTTCCCGCAGTTTGTCCGGTCGCAAACCGGCCTGGGGGCAAGCGGTGCTGTTTCGCACTGAGTCCTGAGCAATAAAAAAACGGCCTTCGGGCCGTTTTTTTATGTGGGGGCCATTGCACCCCCGGGTTTCTATATCTTGCCGAGCAACAACAGGATCAACAGGATGATCAGCACGGTACCAATGATGCCGGACGGGCCGTAGCCCCAACTTCTGGAGTGCGGGAAAACGGGTAAGCCACCGATCAACAGCAAAATCAGGATGATGATAAGTATGGTGCCCATGGCAGAGTCCTTTTGTTGAGTACGGTAATCAGCGTATGCAGTTGCGATCCATCTCTTCGGTCATGACGTTCATGTCCGCCTGTTAAATCGGACTCCCACAGGCAACTAAAAGTTTAGTTCGATATGTGTTTGCCCGCGCCATTCAGCATCCTGATACAGCGTGGGCGTCGCTGCACCCTTCGCTACACTGGCCTTCAACTTCAGGAACAAGGCATCCGGCTATGCAAAACCGCATGATGATCACTGGCGCCGGGTCCGGCCTTGGCCGCGAGATTGCCCTGCGCTGGGCCCGCGAGGGTTGGCAACTGGCCCTGAGCGACATCGGCGAGGCCGGCCTGCAGCAGACCCTCACGCTGGTGCGCGAGGCGGGCGGCGAGGGCTTCGTCCAGCGTTGCGACGTGCGCGACTACAGCCAGCTCACCGCCCTGGCCCAGGCCTGCGAAGAAAAGCTCGGCGGCATCGATGTGATCGTCAACAACGCCGGGGTGGCGTCGGGCGGTTTTTTTGCCGAGCTGTCGCTGGAAGACTGGGACTGGCAGATCGCGATCAACCTGATGGGCGTGGTCAAGGGCTGCAAGGCGTTCCTGCCGCTGCTCGAACGCAGCAAGGGCCGCATCATCAACATCGCGTCCATGGCGGCGCTGATGCAGGGGCCGGCCATGAGCAACTACAACGTGGCCAAGGCCGGGGTGGTGGCGCTGTCCGAAAGCCTGCTGGTGGAGCTGCGCCAGCAGCAGGTGGCGGTGCACGTGGTGTGCCCGTCGTTCTTCCAGACCAACCTGCTGGATTCGTTCCGCGGCCCCACCCCGGCAATGAAGGCCCAGGTGGGCAAACTGCTGGAAAGCTCGCCGATCAGCGCCAGCGACATTGCCGGCTATATCTACGAGGGGGTGGCGCGCGGTGACTTCATGATTCTGCCCCACGAGCAGGGGCGCCTGGCCTGGCAGCTCAAGCAGCGCGACCCGCAGGCGCTGTATGACGAAATGGCCGAGATGGCCGTGCGAATGCGTGCCAAGGGGCGTCAGACGCAGGCGTAGGCTGTTCGCTACGGTATGCTAGGCGCTTTTGCGCGGGTAGCAGCGGACGTGATGAATTATGTGTGGTTCTTTCTGGCGGCGGTGTTCGAGATCGCCGGCTGTTATGCCTTCTACATGTGGCTGCGGCTGGGCAAGAGCGGCTGGTGGATCGCCCCCGCGCTGCTCAGCCTGACCCTGTTCGGCCTGCTGCTGACCCGCGTCGAGGCGGCCTACGCCGGGCGCGCCTACGCCGCCTATGGCGGCATCTATATCGTCACTTCGCTGCTGTGGCTGGCGGTGGTGGAGCGTGCCCGGCCGATGGGCAGCGACTGGCTCGGTGCGTTGCTGTGCGTGATCGGCGCCACCATCATCGTGATCGGACCACGTCTGCAAAACAGCTGAGCGAGTAGGATCTTGTAGGCAAATTCCCGCAAAGTTGTGGGAATTGTCTATTTGCCTGTCAGAGCGTTGAACCGTTTCAGCACCCGGTTCAGTCTTCACTCTCCCCTGATGTGGAGGATTGGAGAATGCTGGTCATAGGGCGCGAAGTCGGCGAGGTCATCACCATCGATGACGACATCAAGATCAAGGTACTGTCGGTAGACGGCAACACGGTGCGTTTCGGCATCTGCGCACCACGCGATGTGGAGGTGCACCGTGCAGAAATCTATCGGCGTATCGCCGAGCAACTGGGCAAGGGCGGCCTGGGCGCCTGATCACTGATCGTCGAGCAGCTCGCGGGGCACTTCATGCCTGGCGAGCAGTTGGCACTGCTGGCTGTCCAGGTCGAACAGGATCACCGCCTGCCCCTTGGCCAGCGCCTGGCGCACGCGCAGTACACGGGTTTCCAGCGGGGTGTCGTCGCCATTGTCGGTACCGTCGCGGGTGACGAAGTCTTCGATCAGGCGGGTGAGGGTGTCGGCTTCGAGCTGGTCGTAGGGTATCAACATAAAAAAGCTACAGAATCAGGAAAGGTTTCGCACATGCTACGCGAAACCTTTCCTGCATGTGGCCTGCAGTGGCTAGCCTTTTTGGCCAACCAGGCTGTCCACCGCCGGTACGCGGGTATCACTTTCCATTTGTGCGTCGTGTTCCAGCTGGTGGCTGAAGCTTTCCAGCGAACTGCCGGTGGGCTTGGAATCGCTGGCGAACACCGGCGGGCTGAGCAGGTAGGCGCTGAGCAGGCGGCTGAGGGCAGCCAGGCTGTCGATATGGGTGCGCTCGTAGCCGTGGGTGGCGTCGCAGCCGAACGCCAGCAGCGCGGTACGGATGTCATGCCCGGCGGTGATCGCCGAATGCGCGTCGCTGAAGTAGTAGCGGAACAGGTCGCGGCGCACCGGCAGGTTGTGCTCGCGGCCCAGGCTCAGCAGGTGGCGCGACAGGTGGTAGTCGTAGGGGCCGGCGGAGTCCTGCATGGCCACGCTGACCGCGTGTTCGCTGGAGTGCTGGCCGGGGGCGACCGGGGCGATGTCGATGCCGACGAATTCGCTGACGTCCCACGGCAATGCGGCGGCGGCCCCCGAGCCGGTTTCTTCGGTGATGGTGAACAGCGGATGGCAGTCGATCTGTGGCTGGATGCCGCTTTCGACGATGGCCTTGAGCGAGGCCAGCAGCGCCGCGACGCCGGCCTTGTCGTCCAGGTGACGGGCGCTGATATGGCCGCTTTCGGTGAACTCGGGCAACGGGTCGAAGGCCACGAAGTCACCGATGCCGATGCCCAGGGTTTCACAGTCGGCGCGGGTGGTGCAGTAGGCATCCAGGCGCAGCTCGACGTGCTCCCAGCTCACCGGCATCTGGTCGACCGCGGTATTGAAGGCGTGCCCGCTTGCCATCAGCGGCAACACGCTGCCGCGAAACACGCCGGTGTCGGTGAACACGCTGACCCGGCTGCCCTCGGCGAAACGGCTCGACCAGCAGCCGACCGGGGCCAGGCCCAGGCGGCCGTTGTCCTGCAAGGTGCGCACGCTGGCGCCGATGGTGTCCAGGTGCGCCGAAACGGCGCGGTCGGGCGAGCTCTTGCGGCCCTTGAGGGTGGCGCGGATGGTGCCGCGCCGGGTCAGCTCGAAGGGGATACCCAGTTCTTCCAGGCGCTCGGCCACGTAGCGCACGATGGTGTCGGTGAAGCCGGTGGGGCTGGGGATGGCGAGCATTTCCAGCAGGACCTTCTGCAGATAGGTCAGGTCCGGTTCGGGCAATTGATCAGGCATGCGGACTCCTCGTGGGGCGTTGTCACGGCACCGGCCGGCTGTGCGGGAACAGCAGGTCGACGAAGCGTTCGGCAGTGGGTTGGGGTTCGTGGTTGGCCAGACCGACCCGTTCATTGGCTTCGATGAACACGTAGTCGGGCTGGTCGGCGGCCTTGACCATCAGGTCCAGGCCGACCACCGGAATGTCCAGGGCGCGGGCGGCCCGCACGGCGGCATCCACCAGGGTCGGGTGCAGGCGTGCGGTGACGTCCTCCAGGCAGCCGCCGGTGTGCAGGTTGGCGGTACGCCGTACGGCCAGGCGCTGGCCGGCGGGCAGAATGGTGTCGTAGTCGACCCCGGCGGCGTGCAGGGTGCGCTGGGTCTCGGCGTCGAGCGGGATCTTGCTTTCGCCACCGGTGGCGGCCTGGCGCCTGCGGCTCTGGGCTTCGATCAGCGCACCGATGGCGTGCTGGCCGTCGCCGACGATCGAGGCCGGGTGACGAATCGCGGCGGCCACCACCTCGTAGCCGATGACCACGATGCGCAGGTCCAGCCCTTCATGAAAGCTTTCCAGCAACACGCGGCTGTCGTACTGGCGCGCGTGCTCGATGGCGGCGTCCAGGTCTTGCAGGCAGGTCAGGTTGACCGCCACGCCGTTGCCCTGTTCGCCATCCAGCGGCTTGACCACCACCGCGCCGTGGTCTTCCAGAAAGGCCAGGTTGTCGGCGGCGTTGCCCGCCAGCTGTTGCGCCGGCAGGCTCAGGCCGGCGGCTTCGAGCACCTTGTGGGTCAGGCTCTTGTCCTGGCACAGGGTCATGCTCACGGCGGTGGTCAGGTCGCTGAGCGACTCGCGGCAGCGCACCCGGCGTCCGCCGTGGTTGAGGGTGAACAGCCCGGCGGTGGCATCGTCCACCTGCACATCGATGCCGCGCTTGTAGGCTTCCTCGACGATGATCCGCGCATAGGGGTTGAGCCCGGCCTCCGGCCCCGGCCCCAGGAACAGCGGCTGGTTGATGCCGTTCTTGCGCTTGACCGCGAAGGTGGGCAGGGTGCGAAAGCCCAGCTTGGCGTACAGCCGCTTGGCCTGGCGATTGTCGTGCAGCACCGACAGGTCGAGGTGGCTCAGCCCGCGGCTCATGAAGTGTTCGATCAGGTGGCGTACCAGTACTTCGCCGACCCCGGGCCGGGTGCAGTTGGGGTCCACGGCCAGGCACCACAGGCTGCTGCCGTGCTCCGGGTCGTCGAAGGCCTTTTGATGATTCAGGCCCATCACGCTGCCGATCACCGCACCGTTGTCCTCGTCTTCGGCCAGCCAGTACACCGGGCCGCCCTGGTGGCGCGGAGTGATCAGCGCCGGGTCGACCGGCAGCATGCCACGGGCCACGTACAGCTCGTTGATGGCTGCCCAGTCGCTGTCGCTCTGTGCGCGGCGGATACGAAAGCCGCGAAACACTCGCTGCGCCTGGCGGTAGTCGCTGAACCACAGGCGCAAGGTGTCGGAGGGGTCGAGAAACAGCTGTTGCGGCGCCTGGGCCAGTACCTGCTGGGGGGCGGCCACGTACAGCGCGATATCGCGCTCGCCGGGCTGCTCCTTGGCCAGGGCCGCCGCCAGGCTGGCCGGGTCGGGGTAGGTGTGGCCGATCAGCAGCCGGCCCCAACCGCAATGCAACCAGCGCGGCTGGTCGTGCGGGTCGCTGCCGTCGCCGGCCAGTTGCGCCTGCAGGCGTTCATAGGACGGCACCTGGCCGCGCAGCAGGCGCTGGCCATAGGGTGAGGCATGGGCTTTCATCGATCAGATTCCTTGTTCGCTGAGCCACAGGTTCAGCGCGGCCAGTTGCCACAGCTTGGAGCCGCGCAGCGGCGTCAGTTGCCCATACGGGTCGCTGAGCAGGCGGTCGAGCATGGCCGGGTTGAACAGGCCGCGGTCCTGGCTCGGGTCCAGCAGCAGCTCGCGTACCCAGTCCAGGGTGGCGCCTTGCAGGTGCTTGAGGCCCGGTACCGGGAAGTAGCCCTTCTTGCGGTCGATGACTTCACTGGGGATGACCAGTCGCGCGGCTTCCTTGAGCACCTGCTTGCCGCCATCGGGCAGCTTGAACTGGGCCGGCACCCGCGCCGACAGCTCCACCAGCCGGTAGTCGAGGAACGGCGTGCGAGCCTCCAGGCCCCAGGCCATGGTCATGTTATCGACCCGTTTGACCGGGTCGTCGACCAGCATCACCGTGCTGTCCAGGCGCAGGGCCTTGTCGACTGCCGCGCTGGCGCCGGGCTGGGCGAAGTGCTGGCGCACGAAGTCGCCGGCGGCGTCATTGCCCAGCAGCCAGGCCGGCTGCACGGTGTCGCGGTACTCGTCGTAGCTGCGGTCGAAGAAGGCCTCGCGGTAGGCCGCGTACGGGTCCTTGGCGCCGTCCACCTGCGGGTACCAGTGGTAGCCGGCGAACAGCTCGTCGGCACCCTGGCCGCTCTGCACCACCTTGCAGTGCTTGGCCACTTCCCGCGAGAGCAGGTAGAAGGCGATGCAGTCGTGGCTGACCATCGGCTCGCTCATGGCGCGGAACGCGGCTGGCAGTTGCTCGATGATTTCGCGCTCGTCGATGCGCAACTGGTGGTGGCGGGTGCCGTAGTGCTTGGCGATCAGGTCCGAATACTGGAACTCGTCGCCACGTTCGCCGCCGGCATCTTCGAAGCCGATGGAGAAGGTCGACAGGTCCTCGACCCCGACTTCGCGCAGCAGGCCGACCAGCAGGCTGGAGTCGACGCCGCCCGAGAGCAGCACGCCGACATCCACGGCCGCGCGCTGACGGATTGCAACGGCTTCGCGGGTGCTGTCGAGCACGCGGTCGCGCCAGTCTTCCAGGGTCAGGTGCTGTTCATCGGTGCGTGGGCCGTAGTGCAGGTTCCACCACACGTGCTGCTCGGCGCGGCCCTGGGCGTCGATGCGCATCCAGGTGGCCGGTGGCAGCTTTTCGATGTTCGCCAGCAGGGTCCGCGGGGCGGGCACCACGGCGTGGAAGTTCAGGTAGTGGTTGAGTGCCACCGGGTCGAGCACCGGGTTGATGTCGCCGCCCTTGAGCAGGGCCGGCAGGCTCGATGCGAAGCGCAGGCGTTCGCCGGTGCGCGACAGGTACAGCGGCTTGACCCCCAGGCGGTCGCGGGCGAGGAACAGCTGCTGGCTGTCACGTTCCCAGATCGCCAGGGCGAACATGCCGTTCAGGCGCGGCAGCAGATCGGCGCCCCAGGCGTGGTAGCCCTTGAGCAGCACTTCGGTGTCGCCGTCCGAGTAGAAGGCATAGCCCAGGCTTTCGAGTTCGGCGCGCAGTTCGGGGAAGTTGTAGATGGCGCCGTTGAATGCCAGCGACAGGCCCAGCTGGCTGTCGATCATGGGCTGGGCCGAGCCGTCGGACAGGTCCATGATCTTCAGGCGCCGATGGCCCAGGGCGATGGGCCCCTGGCTATGGAAGCCCCAGGCATCCGGGCCGCGGGGCGCCAGGTGATGGGTCATCCGTTCGACCGCGGCCAGGTCCGCTGGGCGTGGTGTGTTGGCTACAGGGGTGAAACGAAACTCTCCAGCTAATCCGCACATAAGTCCTTACCGGTTTTTCCGTTGGGGAAGGTGCCCTGAATTCGGGCACATAGGAACTGACCGGTGCGGATCCTGTGAGTTTTAGATCAATCTGTTATAAGCCTTCAGCCTTGCTTGCCCTTGCCGCGTATCAGTTCGCGCAACATGAAACGATTCGGGTGGCAGGCCTCGGCCACGTCGCGCGGCACCGGCAAGGGTGCGTTGTCGACCCAGGCGGCGATCAGTTCACCCGCCAGAGGCGCGGTGATCAGGCCGCGCGAACCATGGCCGCTGTTCACATACAGCCCCTCCAGCCAGGGGCACGAACTGTCCGGCAGCTGTCGCGCGTCCTTGCCGAGCACGGCATACGCCTGGTTGAACGCCGCCTTGTCGGCCAACGGGCCGACGATCGGCAGGTAGTCGGGGCTGGTGCAGCGAAACGCCGCGCGGCCCTGCAGGCTGGCAGGTTCCAGCTCGGCAGCGCCAAGGCGTTCTGCCAGGTCGCCGGAGATTTCCCGCAGCAGCTCCAGGTTGCTCGCATGTTCGGCAGCGGTGGGGGCGAGGTCGGTGCTGTGGAAGTCGAAGCTCGCCCCCAGGGTGTGTTCGCCCAGGCGCGGCGGCGCGACGTAACCGTCGGCGCACACCACGGTGCCCAGCGCGCGGCTGGCGTTGGTGGCCGGCAGGCGGGTGATCTGCCCGCGGATGCGCTTGAGCGGCAGCTCGGCGCACGGCTCGAAACGATGGATGTCCGCTGCGCTGGCCAGCACCACCAGCGGCGCGCTGGCCAGCAGGCGCTCGCCGTCCCATGCCTGCCACAAGCCGTCGACCTTGCGCAGCTGTACCACGTCATGGTGGGGCAGCAGGGTGATGTTCGGTTGCCCGGCCTGCCATTGGCACAGCGCGGGCGGATGCACCCAGCCGCCCTCGGGGTAGTACAGACCGCCACTGGGCAGGCCGACCCTGGCCACGGCTTCGGCCTGCGGCTGGTCGAGGCGCCGCAGCAGGGTGTCGCTGAACGCCTGGTCGAGCTTGATCTGGCGCTGGTCTTCCTTGTCGTCGAAGGCCAGTTGCAGCACCCCGCAGGCGTCCCAGTCGGTGCCGCGCTGCAACTGTTCGGGCAGGCGGCGGGTGTAGCCGAAGCCGGCGACGATCAGCCGCGACAGCGCGGTGCCGTGGGCCGACAGCTTCAGGTACAGCACGCCCTGGGGGTTGCCCGAGGCTTCACCGGCAGGGGCGGCGTGGCGCTCCAGCAGGCGTACCTGCCAGCCGCGCGCCGCCAGGCTGGCGGCGGTGGTGCAACCGGCCAGGCCGGCGCCGATCACCAGCGCCTCGCGGGGGCCGGCCAGCGGCGCGGGGCGCGCGAACCATGGGGCAACCGGCGCGAGCGGCGCTTGCTCGGCGGGCCAGCCGGTGAATGCGCCGCGCAGCACTTCCCATTTTTTGCCGATACCCGGAATGCGCTTCATCTTGAAGCCCACCGCAATCAGCCCGCGACGCACCCAGCCGGTGCTGGTGAAGGTGCCAAGGGTGGCACCCGGCGCCGACAGGCGGCCGAGCTGGGCGAACAGCTCGGGGGTCCACATGTCGGGGTTCTTGGCCGGGGCAAAGCCATCGAGAAACCAGGCGTCGATGGGGGCGTCCAACTGCGGCAGCTGTTCCCGCGCATCGCCGATCATCAGGGTCAGGGTCACCCGACCCTGGTCGAAGACGAACTGCTGGAAACCTTCGTGCACCGCCACGTACTGCGCCAGCAGTGGCTGGCTGAACGGCGTCAGCTCGGGCCACAGGGCCAGGGCCTTGGCCAGGTCGGCATGGCTGAGGGGGTATTTTTCGACGCTGACGAAATGCAGGCGTGCCCCGGCCGGTGCACAGTCGGCGAACACCTGCCAGGCGCAGAAGAAATTCAGGCCGGTGCCGAAGCCGGTTTCCCCGATCACCAGGCAACTGCCGTCGGCCATCGCGGCGAAGCGCTGGCGCAGGTCGTTCTGCTCGATGAACACATGACGGGTTTCCTCCAGGCTCTGCTCCTTGGAGAAATAGATGTCGTCGTACTGGCGTGAATACGGGCGGCCCTGTTCATCCCACTCGATCTGGGCGTACTGGGTCGGGGTGGCGGGGGTGTCGTTCATGTTCGGCTCGGCAACAGCGAAGCGTGCATTCTAGCCGATCGCCTTGCGACAAAGGGCTGCGTGATCCGCTAGTCTTGCTTATCCAAGAAGGGAGCCTGGTATGTTCGAATCCGCCGAAATTGGTCACGCCATCGACAAAGAAACCTATGACGCCGAAGTGCCGGCGTTGCGCGAAGCCTTGCTCGAAGCCCAGTTCGAGCTCAAGCAGCAGTCTCGCTTTCCGGTCATCGTGCTGATCAATGGCATCGAGGGGGCCGGCAAGGGCGAAACCGTCAAGCTGCTCAACGAGTGGATGGACCCGCGCCTGATCGAGGTGCGCACCTTCGACCAGCAGACCGACGAGGAGCTGGCCCGGCCGCCGGCCTGGCGCTACTGGCGGGCCTTGCCGAGCAAGGGGCGCATGGGCGTCTTCTTCGGCAACTGGTACAGCCAGATGCTGCAGGGGCGGGTGCATGGCCAGTTCAAGGACGCGGTGCTCGACCAGGCCATCAACGGTGCCGAACGGCTGGAAAAGATGCTGTGCGACGAAGGCGCGCTGATCTTCAAGTTCTGGTTTCACCTGTCCAAGAAGCAGATGAAGGCGCGGCTCAAGTCGCTCAAGGATGACCCGCTGCACAGCTGGAAGATCAGCCCGCTGGATTGGCAGCAATCGCAGACCTATGACCGGTTCGTGCGCTTCGGCGAACGGGTGCTGCGCCGCACCAGCCGTGACTATGCACCCTGGCACATCATCGAGGGCGTGGACCCGAACTACCGCAGCCTGGCAGTGGGCAAGATCCTGCTCGAGGGCCTGCAGAACGCCTTGAAGGCCAAGACCCTGGGGCGCCAGACCAACATCGCGCCGCTGGGCGAATCCATCGACGGACGCAGCCTGCTGGGCAGCCTGGACATGACCCTGCGCCTGGACAAGAACGACTACCAGGAGCAGCTGATTGTCGAGCAGGCCCGTCTGGCGGGCCTGCTGCGTGACAAGCGCATGCGTCGCCACGCGCTGGTGGCGGTGTTCGAGGGCAACGACGCGGCGGGCAAGGGCGGTGCCATTCGGCGCGTGGCCGCCGCGCTGGACCCGCGTCAGTACCGCATCGTGCCGATTGCCGCCCCTACCGAGGAGGAGCGGGCGCAGCCCTACCTGTGGCGGTTCTGGCGGCACATTCCGGCGCGCGGCAAGTTCACGGTGTTCGACCGCTCGTGGTACGGGCGGGTGCTGGTGGAGCGTATCGAGGGTTTTTGCAGCCAGGCCGACTGGATGCGCGCCTATGGCGAGATCAACGATTTCGAGGAGCAACTGCACGACGCTGGCGTGGTGGTGGTCAAGTTCTGGCTGTCGATCGACGAGCAGACCCAGCTGGAGCGTTTTCAGGAGCGCGAGCAGATACCGTTCAAACGCTTCAAGATCACCGAGGAAGACTGGCGCAACCGCGACAAGTGGGACGCGTACTCCGAGGCGGTGGGCGACATGGTCGACCGCACCAGCACCGAAGTGGCGCCCTGGACGCTGGTGGAGGCCAATGACAAGCGTTGGGCGCGAGTGAAGGTGCTGCGCACCATCAACGAGGCGCTGGAGGCGGCGTTCAAGAAAGACAAGAAGTGATCATTGGCCGCATCGCGGGGCAAGCCCGCTCCCACAGGCACTCCAACAGCCTTGTGGGAGCGGCTTGACCCGCGACGGGCTGCGTAGCAGAGCTTTTTTCAGCCTTTGCCGCCGGCCTCGAGCATCTGCTCCGGCCTTACCCATTCATCGAACTGCGCATCGGTCAGATACCCCAGTTCCAGCGCTGCCTCGCGCAGGGTGGTGCCTTCGGCGTAGGCCTTCTTGGCGATCTGCGCCGACTTGTCGTAACCGATATGCGGGTTGAGCGCCGTCACCAGCATCAGCCCGCGCTCCAGGTGCTCGGCCATCTGCTGCGGGTCTGGCTCGATGCCCGCCACGCAGTGCTGCTGGAAGTTGCGGCAGCCATCGGCCAGCAGTTCGATCGACTGCAGCAGGTTGTGGATGATCACCGGCTTGAACACGTTGAGCTGCAGGTGGCCCTGGCTGGCGGCAAAGCCGATGGTGGTATCGTTGCCCAGCACCTGGCAGGCCAGCATCGACAGTGCCTCGCACTGGGTCGGGTTGACCTTGCCGGGCATGATCGAGCTGCCCGGCTCGTTGGCCGGCAGGCGCACCTCGGCCAGCCCCGCGCGCGGCCCGGAGCCGAGCAGGCGCAGGTCGTTGGCCAGCTTCATCAGGGCCACGGCCAGGGTTTTCAGCGCACCGGCCAGGGTGGTCAGCGGCTCGTGCCCGGCCAGCGCGGCAAACTTGTTGGGCGCGGTGACGAACGGCAGCCCCGACAAGGCGGCAAGCTCGGCGGCGATCGCCTCGGCAAACCCGTGCGGTGCGTTCAGCCCGGTACCCACGGCGGTACCGCCCTGGGCCAGTTCGCACACCGCCGGCAGCGCCGCGCGGATGGCGCGCTGGGCGTAGTCCAGCTGGGCCACGTAGGCCGAGACCTCCTGGCCGAAGGTGATCGGGGTGGCGTCCATCATGTGGGTTCGCCCGGTCTTGACCAGTTGCATGTGGCGTGCGGCCAGTTCGGCCAACCCGCCCGACAGCTCGGCGATGGCCGGCAGCAGTTGCTGGTTGACCGCCTGTGCGGCGGCAATGTGCATGGCGGTCGGGAAGCAGTCGTTGGAGCTCTGCGAGCGGTTGACGTGGTCGTTGGGGTGCACCGGCACCTTGCCGCCGCGGCCCTTGCCAGCCAGCTCGTTGGCGCGCCCGGCCAACACTTCGTTGGCGTTCATGTTGCTCTGGGTACCGCTGCCGGTCTGCCACACCACCAGCGGGAACTGGTCGTCATGCTCGCCGGCCAACACCTCGTCGGCGGCCTGTTCGATCAGGCGGGCGATGTCGGCCGGCAGGTCGCCGTTGCGGTCATTGACCCGCGCTGCGGCTTTCTTGATCAGCACCAGCGCGTGCAGTACCGCCAGCGGCATGCGTTCCTTGCCGATGGCAAAGTTGATCAGCGAGCGCTGGGTCTGGGCACCCCAGTAGGCCTCGTCAGGAACTTCAACCGGGCCCAGGCTGTCAGTTTCGATACGGCTCATGCGGTACGCACTCCTTTAATGGCTTGTTTGCGCAGTTTAGGCCCTGATTCGGCATGGCGGTTCCATTGCCTGTCGTCCCTCTTGAGCAGGCTGCCCCAGTCGGCGCAGAATGCTCTACTCTGGGTACGCCCTCTTTTTATTTTAAGGAATTTCGATGACCCGTCTTCGCGCCCTCTGCACGGCTGTCGCGCTGGTCTGCGCCAGCGGCCAGGCACTCGCCGATACCGCCAGCCACAACGCCAGCGCTGAAAAATTCCTGGTGATGGCGCACGCCGACAAACTGGGTACCCCGGTCTACATGCAGGTGCAGCAGATGTTTGCCCAGCGCTTCGAGCAGACCAAGGCGCCGGCGTCCAAAAAGGCCGTGCTTGAAACCTACCAGGCCAAGGCCAACGCCGCCCTGGACCAGGCCATCGGCTGGAACAAGCTCAAGCCGGACATGATCAAGCTGTACACCAGCACCTTCAGCGAATCCGAGCTCAAGGACCTTGTCGCCTTCTACCAGTCGCCACTGGGCAAGAAAGTCCTGGAAAAGATGCCTGCCGTTACCCAGCAGTCGGCCCAGCTGACCCAGCAGAAGCTTGAAAGCGCCGTGCCGGTGGTCAACAAGCTGCTGGCCGACATGACCAACGAGCTGGACCCGTCCGCCGGCAAGGCGGCCGCACCGGCCAAGAAACCTTAAGCGGAGCCCAGCATGTCGATGCAGCAGAAGATCGAACAGAGCCTGGCGGCGCTCGCCCCGCAGCACCTCGAGGTGCTGGACGAGAGCCACATGCACAGCCGGGGCCAGCAGACCCACTACAAGGCCGTGCTGGTCAGCGAACAGTTCGATGGCTTGAACAGCGTCAAGCGCCACCAGAAGGTCTACGCCACCCTGGGTGACCTGATGGGGCAGTTCCATGCCCTGGCGTTGCACACCTACACCCCGCAGGAATGGCAGAAAGTCGGCAGCGCGCCGGCTTCGCCCACCTGCGCCGGAGGCAGCAAACACTGAAATCCCTTTCAGGTTTTTGCTAGAATCCGCAACGCGCCGCCTGTCGGCGCGTTTTTTATTGTCGACCCGGTCCGCCCTTTGCGAGGGTGACCACCTGGAGAATCAAGGCATGACCCAAGCTATCGTCGTGGCGGCGCTGTACAAGTTCGTCACCCTGAAAGATTACGTCGAGCTGCGCGAGCCGCTGCTCGAGACCATGGAGCGCAACGGGGTCAAGGGCACCCTGCTGCTGGCCGAAGAGGGTATCAACGGCACCGTGTCGGGTACCCGCGAAGGCATCGATGGCCTGCTGGCCTGGCTGCGCAGCGATGCACGCCTGGTGGACATCGATCACAAGGAATCGTACTGCGACGAACAGCCGTTCTACCGCACCAAGGTCAAGCTCAAGAAAGAGATCGTGACCCTCGGCGTGCCGGGCGTGGACCCGAACCGGACGGTCGGTACCTATGTCGAGCCCAAGGACTGGAACGCGCTGATCAGCGACCCCGAAGTGCTGCTGATCGACACCCGCAACGACTATGAAGTGGCGATTGGTACCTTCGAGGGCGCCATCGACCCAAAGACCACCACCTTTCGCGAGTTTCCCGAGTACATCAAGGCCAACTTCGACCCTGCCCGGCACAAGAAGGTGGCGATGTTCTGCACCGGTGGCATCCGCTGCGAAAAAGCCTCCAGCTATATGCTCGGCGAGGGTTTCGAAGCGGTCTATCATCTTAAGGGTGGCATCCTGAAGTACCTCGAGGAGGTTCCCCAGGAAGAAACGCGCTGGCAGGGCGACTGCTTTGTCTTCGACAACCGCGTGACCGTGCGTCACGACCTCAGCGAAGGCGACTACGACCAGTGCCACGCCTGTCGTACCCCGATCAGCGTGGAAGAACGGGCCTCCGAGCATTATTCGCCAGGCATCAGCTGCCCGCATTGCTGGGACAGCCTGAGCGAGAAGACCCGGCGCAGCGCCATCGATCGGCAGAAGCAGATCGAGTTGGCCAAGGCCCGCAACATGCCGCACCCGATCGGCCACAACTATCGCAAAGCCGAGGTGTGATGGATGACCGCTCGCCTGCTGTATGTAATGGACCCGATGTGCTCCTGGTGCTGGGGTTTCGCACCCGTGGCCGAGGCCCTGATACGGCAGGCGCGCGAGGCCGGCGTGGACACCCACCTGGTGCCCGGCGGCCTGCGCTCGGGCAGCAGTGCGCTGGATGCCTCCACCCGGCGCTACATTCTTGAACACTGGCAGGCGGTCAACCAGGCCACCGGCCAGCCGTTCCAGCTCGAGGGCGCGATGCCCGAAGGCTTTGTCTACGACACCGAACCTGCCTGCCGCGCGCTGGTGGCTGCACGCAGCCTCGACCCGCAGCGGGCCTGGACGCTGCTGGGGATGATCCAGCAGGCGTTCTACCAGCGCAGCGAAGACGTGACCCTGCCGGTCAAGCTGGTGGAGCTGGCCGAGCAGGCCGGTTTCGACCGCGCCGCCTTCGCCGAGGCCTTCAGCAGCGGCGACACCCGCAGCGCCACCGCCGCCGACTTCACCTGGGTGCAGGACCTGGGCATCGCGGGCTTCCCGACCCTGCTCGCCGAGCGCAATGGCCAACTGGCCCTGCTGACCAACGGCTACCAGGCCCTGGGGGCGCTGCAGCCGCTGCTGGGGCGCTGGCTGGAGCATGCGGTCAATGCTTGACCTGCCTGGCTCCCCCGACCCGGTGCCCGGGCCGACGCCGGCACCTGTCGATCGCTTGAGCTGGGCCGAGATCCGGCGCCTGGCGCAACACCACAAGAAAGCCCTGTGGACTGCCAACGGCGTGGCCGTGCTGGCGGCTCTGTGCAGTGTGCCGATTCCGCTGCTGCTGCCGTTGCTGGTCGACGAAGTGCTGCTGGGGCACGGCGATGCGGCGCTCAAGTGGATGAACAACCTGCTGCCCGCCAGCTGGCAGGTGGCGGCCGGCTACATCGGCCTGATGCTGGTTTTCACCCTGACGCTGCGCTGTGCGGCACTGGCCTTCAACGTGGTGCAGGCCAAGCTGTTCGCCGGGCTGGCCAAGGACATCGTCTACCGGCTGCGCATCCGCCTGATCGAGCGGCTCAAGCGCATCTCCCTGAGCGAGTACGAGAGCCTGGGCAGCGGTACGGTGACCACGCACCTGGTCACCGATCTGGACACCGTGGACAAGTTCGTCGGTGAAACCCTCAGCCGCTTTCTGGTGGCCATGCTCACGCTGGCCGGCACCTCGGCGATCCTGTTGTGGATGCACTGGCAGCTGGCGCTGTTGATCCTGCTGTTCAACCCGCTGGTGATCTTTGCCACGGTGCAGTTGGGCAAGCGGGTCAAGCACCTGAAGAAACTCGAGAACGACAGCACCTCGCGCTTCACCCAGGCACTGACCGAAACCCTGGATGCGATCCAGGAAATCCGTGCCGGCAACCGCCAGGGCTACTTTCTCGGGCGCCTGGGCATGCGTGCCCAGGAGGTGCGCAACTATGCGGTGTCCTCGCAATGGAAGAGCGATGCCAGCAGCCGCGCCAGTGGCTTGCTGTTCCAGTTCGGCATCGACATCTTTCGCGCAGCGGCCATGCTCACGGTGCTGTTTTCCGACCTCAGCATCGGCCAGATGCTGGCGGTGTTCAGCTACCTGTGGTTCATGATCGGCCCGGTGGAGCAGTTGCTCAACCTGCAGTACGCCTACTACGCGGCAGGTGGTGCGCTGAGCCGGATCAACGAGCTGCTGGCGCGCAGCGACGAGCCGCAGTATCCCGGCGGCATCGACCCTTTCGCGGGGCAGACCACCGTGGGCATCGAGGTGCGCGGGCTGCGTTTCGGCTATGGCGAGGAGCCGGTGCTGGACCAGTTGAACCTGTCCATCGCACCCGGCGAGAAGGTGGCCATCGTCGGCGCCAGCGGCGGCGGCAAGAGCACCCTGGTGCAGCTGTTGCTGGGCCTGTACAGCGCCCAGGCCGGCAGCATCCGCTTCGGCGGTTCGACCTTGCAGGAGATCGGCCTGGAAACCCTGCGCGAGCATGTGGCGGTGGTGTTGCAGCACCCGTCGCTGTTCAACGACACCGTGCGCGCCAACCTGACCATGGGCCGCGAGAGTACCGATGAGGCCTGCTGGCAGGCGCTGCGCATTGCCCAGCTCGACGCCACCATCGCCGCGCTGCCGCAGGGCCTGGACAGTGTGGTGGGACGTTCGGGCGTGCGTCTGTCCGGCGGGCAGCGCCAGCGTCTGGCGATAGCGCGCATGGTGCTGGCCGAGCCCAAGGTCGTCATTCTCGATGAGGCCACCTCGGCGCTGGACGCGGCCACCGAGTACAACCTGCACCAGGCGCTGAGCCGCTTCCTCAGCGCCCGTACCACCCTGATCATCGCTCACCGCCTGTCGGCAGTGAAGCAGGCCGACCGCGTGCTGGTGTTCGACGGCGGGCATGTCGCCGAGGATGGCGGTCACCAGCAGCTGATCGCCGAGGGCGGGTTGTACGCCAAGCTCTATGGGCATTTGCAACAGAGCTGAGGGCCTTCTACTGTACAACTGTTGTACAGGTGAAAAAGGGCCTGATGACAGGTGGCAAATGGCCTAGGCTGTGTCTGTGCAGGATGAGACTCATCGGGCTGCGCATTGCTGCAAGGGACCTCATGAAGCAGAAACGGACTCTCGAAGCGCCCAGGTTGTTGGGCATCATCTGGCCTTTTGTGGCGGTCGTACTGTTCCAGGCCTTGCTGGGGGGCATCAGCCTCTATGCCTTGTCGGCCGTGCGCGGTTATGTGGCGGGCGAGAGCCTGTGGTCCAAGGGGCAGAAGGACGCCATCTACTTTCTGAGCCTGTATACCGACAGCCGGGACGAGGCGGCCTACCAGAAGTACCGGCAGGCCATCGCCATCCCCCAGGGTGGGCACCAGCTGCGCACCGCGCTGGACGCCAAGCCCCTGGACCTGGCCGCTGCGCGCCAGGGCATCCTCAGGGGCGGCAACCACCCGGATGACATCGACAGCGTCATCTGGCTCTACCTGAATTTCCGCCATGTCAGCTACATGGAACGCGCCATCGAACGCTGGTCGGTGGGGGACGACTACCTGCAGCAGCTGGATGCGCTGGCCAACCGGATCCACCAGGGTATCGTCACCGGGAATGTCACTGCGCAGCGGGTTGCAGCCTGGAAGGGTGAGATCGCCGCGATCAACGAGGCGGTAACCCCCGCCGCCATGGCGTTCAGCGATGCCCTGGGCGAAGGATCGCGCATGCTGTTGCGCCTGCTGCTGGTGGTCAACCTGGCCACGGCACTGTTTCTGATTGCGCTGGCCTGCCTGCGCACGCACAAGCTATTGGCGCAGCGTCAGGCCTTTGCCAGTGCCCTGCAGGTGGAGAAGGATCGGGCGCAGATCACCTTGCAGTCGATTGGCGATGGGGTGATCACCACCGATGTCGAGGGCTGTATCGCCTACATGAACCCTGCCGCCGAGCAGTTGACCCACTGGAGCGCCGGACAGGCCCAGGGCCTGCCGCTGGCGGCGCTGTTCAGCCTGCTGGACGACAACGCCGAAAAAGACAGCCTGTCCCTTACCGAGCGCATTCTGAGCGGTACCCTCAAGGGCGGCAGCGAGCACGCCAAGCTGATCCAGCGGCTGGACGGCAGCACGGTGTCGGTGGCCCTGGTGGGCTCGCCGATCATCAGTGACGGTCAGGTCAGTGGCATCGTGCTGGTGCTGCACGACATGACCCAGGAGCGCCAGTACATCGCCAACCTGTCGTGGCAGGCCACCCATGATGCCCTCACCGGGCTGGCCAACCGGCGCGAATTCGAATACCGGCTGGAGCTGGCGCTGGGCGACCTGGGCCGCCAGGCGGCGCGCCACACCCTGCTGTTTCTGGACCTGGATCAGTTCAAGCTGGTCAACGACACCTGTGGCCATGCGGCGGGCGACGAATTGCTTCGTCACATTTGCGCGGTGCTGCAGGCGGGCGTTCGCGAGGGCGATACGCTGGCGCGCCTGGGCGGCGACGAGTTCGGTATCCTGCTGGAGAACTGCCTGCCCGAGCAGGCCGAGCGCATTGCCGAGAATCTGCGCCAGACCGTGCAGAGCCTGCACTTCGTGTGGAAGGGGCGCCCGTTCATGACCACCGTGAGCGTGGGGCTGGTCCACCTGCAACTGGCACCCCATACGCTGGAGGCCTCGCTGCGTGCGGCCGACATGGCGTGCTACATGGCCAAGGAGAAGGGGCGCAACCGGGTGCAGGTGTACCACCCCGACGACACCGAGCTGTCCATGCGCTTTGGCGAGATGGCCTGGATCCAGCGCCTGCACATCGCCCTGGAGGAAGACCGCTTCTGCCTGTATGCCCAGGAAATCGCACCACTGGCGGCCGGTGAGTCGGATGCCGGTCATCTGGAAATACTGCTGCGCCTGCATGATGAGAGCGGGCGCATCATCCTGCCCGACAGCTTCATCCCGGCCGCCGAACGCTATGGGCTCATGACGGCCCTGGATCGCTGGGTGGTGAACAGAGTGTTCAAGGTGATTCGCCAGGCGCTGGACGAGGGGCGAAAGGGGCCATTGGCAATGTGCGCCATCAACCTGTCGGGCAGCAGCATCGGCGATGACAAGTTTCTGGATTATCTGCAGCGCCAGTTCGTCGAGTACGCCATACCGCCTGAAATGATCTGTTTCGAGATCACCGAAACCAGTGCGATTGCCAACCTGGGCAGCGCCATCCGTTTCATCAACGAATTGAAAGGGCTGGGTTGCCACTTTTCTCTGGACGACTTCTGCGCCGGGATGTCGTCGTTTGCCTACCTCAAACACCTGCCCGTGGACTTCCTGAAAATCGACGGGAGTTTCGTCAAGGACATGCTTGACGATCCGATTAACCGGGCTATGGTCGAAGTGATCAACCATATTGGCCACGTCATGGGCAAGCGCACCATTGCCGAGTTTGTCGAGACGCCCCTGATCGAGCAGGCGCTGCATGAAATTGGTGTCGATTACGCCCAGGGCTACCTGATCGAGCGGCCGCAGGTGTTCACCTGTGAAAGCTTGCAACGCCGGCGTATCCGTTCGCGACCCTTGCTGTTCAGGACGCCGGGGACGTTTCGCTGAGCGTTCACTTCAAATCACAAGGATGTAGGGATATGACCGTGATTGATGCATTTGAGCGAGTGGGTCCATTGATGGACGCGCAAAGTTATCCACTCTGGGCTCAGAAACTGATCGAGGATTGCAGTGCGAGCAAGCAGCGGGTGGTAGAGCATGAAATCTATCACCGCCTGCGCGACGGCAAGCTGAGCCAGCGCACCCTGCGCCAGTATCTGATCGGCGGCTGGCCGGTAGTCGAACAGTTTTCGGTGTACATGGCGCAGAACCTGGCCAAGACCAGTTTTGCCCGCCACCCGGGGGAAGACATGGCGCGCCGCTGGCTGATGCGCAATATCCGTGTCGAGCTCAACCATGCCGACTACTGGGTGCACTGGGCCCAGGCGCACGGGGTCAGCCTGGACGATCTGAACGAGCAGAACGTGCCGACCGAGTTGCAGGCGCTGAGTGACTGGTGCTGGCATACCTGTGCGGCCGATTCGCTGATCGTGGCCATGGCCGCGACCAACTATGCGATCGAAGGCGCGGTGGGGGAATGGTCGGCGCTGGTGTGTTCGACGGATACCTACGCCAACGGCTTTCCCGAAAGCGGGCGCAAGCGCGCCATGAAATGGCTGAGGATGCACGCGCAGTATGACGACGAGCACCCTTGGGAGGCGTTGGAGATCATCTGCACGCTGGCGGGCAACAACCCACCACAGGCGCTGCAGACCCAGCTGCGTCGTGCGATCTGCAAGAGCTACGACTACATGTACCTGTTTCTGGAGCGCTGTCTGCAGCTGGAGCAGTCCCCACAGGCCGAGCCGGGCTCCACTGCCCGGTCGCGCTCGGCCCTGGTCGGCGCCTGAGGGCTACTGTGCGTTGAGCGCCTGGCCGCTGATGCCCTTGCTGTCCGGGCCCATCAGGTAGAGGTAGACCGGCATGATCTGCTCGGGCAGCGGGTTGTTCTCCGGTGCCTCGGCAGGGTAGGCCTGGGCGCGCATGCTGGTGCGTGTGGCGCCCGGGTTGACGCTGTTGGCGCGCACGGGAGCAACGTTCTCCAGCTCGTCGGCGAGGGTCTGCATCAGGCCTTCGGTGGCGAATTTCGATACGCCATAGGCACCCCAGTAGGCCCGGCCCTTGCGCCCGACGCTGCTGGAGGTGAACACCACCGAGGCATCCTCAGACAGCTTGAGCAGCGGCAGCAGGGTGCTGGTGAGCATGAACATGGCGTTGACGTTGATGTGCATGACGCGCATGAAGTTCTCGCCCGACAACTGCTCCAGCGGGGTACGCGGGCCGATGATGGAGGCGTTGTGCAGCAGCCCGTCGAGACGACCGAATTCGTTTTCCACCATCACTGCCAGCTCATCGTACTGATGGGGCAGGGCGGTTTCGAGGTTGAAGGGCACGACCACCGGTGCCGGATGGCCGGCTGCGGTGATCTGGTCGTGCACCTCGTTGAGGTTGGCTTCGGTCTTGCCCAGCAGCAGTACCGTGGCGCCATGGGCGGCGTAGGCCTTGGCAGCAGCGGCGCCGATGCCGCGACCGGCGCCGGTGACCAGGATGACCCGGCCGTTGAGCAGGCCGGGGCGGGCGGTGTAGTCGAACATGGGATTCCCTCGAGATCGTGGTGAGGCATTCGCCGGCACGGCCGGCTCCTACAAATCGATGCGGTGTTGCAGGAGCCGGCCGTGCCGGCGAAGCTTTTGGCGGGTGTCGGCGATCAGCAGCCGCACAGGGCGCTGTCGAGCACCTTGCGCAGGTCCAGCGGATGATCGACCACCACGTCCGCGCCCCAGTTGTTGGGGTTGTCCTCTGGATGAATATAGCCGTAGCGCACCGCTGCGGTGCGGGTGCCGGCGTCGCGGCCCGACTCGATGTCGCGCAGGTCGTCACCCACGAACAGTACGCTGGCCGGGTCCAGGTTCAGGGTCTTGCAGGCCAGGATCAGCGGCTCGGGGTCGGGCTTGCTGTTCTTCACGTGATCCGGACAGATCAGCAACGAAGATCGCTCGGCCAGGCCCAGCTGCTGCATGATCGGCTCGGCGAAGCGTACCGGCTTGTTGGTGACCACGCCCCACAGCAGGTTGCCGTTTTCGATGTCGGCCAGCAGCTCGGCCATGCCGTCGAACAGCTTGCTGTGCACCGCGCAATCCTTCTGGTAGCGCTCGAGGAATTCCAGGCGCAGCGCCTCGAACTCGGGGGCTTCGGGGCTCATCGCGAACGCGGCGGCGACCATGGCTCGGGCGCCACCGGAAATCACTTCGCGAATCCGTTCGTCGTCGATTGCCGGCAGGCTGCGGTCGGCCAGCATGGCCTGGCAGATGGCGATGAAATCCGGCGCCGTGTCGAGCAGGGTGCCGTCCATGTCGAAAAGTACTGCTCGCAAACGCATGCTCATTCCTCGCGCAGGGTCTGGATCATGTAGTTGACGTCCACGTCGCTGGCCAGTTTGTAGTGCTTGGTCAGCGGGTTGTAGGTCAGGCCGATGATGTCCTTGACGCTCAGGCCCGCTTCGCGGCTCCAGGCGCCCAGTTCGGACGGTCGGATGAATTTCTTGAAGTCATGGGTGCCGCGCGGCAGCAGCTTCATGATGTATTCCGCACCGATGATGGCGAACAGGTAGGCCTTGGGGTTGCGGTTGATGGTGGAGAAGAATACCTGGCCGCCGGGCTTGACCATGCGGTAGCAGGCGCGGATCACCGAGGAGGGGTCGGGTACGTGCTCGAGCATCTCCAGGCAGGTGACCACGTCGAACTGCTCGGGCATTTCCTCGGCCAGGGCTTCGGCGGTGATCTGCCGGTATTCCACCTCGACGCCGGACTCCAGCTGGTGCAGGCGGGCGACGGCCAGCGGCGCTTCACCCATGTCGATGCCGGTGACGGTGGCACCCCGCAGGGCCATGGCCTCGCTGAGAATGCCGCCGCCACAACCGACGTCGAGCACTTTCTTGCCGGCCAGCTTGACCCGCTCGTCGACCCAGTTGACCCGCAGCGGATTGATGTCGTGCAGTGGCTTGAATTCGCTCTCGCGGTCCCACCAGCGGTGGGCCAGGGCTTCGAATTTGGCGATTTCGGCGTGGTCGACGTTGCTCATGGAACGGTCCTCAGAAACTTTGATAATTCGCTACAGGTCGGCAGCCGTGGCTGCCGACGGGTTATTCGTACAGGCCGCCGATGCGCTGGCCCCAGTCGCAGGCGCTGGCATGCAGGGCCTGTTCGTCGAGCCGGGTGAGGCGGCGCTCATCGAGCAGTTGCCGGCCGGCCACCCAGACATGTCTTGCGCAGTCCCGCCCGCTGGCATACACCAGTTGCGAGACCGGGTCGTAGATCGGCTGCTGGGCCAGGCCCGACAGGTCGAATGCCACCAGGTCGGCAGCCTTGCCCAGCTCCAGTGAGCCGGTTACGGCCTCCAGGCCCAGCGCGCGGGCGCCGTTGAGGGTTGCCATGCGCAAGGCGCGATGGGCATCCAGGGCGCTGGCCGAACCTGACACGGCCTTGGCCAGCAGGGCCGCTGTACGGGTTTCGCCCAGCAGGTCGAGGTCGTTGTTGCTGGCGGCGCCATCGGTGCCTATGGCTACGTTGACGCCAGCCTGCCACAGGCGTTCCACCGGGCAGAAGCCGCTGGCCAGCTTGAGGTTGGATTCGGGGCAGTGCACCACGCTGGTGTTGCTTTCTACCAGCAGGGCCAGGTCGTCGTCGCTGACCTGGGTCATGTGCACGGCCTGCAGGCGCGGGCCCAACAGGCCGATGCGTGCCAGGCGCGCCAATGGCCGCTCGCCGCACTGGTCGATGGACTGCTGCACCTCGAAGGCGGTCTCGTGCAGGTGCATGTGCACCGGCGCGTCCAGCTCTTCGGCGATCACCCGGACCTTTTCCAGGTTGGCGTCGCTGACCGTGTACGGTGCGTGCGGGCCCAGGGCCACGGTGATGCGCGGATGGTGGCGCAGGTCGCCGAACAGCTCCACGCCCAGGTGCAGGCCTTCGTCGAAGGTGCGGGCGCCGGGAATCGGGAAGTCCAGCAACGGCACTGCGATCTGCGCGCGCATGCCGCTGTCGTGCACGCATTCGCTGGCGATCTTGGGGAAGAAGTACATGTCCGAGAAGCAGGTGATGCCACCCTTGAGCTGTTCGGCAATGGCCAGGTTGGTGCCGTCACGCACGAAGGCTTCATCGACCCAGCGGGCTTCGGCGGGCCAGATGTGCTCCTGCAGCCAGGTCATCAGCGGCAAGTCGTCGGCCAGGCCGCGAAACAGCGTCATCGCGGCGTGGCCGTGGGCGTTGATCAGGCCGGGGGCGAGCAGGCAGCCGGGCAGCTCGCGCACCTCGGTGGCCTGCAGGCGCAGGGCGTCTTCGCGCGGGCCGATGAAGGCGATCAGGCCGTCGCGGATACCGATGCCGTGGCCCTTGAGAACCACCCCGGCCGGTTCGACGGGCACCAGCCACGAGGGCAGGAGCAACAGGTCGAGGGGAGGGGCAGGCTTGGGCATGTGCGAAAATCCCGGTATCGCGGAAGGTGGGGGCGAAGTATACCCGAGCGTCCGCGGCTGGGGCTCGTTATAATCGTGCGCTTTTGATGTCCGAATGACGGGGTGAGGCATGCGCGATCGACTGTTGGCTGCGGAGAAGGTGACGGCCATCGATTGGCGGGATGGTGCCCTGTATCTGCTCGACCAGCGTGCGCTGCCGTTCGAGCAGCGCTGGCTGGCGTATACCGATGCCGTCGGGGTGGCCGAGGCCATCCGCACCATGGTGGTGCGCGGCGCCCCGGCCATCGGCATCAGTGCGGCCTATGGCCTGGTGCTGGCGCTGCGCCAGCGCCTGGCGGATGGCGATGACTGGGAAATGGCTCTGGAAGAGGACTTCGAGCTGCTGGGCGAAGCCCGTCCCACCGCCGTCAACCTGTTCTGGGCACTGAACCGCATGCGCGAGCGGCTGTTGCGGATCAAGGCCGGGGATGACGTGCTGGCGATCATGCTGGCCGAAGCCGAGGCCATTCACGAGAGCGACCGTGAAGCCAACCTGACCATGGCCCAGCTGGGCGCCGAGCTGATTCGCAGGCATCAGGGCAGCGAGCAGGCCATCCTCACCCACTGCAATGCCGGCGCGCTGGCCACGGGCGGGTTCGGCACTGCGCTGGGGGTGATTCGCGCCGCGTACCTGGAAGGCATGGTGGAGCGGGTGTACGTGGCCGAGACCCGGCCCTGGCTGCAAGGGTCGCGGCTGACCGCCTGGGAGCTTGCCGGCGAAGGGGTGCCGGTGACCATTGGCGTCGATTCCGCCGCCGCACACCTGATGAAGACCAAGGGCATCACCTGGGTGATCGTCGGCGCCGACCGCATCACTGCCAATGGCGACGTGGTCAGCAAGATCGGCACCTACCAGCTGGCGGTCAATGCCATGCACCATGGGGTTCGCTTCATGGTGGTGGCGCCCAGTTCGAGCATCGACCTCAACCTGGCCAGTGGCGAGGAGGTGATGCTCGAGGAGCGGGATGTCAGCGAGCTGCTGGAGGTGGGCGGCGAACGGGTCGGGGCCGGGGTAGAGGCCTTCAATCCGGTGTTCGATGTGACGCCGGCAGACCTGATCGACGTGATCGTGACCGAAAAGGGCATCGTCGAGCGTCCGGACGCGGCCAAGATGGCGCAGTTGATGTGCCGCAAGCGGTTGCATTGAGGTCCGCGCCGCGCCCTTTGCCGGCAAGCCGACCTCAGATCCGGCGGCGGTTTGCCATACTCCCAAGCCTATCGGGACTGTGGTAACATCCGACGGTTTCCAAGACCGCCTCCCGAGGCGGTCTTTACTGCGCAGATCCATGGCATAACTCGTTGATTTGTCGTAAGTCGCTGCCGGTCATCTGCTTGCAGCGGCGAGCTTCGTTCGTCCCATATGGATGTGACGAGGTTTCACCAGAAAAAGGAATCAGGCTTCTCATGGGCGAACTGGCCAAAGAAATCCTACCGGTCAATATCGAAGACGAACTGAGACAGTCCTACCTCGACTACGCGATGAGCGTCATTGTCGGGCGTGCACTGCCCGATGCGCGTGATGGCTTGAAGCCCGTGCATCGCCGCGTTCTGTTTGCGATGAGTGAACTGGGTAACGACTGGAACAAACCGTACAAGAAATCCGCCCGTGTGGTCGGTGACGTGATCGGTAAGTATCACCCCCACGGTGATACCGCGGTCTACGACACCATCGTCCGTATGGCCCAGCCGTTCTCGCTGCGCTACCTGCTGGTGGACGGCCAGGGCAACTTCGGTTCGGTGGACGGCGACAATGCCGCGGCCATGCGATACACCGAAGTGCGCATGACCAAGCTGGCGCACGAGCTGCTGGCAGACCTGCACAAGGAAACCGTCGACTGGGTGCCCAACTACGACGGCACCGAGCAGATTCCGGCGGTCATGCCGACCAAGATCCCGAACCTGCTGGTCAACGGCTCCAGCGGTATCGCCGTGGGTATGGCGACCAACATTCCGCCGCACAACCTCGGTGAAGTCATCGACGGTTGCCTGGCGCTGATCGACAACGCCGACATCACGGTCGATGAGCTGATGCAGTTCATCCCGGGGCCGGACTTCCCGACTGCCGCGATCATCAACGGTCGCCAGGGCATCATCGAGGCCTACCGCACCGGTCGCGGGCGCATCTACATGCGTGCCCGCTCGACGGTCGAGGACATCGACAAGGTCGGTGGCCGCCAGCAGATCGTGATCACCGAGCTGCCGTACCAGCTGAACAAGGCGCGGCTGATCGAGAAGATCGCCGAGCTGGTCAAGGAAAAGAAACTCGAGGGCATCACCGAGCTGCGCGACGAGTCCGACAAGGACGGCATGCGCATCGTCATCGAGCTGCGCCGTGGCGAAGTGCCGGAGGTGATCCTCAACAACCTCTATGCCCAGACCCAGCTGCAGGCCGTGTTCGGCATCAACATCGTGGCGCTGATCGACGGCCGTCCGCGGGTGCTGAACCTCAAGGACCTGCTCGAGGCGTTCGTGCGTCACCGCCGCGAGGTGGTCACCCGCCGTACCGTGTTCGAGCTGCGCAAGGCCCGTGAACGCGGTCATATCCTCGAGGGCCAGGCGGTCGCACTGTCCAACATCGACCCGGTCATCGCCCTGATCAAGGCTTCGCCGACGCCGTCCGAGGCCAAGGAAGCGCTGATCGGCACGCCGTGGGAGTCCAGCGCCGTGCAGGTGATGGTCGAGCGCGCCGGCGCCGATTCCTGCCGCCCGGAAACCCTCGACGAGCAGTACGGCCTGCGTGATGGCAAGTACTACCTTTCGCCCGAACAGGCCCAGGCCATCCTGGACCTGCGCCTGCACCGCCTGACCGGCCTGGAGCACGAGAAGCTGCTGGCCGAGTACCAGGAGATTCTCAAGCAGATCGGCGAGCTGATTCGCATCCTGAACAACGCCGAGCGCTTGATGGAAGTGATCCGCGAAGAGCTGGAGCTGATCCGCGCCGAATATGGCGACGTGCGCCGCACCGAGATTCTCGATGCCCGCCTGGACCTGACCCTGGGTGACATGATCCCGGAAGAAGACCGCGTGGTGACCATCTCCCACGGCGGCTACGCCAAGACCCAGCCGCTGGCGGCCTACCAGGCCCAGCGCCGTGGCGGCAAGGGCAAGTCGGCCACCGGCGTCAAGGACGAGGACTACATCTCGCACCTGCTGGTCGCCAACAGCCACACCACGCTGCTGCTGTTCTCCAGCAAGGGCAAGGTGTACTGGCTCAAGACCTACGAAATCCCCGAGGCGTCGCGTGCCGCACGTGGCCGTCCGCTGGTGAACCTGCTGCCGCTGGGCGAGGGCGAGGTCATCACCACCATGCTGCCGGTGGAGGAATACACCGAAGGCCACTTCATCTTCATGGCCACCGCCAACGGCACCGTGAAGAAGACCCCGCTGGAGCAGTTCAGTCGTCAGCGCAGTGTCGGCCTGATCGCGCTGGAGCTGGACGAAGGCGACATCCTGATTTCCGCCTCCATCACCGATGGTGAGCGCGAGGTCATGCTGTTCTCCGATGCCGGCAAGGTCACCCGCTTCAAGGAGTCCGACGTGCGTGCCATGGGGCGTACTGCCCGCGGTGTGCGCGGCATGCGCCTGGCCGAGGGGCAGAAGCTGATTTCGATGATCATCCCCGAAGAAGGCAGCCAGATCCTCACCGCTTCCGAGCGTGGTTTCGGCAAGCGTACCGCCATCGCCGAGTTCCCCGAGTACAAGCGTGGTGGCCAGGGCGTCATCGCCATGGTCAGCAACGATCGCAACGGCCGTCTGGTCGGTGCGGTACAGGTGCAGGAAGGCGAGGAGATCATGCTGATTTCCGACCAGGGCACCCTGGTGCGTACCCGTGTCGGCGAAGTCTCCAGCCTGGGCCGCAATACCCAGGGCGTGACGCTCATCAAGCTGGCCAGCGACGAGACCCTGGTGGGTCTGGAGCGAGTGCAGGAGCCGTCCGACGAGGAAGACGACGAAGACTTCGTGGCGGATGCCGAGGCTGACGTGGACGCCGGCGAAGGGTCGCCACTGGACGCTGCAGCTGACGAAGAGACGCCGCAGGAATAAATTGTAGTAGCGCAACCTATGGGAGCGGCTGTGGGGGCGGGCAGGCCCGCCACTGCGGTGTCTGCTCCCACAGACATCAAGAGCAGAGCGAGAGTGGATGTGAGCAAACGAGCCTTTAACTTCTGCGCAGGCCCTGCTGCGCTTCCTGAAGCTGTGCTGCAGCGTGCCCAGGCAGAAATGCTGAACTGGCGCGGCAAAGGCCTGTCGGTCATGGAGATGAGCCACCGTAGCGACGACTACGTGGCCATTGCCGAGAAGGCCGAGCAGGACCTGCGCGACCTGATGTCCATCCCCTCCAACTACAAGGTGCTGTTCCTGCAGGGCGGCGCCAGCCAGCAGTTTGCCGAGATCCCGTTGAACCTGCTGCCCGAGGGCGGTACGGCCGACTACATCGAGACCGGCATCTGGTCGAAAAAGGCGATCGAGGAAGCGCGTCGCTATGGCAACATCAATGTCGCCGCCAGCGCCAAGCCTTACGATTACCTGGCCATCCCGGGTCAGAACGAGTGGAACCTGACCAAGGACGCCGCCTACCTGCATTACGCCTCGAACGAGACCATCGGTGGTCTGGAGTTCGACTGGGTGCCGCAGACCGGTGACGTGCCGCTGGTGGTGGACATGTCCTCGGACATCCTCTCGCGTCCGGTCGACGTGTCGCAGTTCGGTCTGATCTACGCCGGTGCGCAGAAGAACATCGGCCCCAGCGGCCTGGTGGTGGTGATCGTGCGTGAAGACCTGCTGGGCCGTGCCCGCAGCAGCTGCCCGACCATGCTCGACTACAAGGTCGCGGCCGACAACGGCTCGATGTACAACACCCCGGCAACCTATTCCTGGTACCTCTCGGGCCTGGTGTTCGAGTGGCTCAAGGAGCAGGGCGGTGTCGCTGCCATGGAGCAGCGCAACCGCGCCAAGAAGGACCGCCTGTACGGCTTCATCGACAAGAGCGACTTCTATACCAACCCGATCAGCAGCAATGCCCGTTCCTGGATGAACGTGCCGTTCCGCCTGGCCGACGAGCGCCTGGACAAGGCGTTCCTGGCGGGCGCCGACGAGCGTGGCCTGCTCAACCTCAAGGGTCACCGTTCGGTGGGCGGCATGCGCGCCTCGATCTACAACGCCCTGGGCCTGGACGCCGTGGAGGCACTGGTGGCCTACATGGGTGAATTCGAGAAGGAACACGCCTGATGTCCGAACAGGAGCTCAAGGCCCTGCGCGTGCGCATCGACAGCCTCGACGAGAAGATCCTCGAGTTGATCAGCGACCGTGCGCGCTGCGCCCAGGAAGTCGCCCGGGTCAAGACCGCGACCCTGGCGGAAGGCGAGGTGCCGGTGTTCTACCGGCCCGAGCGCGAGGCGCAGGTGCTCAAGCGCGTGATGGAGCGCAACAAGGGCCCGCTGGGCAACGAGGAAATGGCCCGGCTGTTCCGTGAAATCATGTCGTCGTGCCTGGCGCTGGAGCAACCGCTCAAGGTCGCCTATCTGGGGCCTGAGGGCACCTTTACCCAGGCCGCGGCCATGAAGCACTTCGGCCATGCCGTGATCAGCAAGCCGATGGCGGCCATCGACGAGGTATTCCGCGAAGTGGTCGCCGGCGCGGTCAATTTCGGCGTGGTGCCTGTGGAAAACTCCACCGAAGGTGCGGTCAACCACACCCTGGACAGCTTCCTCGAGCACGACATGGTGATCTGCGGCGAAGTCGAGCTGCGCATTCACCACCACCTGCTGGTGGGCGAGAATACCAAGACCGACAGCATCAGCCGTATCTACTCCCACGCCCAGTCGCTGGCCCAGTGCCGCAAGTGGCTGGATGCTCATTATCCGAACGTCGAGCGGGTGGCGGTATCGAGCAATGCCGAAGCTGCCAAGCGGGTCAAGGGCGAGTGGAATTCGGCGGCGATCGCCGGTGACATGGCGGCCGGCCTGTACGGTCTGACACGCCTGGCGGAGAAAATCGAAGACCGTCCGGACAATGCCACGCGCTTCCTGATGATCGGCAACCAGGAAGTGCCACCGACCGGTGATGACAAGACCTCGATCATCGTTTCGATGAGCAACAAGCCGGGTGCGCTGCACGAACTGCTGGTACCGTTCCACGAGAACGGCATCGACCTGACCCGCATCGAGACCCGTCCGTCGCGCAGCGGCAAGTGGACCTACGTGTTCTTCATCGACTTCGTCGGCCACCATCGTGACCCGTTGATCAAGGCGGTGCTGGAGCAGATCAGCCAGGAGGCGGTGGCCCTGAAGGTACTGGGCTCGTATCCGAAGGCGGTGCTCTGAGGTATGCCAATGCGTGATGTTCTGAACAGGGTCCTGCTCCGTGGTTGAAGTCGTAAAGCAAGGCGGGCCCGTCATTGGCCGGCTGGTGGTGGTGGGCCTGGGCCTGATTGGCGGCTCGTTCGCCAAGGGCCTGCGCGAAAGTGGCCTGTGCCGCGAGGTGGTCGGTGTCGACCTGGACCCGCAGTCGCGCAAGCTGGCGGTCGAGCTGGGTGTGGTCGACCGTTGTGAAGAGGACCTGGCTGCGGCCTGTGTCGGGGCTGACGTGATCCAGCTGGCGGTGCCGATCCTGGCCATGGAAAAGCTCCTGGCGCGCCTGGCGCAGCTTGACCTGGGTGCGGCGGTGCTGACTGATGTGGGCAGCGCCAAGGGCAACGTGGTGCGTGCTGCGCGCGAAGCCTTTGCCGAGAAACTGCCGCGTTTCGTACCTGGCCATCCGATCGCGGGCTCCGAGCAGAGTGGGGTGGAGGCCTCCAATGCCGCCCTGTTCCGTCGTCACAAGGTGATTCTCACGCCGCTGGCAGAAACCGACCCGGCCGCCCTGGCGCTGGTCGATCGCCTGTGGCGTGCACTGGATGCCGATGTCGAGCACATGCAGGTGGAGCGCCACGACGAAGTGCTGGCGGCAACCAGTCATCTGCCGCATCTGCTGGCTTTCGGCCTGGTCGATTCGCTGGCCAAGCGCAATGAAAACCTCGATATCTTCCGTTACGCTGCCGGTGGGTTCCGCGATTTCACAAGAATCGCCGGAAGCGACCCGGTCATGTGGCATGACATCTTCCTCGCCAATCGCGAGGCTGTCCTGCGCACACTGGATACATTTCGCAGCGACCTCGACGCCTTGCGCGACGCGGTCGATGCAGGGGATGGGCACCAGCTGCTGGGCGTTTTCACCCGCGCCCGGGTTGCCCGCGAGCATTTCAGTAAAATCCTGGCCCGTCGGGCCTATGTGGACGCTATGAACTCCAACGACCTGATTTTCCTGGCACAACCTGGTGGCCGCCTGTCCGGCCGTATTCGCGTACCAGGCGACAAATCGATTTCTCACCGCTCGATCATGCTCGGCTCCCTGGCCGAAGGCACCACCGAGGTGGAAGGCTTCCTCGAGGGTGAGGATGCGCTGGCGACCCTGCAGGCGTTCCGCGACATGGGCGTGGTCATCGAAGGCCCGCACCATGGTCGCGTGACCATTCACGGGGTGGGGCTCAATGGCCTCAAGCCGCCGCCTGGCCCGATCTACCTGGGCAATTCGGGTACCTCGATGCGCCTGCTGTCCGGCCTGCTGGCCGCGCAGCCGTTCGACACCGTGCTGACCGGCGATGCTTCGCTGTCCAAGCGCCCGATGAACCGTGTGGCCAACCCGCTGCGCGAAATGGGTGCGGTCATCGAGAGCGCCGCCGAGGGCCGTCCGCCGATGACCATCCGCGGTGGCCATACGCTCAAGGCGCTGGATTACAAACTGCCGATGGCCAGTGCCCAGGTCAAATCCTGCCTGTTGCTGGCCGGCCTGTATGCCCAGGGCAAGACTACCGTCACCGAGCCTGCGCCTACCCGTGACCATACCGAGCGCATGCTGCGCGGTTTTGGCTACAGCGTGAGCGTCGATGGCCCTACCGCCTCGCTGGAGTCCGGTGGCAAGCTGACCGCCACCCACATCGAGGTGCCGGCCGATATCTCCTCGGCGGCCTTCTTCCTGGTCGCGGCCTCGATTGCCGAGGGTTCGGAGTTGGTACTGGAGCACGTCGGCATCAACCCGACCCGCACCGGTGTCATCGACATTCTGCAACTGATGGGCGGCGATATCACCCTGGAAAACCAGCGTGAAGTCGGCGGCGAGCCGGTAGCCGACCTGCGAGTGCGCGGCGCCAGGCTCAAGGGTATCGAGATTCCGGAGCACCTGGTGCCCCTGGCGATCGACGAGTTCCCGGTGCTGTTCGTGGCTGCGGCCTGTGCCGAAGGGCGTACCGTGCTGCGCGGCGCCGAAGAGCTGCGGGTGAAGGAGTCGGATCGCATCCAGGTCATGGCCGACGGCCTGCTGGCGCTGGGCGTGAAGTGCGAACCTACCCCGGACGGCATCATCATCGACGGCGGCAGCATCGGTGGTGGCGAAGTGCATGGGCATGGCGACCACCGTATCTCCATGGCCTTCAGTGTCGCCTCGCTGCGCGCTTGCGCGCCGATTCGCATCCATGACTGTGCCAACGTCGCCACCTCGTTCCCCAACTTCCTCGCGCTGTGTGCCGAAGTCGGCATCCGCGTAGCTGAAGAGGGCAAGTCGTGAACGCGCTGGCACCGGTCATCACCATCGACGGGCCTAGCGGTTCTGGCAAGGGTACCGTTGCCGGCATGCTGGCCCGCGAGCTGGGCTGGAAGCTGCTGGATTCCGGTGCTCTGTACCGCCTCCTGGCATTCGCCGCCGGCAACCACGGTGTCGACCTGACCAATGAAGAACTGCTGGTCAAGCTGGCCGCCCATCTGGACGTGCAATTCATCGCCGCCGAGCCGGGCAAGTTGCAGCAGATCATCCTCGAGGGGGATGATGTGAGCAATGTGATCCGTACCGAAACCGTGGGCGCTGGCGCATCGATGGTGGCTTCGCTGCCGGCGGTGCGTGATGCGCTGCTGCAGCGCCAGCGGGCGTTTCAGGAGTCTCCCGGCCTGATCGCCGATGGGCGCGACATGGGGACGGTGGTATTTCCAGGCGCGCCCTTGAAGATTTTCCTCACGGCCAGCGCCGAGGAGCGGGCGCGTCGTCGTTACTTGCAGTTGAAGGGCAAGGGCGATGATGTTAGTCTGTCGAGTCTGCTAGATGAGATACGTGCGCGTGATGAGCGCGACACCCAGCGCGCAGTGGCCCCGCTCAAGCCGGCGGCCGATGCAATCCAGCTGGATTCCACGGAATTGTCCATCGAACAGGTGTTGCAACGCATCAGAAGCGAGATCGCACTTCGCGATATCGCCTGATACAGGGCGGCATGCAGGGGCACCAGTCAACGTCCTGCAGGCTTTCCCTTTATATGAACGAAACCCACATTGTCTGGAATGTGGCTGATGGGCGTATGTCTCGCCCTAATCTACAGGAATTAAAATGAGCGAAAGCTTTGCAGAACTCTTTGAAGAAAGCCTGAAAACCCTCAACCTTCAACCAGGTGCGATCATCACCGGTATCGTTGTCGATATCGACGGTGACTGGGTTACTGTCCACGCCGGTCTGAAGTCCGAGGGCGTCATCCCGCTCGAGCAGTTCTACAACGAAGCTGGCGAGCTGACCATCAAGGTCGGTGACGAAGTTCACGTTGCGCTGGACGCGGTCGAAGACGGCTTTGGCGAAACCAAGCTGTCCCGTGAAAAAGCCAAGCGCGCCGAGTGCTGGATTGTTCTGGAAGCAGCTTTCGCCGCCGAAGAAGTGGTCAAGGGCGTTATCAACGGTAAGGTTAAAGGCGGCTTCACTGTCGACGTTAACGGTATCCGTGCGTTCCTGCCGGGCTCCCTGGTTGATGTCCGCCCAGTGCGCGACACCACCCACCTCGAAGGCAAAGAGCTGGAATTCAAGGTCATCAAGCTGGACCAGAAGCGCAACAACGTTGTCGTTTCCCGTCGCAGTGTCCTGGAAGCCGAAAACAGCGCCGAGCGCGAAGCTCTGCTGGAATCGCTGCAGGAAGGCCAGCAAGTCAAAGGTATCGTCAAGAACCTCACCGACTACGGCGCATTCGTTGACCTGGGCGGCGTTGATGGCCTGCTGCACATCACCGACATGGCCTGGAAGCGTATCAAGCACCCGTCGGAAATCGTCAACGTTGGCGACGAGATCGACGTCAAGGTACTGAAGTACGATCGTGAGCGTAACCGCGTTTCGCTGGGCCTGAAGCAACTGGGCGAAGACCCATGGGTTGCTATCAAGGCACGTTACCCAGAAAGCACCCGCGTCATGGCGCGCGTCACCAACCTGACCGACTACGGCTGCTTCGCAGAGCTGGAAGAAGGCGTGGAAGGCCTGGTACACGTTTCCGAAATGGACTGGACCAACAAGAACATCCACCCTTCGAAAGTCGTACAAGTCGGCGACGAAGTGGAAGTCATGGTTCTGGACATCGACGAAGAGCGTCGTCGTATCTCCCTGGGCATCAAGCAGTGCAAGTCGAACCCATGGGAAGACTTCTCTGGCCAGTTCAACAAGGGCGACAAGATCTCCGGCACCATCAAGTCGATCACCGATTTCGGTATCTTCATTGGTCTGGACGGCGGCATCGACGGTCTGGTTCACCTGTCCGACATCTCCTGGAACGAAGTGGGCGAAGAAGCCGTGCGTCGCTTCAAGAAGGGCGACGAGCTGGACACCGTCATCCTGTCGGTTGACCCAGAGCGCGAGCGTATCTCCCTGGGTATCAAGCAGCTGGAAGACGATCCGTTCTCCAACTACGTTGCTGTCAACGACAAAGGCGCTATCGTAAAAGGTATCGTTAAAGAAGTTGACGCCAAGGGCGCTATCATCACCCTGGCCGACGATATCGAAGCCACTCTGAAAGCTTCCGAAATCAGCCGTGACCGCGTTGAAGACGCGCGTAACGTCCTGAAGGAAGGCGAAGAAGTTGAAGCCAAGATCATCAGCGTTGACCGCAAGAGCCGCGTAATCAACCTCTCCATCAAGTCGAAAGACGATGCTGAAGAGAAAGAAGCAATCCAGAGCCTGAAAGCCGCTCCGGAAGCTGCCGCCGATACCACCATGGCTGCACTGCTGCGCGAAGCAATGGCCAAACAGAACTGAGTTCTGCTTGATCATTAAAAAGGGCGACTTCGGTCGCCCTTTTTTGTGCCTGCGATTCATGCCTGTTTGCCGATGAGTCTGCAGGGGGTCCCATGCCTTCCTGTGTTCCGCCAGGGCGCATTCGTCCATGTCAGGGCGAAGCAAATGCGCCAATCCCTTGGCCCGCCTCACCTGCGGGCAGCGGCACTCACTTGTCACCCTTGTGCGCAAATCTTGAAAATTTTATTAAGTCAAGAACCACCCTGTTCAAATCAGCTAGGGCGTGCTACAAACAGAGTAAGCAATGATCTAGCTGCTTGATAAAGAAGGGAAAAATATGACGAAGTCGGAGCTGATCGAACGTATTGTCACCCATCAAGGGCTGCTTTCATCGAAGGATGTGGAGCTGGCCATCAAGACCATGCTTGAGCAGATGTCCCAGTGCCTGGCTACAGGGGATCGAATCGAGATCCGCGGCTTTGGCAGCTTCTCGCTGCATTACCGGGCGCCGCGCCTGGGTCGTAACCCGAAGACGGGGCAGTCGGTGAGTCTGGACGGCAAGTTCGTGCCGCATTTCAAGCCCGGTAAAGAGTTGCGTGATCGGGTCAACGATGAGGAGGAGGGCGCATGATGGCCTCGAAGCAAGGAGCAAGTCATGCGTAACCTCAAGCGTGTAGTGCTGGCGCTGGTAGTGCTGGCCGTTGCGGCGGTGGTGCTGCTGTTTGTGCTGGAGAACCAGCAGTCGGTGGCATTGGTGCTGTTTGGGTGGGCTGCGCCGGCGTTGCCGTTGTCGGTTGTGGTGCTGGTTGCCTTGGTGGGTGGGTTGCTGGTTGGGCCGGTGATGGGGGCATATGTTGCAGTGCGTGCCAGAGGTCGCATGCGACGCAGTGGTCAGTAAATCGGGCCCGCGTGCATCCATCTATTATCCAAAGTGGAGCCTTCCTACAGCTACTGACTGAATTGCCCACGGGGCAGTGCCCGTGTTTTATGGAGTAATGGCCCTCCATAAAACACACCGGACAACGTGCCCTAATGATACATCCTACAGCCACCGAACACGGCGCCACTCAAGGTGCCACAGGCTCTTGCCATCAACTGCACCTAAACGCCAACTGCAGCATATTGATCGACTGCAGCCTGTTCCAGGCGGAAGCTGCATGCATTGACCTTCCTATAGGTGGCATTAAGGCGCCGCTGCTTACTCGCAATCACCTCGATAATGTAGGCCGTACTCCGGATTTGCTGTCTGCGGGTTTCAGTTGCCCGATTAATTTCAACCACCCTACCGCAAAGTTGCTGCCGTTGGTCCCAGAGGATGCGTTGGTCTTTGGTGCTGCCTCGGTCAAGCGCGATGTGGAGCGCGCAGTCAGCGCATTGAACGCATGATCGAACGGGCTATGGTGGGCACGGCACTTTGCTCATACCAGCTCTCAGTGCAGAGCGCACCCAGAAGCAGCTGTACGAGATCGAGGTCGTCCTGCATCTAGGTCATTGAGTGCAGATGAGCGACTGCGCTGTAACCGGCAGGCGGTAGATTGGCCGCAGTTACCGATCAATCTCGAGTCGCCACTAGCCAGCTTCTTTACCTAGGATTATCGCGAGCTCAATGAATTCTGGGGTGACGATGCGTGGCCAGCAACTGGAGTAGGGCAGGCGGCCCTTGCATTCTCGTCAGTTGATCACGATCGAAGCATGTCAGGGTGCGAGCCACCTGGCCATCACGGGCCTGCCTTGGGCAATAGCATATGTAAGGGTGAGCACATCGTGAATTACCTCAAAGCTATGCTTGGCGATTCGCGGCACTAGGAGTTTTTTTGGGGTATCAGGGCAAGGGTGAACCAGAGGCGTTGATTCAAGCCAGCGAAGATGCGCAAGGTGTCGTAACGGTAAATCTGGATTGCGAAATGCATGAAACAAAGGGCGAAGGTGGCGACCCTGAGTGGATATTCCGTGCATGCAGGGTTGGTCGAGTTTGTTACGGGCATGTAGGTGTGGCCTGAGCAGGTTCGGTTGGTGCGTGGGGGTACACGCGCAGAGCAGGCTTTTTGCAAGACTTTGATAGCATGAGTGCGGGGTGGTCGAGGTTGTAGTAGGTGAGAACTTGACGAGGAGTTGAAGGGAACTTCTTGGCTGATTGCGCGCTCGTATTTCGATGTGCCGCATCGGGCTGGCTGCGTACGAAAATACGTCAGATGGGCGTGCAGGTTTGATAAACGGCACTAAGCTATGGTTTGGTAACGAAATAAACCAAGTTGATGTGCAATTGATATCAGGCTTTCACGACTTGCTTTTTAGCTTGCACCGGTCTCAAACGAAAATTTGGGTTTAAGGAATTACATAATAAATGTCCAACCACCGTGAACGTGTCGTAAGAGATGACGAGATCGACTTGATTGAGCTGATCCGTGGGCTCTGGCAACAAAAGCTGCTCATCATTCTGACGACATTGGTTGTCGGTGGGGCGGCTGTAGCTTATGCGCTGCTGGCGACGCCGGTGTACGAGGCCAAGGTGTTCGTGCAGCCGCCATCGCAGAATGACATTGCGCATCTGAATTACGGACGTGGGGGAGATTCCGAGCTGGGAATGCTGACGGTGAAGGACGTCTATGATGTGTATGTACGTAATTTGCAGTCGGAGTCGTTGCGTCGTAGGTTTTTTCAGGACGTCTACCTGCCGGCACTGAGCGCTCAAGAGCGCCTAGGCTCCCAAGATGAGCTGTATGAGGATCTGAGCAAAGTGCTGAAAGTGACTATTGCGAACAAGGAAATTCCGACGCGTTTCGCTATTACTGTCAATATGCCAGACCCAAATCTAGCTGTTAGCTGGGCGGTGCAATATGGGGAAATGGCAGGGTATCGAGCAAAGCTCGAAATCCTAAAGGATCTCAAGGCAGATGCTTCAGTCAAAGCGAACAACCTTGAGCGTCAGATAACAACGGCGAGGGAAAATGCGAAGAGACTACGCGACGACCAGATTGCGCAACTGGAGGAAGCGTTGACGATTGCCAAATCGATTAACCTGGAACGACCGCCCATCATTTCTGGGAACCTCTCAACTGAGGTCTCCGCCGGGATGGATGGGGCCCTGACCTACATGCGAGGCAGTAAAGCACTACAGGCTGAAATTGAGAATCTGCAGAAGCGTGGCTCGGATGACCCTTTTATCAGCAACCTCCGTGAGCAGCAATCTCAGGAATCGTTCTATCGCTCTCTGGAAGTCGACCCTAGCGTAGTGGGGGTGTACCGCCAGGACGGCGCACTCGATTTACCTGATAGCCCCATCAAACCCAAAAGATTTATTGTCGTGTTTTTAGGCGTGTTGGCAGGTGCTGGGCTAGGAATCACATTGGCGCTTTTCCGTCGCGTCTGGTCGAGCACCCCAAAAAAATGACAAGCAACCGCTAATGTAAATCATTCCTGATTGCCGACTGTCAGGTGGCAACGTGCGCAGTTAGCTGGCACAATACTCTCGTCGCTTAGCGACAGGGATGATTTCGAGTGCTTAGTTCGGCGAAGGTGTCGATAGCGAAGAGTTGCGTGCCTGTTTCTGGGCGAATGTCTCTTTTTATTCAGGCGGACCTTCGTTTGGCAAGTATTTCTCGTATCCCCTCAGTAGTGACTAGCGACGAATTTGATATTCTGACCCTGTTGCAAGCGGTATGGCGCCAAAGAAAGCTCATTGTGATCTGCTCACTATTCTTTGGCGTGATTGGAGCGCTGTTCGCTTATACCGTCACGCCTGAGTATGAAGTCAGTACTATATTGCGTCCTGCTGCGCTGAATGAGTTGGACGCACTGAACCGTTCTGAAATTTACTCTTTGCCTCCAAGCACCGCATTGATTCGTGTCGGAGCGGCGCTCGACTCGTACGAAACACGTCTTGGTTATTTTCGATCTAACCCCGATTTGCAGGCTGCGTTCACCCGACCAGGATATACCGCAGAGCAGGCATTTGAAGACTTTAATCGCAATGCATTAAAGTTGGTACAGCCGGATCCAAAGAAAGCAGACTTGCTCAGTGCATATATCGGTTTCCAAATGCGATATCCAGAAGGGGTGCGCGGGCATGACGTATTGAACGAACTCGTCAACTACGCAATCGAAAACGAGCGTCGTCAAGTGTCAGATGACTTGAAAATTATCATCGGTAATCGGCTTAAGGAAGTGGATGCCAAGTTGGTAGCAGCGCGCGCAGATTATGATGCTACCAAAGAAAGCAATATCGCAGAGCTGCTAGAGAGCGACAGCCTCAGTCGTGCCTTGTTGCAAGATGAACTTAAGGCGCTGCGTGTACAACTTAAGCAGCGCCGGGAAGACCGAATTTCTGTGCTTGACGAAGCCATCAATATTGCGCGCTCGCTCGGACTGAAGAAGCCGTCGACCCCATCATCTATGGCTGATAGTGAAGCATCAGGCAATGTAATTCGCACTGAGGTCAACAACCAGCAAATACCACTTTACTTCATGGGTACCGATGCGCTTGAAGCGGAGCGTCAGGTATTACGTAAGCGCCGGTCAGATGACTTTGCTGATCCACGAATTGCGCAAATCCGTAGAGAGCTTTCGCTGTTGATCAGCAATCGGCAGGTTGAAGTGTTGCGCAAGCGTGAAAATGAAGAAATATTTCTGAAAGGGGTAGAGCCCCTGCGTGCTGAACGTATTCGACTGGAAAATATTTCCACGGACCTGAGCCAGTTACGCTTGGTGAGCATTGATCGATTTGCCGTCGAACCGGTTAATCCGGTCGCCCCCCAAAAACTTTTATGGATAGCATTAGGGCTGATACTGGGGGCGGGTATAGGTCTATTCCTCGCGATTCTACGCAATGCCGTCCATACTCGCCGCGGCAGTCAGACGCAGTCGGCCGCTAAGCCACATAGTGTAGCTGCCGATGCTCGCTCCTCTTTACCCGCACTGTAGAGATTAACGTCATTGAGGCGACGAGGGCGCAAGCCTGTAATGCTTCAATGGCTGAGACTAGCACTGCCGTCTCTATAGGTGATGCCATAATGATGGCGATAGCGTTGGGCAACACTGTTTGGCTAGGGCATCACGAGTAGCTGGTGTAGAATTTTTGCAGTGGTCCTCCGCGTATCCAGCAAGTCATCACCTTCCGCTTCGTTCGTTGGCATACTGGCTAGGTTTGACGACCAAATGATCAAGTAACCAGGGTACGTTCTGCCATGTATACCTCGGGAGGGAATTGGGCCGTTGTTAACACTCCTCTTGTTATGGGCGAGTGGAGAACGGACGGATGAGCCGCTGGGTGACGCTCACTGGCTTTCTGGAGCAGTGTCAGAGGCGTGCTCAAGTAGCCAAGGTGCGGAGCAGGGGAGAAAATTTGAACGCCCTGCAGTGTGGCGTACTTTTCATCGATTAATCATTAGGAAACTGGATTGCTTGTTCCGTTTCGTGGTGTTGAACGACAGTGGATTGATTTACTAGGTGAGTGACAGTGCGGTGGATGAGAATCTAGATAAAAAACTGGAAAGCAGCACTGCTGGATGGAAGCTGAAAGTCGATACACTAATAGTGCTTCTCATTTCGCTGACGCCTTTCAATTTATCAGTTGTTGATAAGACAGGCCTGGACACCGGGATTGACAACACGCTTGACAAGGTGGTCAGAGTCGCTTGGTTTTTATTTTGCATTCTTACGGTATGTTTGTTGAAGCCTAGATTGTTTCGCCGAGTGTTTGCTCATCCGTCTCCTCTCATGAAGCTTTTGTTCTGTTACATGATTATTCTGACGTTGAGCCTCGTAGTGAACGGCGTTGGAGTCACAGGTTTCTATCGGTTGTGCGAATATATTTTGCTTTTGTTTGCATTAGATATAGTTGATAAAACAATCAGGCTTGAAGGTCGGGACGCGGCGGTTAGAGTTTTCGCTGGTTGGGTGCAAATGGCAGCCGTTGCTATCGTGATAATGATAGCCATCGGACTAGTCATTTCCCCGAATCACTTTTATGCCTTGGAAACGCAAGGTCGTTTTCGCCTTGGAGGAAACGCATACAGCCCAAATTTTATCGGGATGGTATTCGCCTCTGGAATGTTGTCCAGTCTCTACTTGATGGGCAGGGCTCGCACCACGCTGAAAAAGTTTTTGATTCTAATGTGTTGCTTGTTTTTTGGCGTGGCATTGTATTTTACAGGAAGCAGAACGGCCCAGTTTTCCGTTGCAATTGCCATTTGTCTATGGGTTTTATTAAACTTTAATGTCATGGATAGAGCGTTGCTTTGCGCGGTTTGTATGATATTTGTCATCCCTTTATTATTACTTTTCTATGAGTTTTTTGTTGAGCGTTTATTGCCATTGATTGGGAAGGGTGAGCGGCCGCTGTATGACCTTCTGACGCTTAATAATCGAAGCGTTGTCGCGGAGGTCGGTCTGCAAGGCGCGTTAGATCATTGGTATCTAGGTGTCGGTTTTGTTGAGGGTGTCAAAGAGTATTACAGACTCAATTTCACTCAGAGTTATTGGCTGCCCCCCGCATACTCACAATGCGCTAATCGAAAGCTTTCTTTCCGGTGGTGTGCTTTCACTTCTGCTGATGTCTGTTGTTTTCTACAAGGCAGTGAAGCTTATTCTAAGGAATCTCGCCTGCAGGCAGAATAGTCCAGATATCTACCTTGCCGCTCTGTCTTTACCGTTGATTCTTGGTTGTGTAACAATGACTATATTTGGAGGCGTTTATACGGTGCTGACATTTTGGTTCTTTTCTCTTGCTTTGTTCTCGTGGTCAAAAAATGAAAGAAAAGATTCTGTATATAGTTGATCAATTTTTATTTTCGGCGGTCAATTTTATTGTATTTATCGTTCTTGATTATAGATTTGATGTAGATGATGTTGCTCAGTACGCGATCATGATCTCAGCGGCAGCGTTTTTATTGAATTTCGGTTTCGCTATTAAGGTGGAGCGCTTGCTGTTTGCCAGTGATCGCTTATTTAGCGCGAATGATTTTTTTGTGCTTTGTATGTTGCTGTTTATAGCCAGTGTGGTTCTGTATTTTTTATTGTGGTTCACCTATGCAGGTGGATTTTGGCTTGCCATGGTCATGTTTACGAGCAGTGTGCTATGGGTCATTAGGCGTGTTTGTGTCCTTGATAGTAAGCGCGTTAAATATTCCGTCGCTGCAACGTTGGTGGTCGGGACGCTCGCATCGTTAAGTGCATACGTGTGTAATGTCTATGTTGACGTGTTGATGCTGGTTTGTCTGGTTAACTGCATGGCGCTCATTTACTTGTCACTACTCACGATCAAGAAAAAAAATGAATCGTTCAAGGATAATGTTTTCAGTATATTTGCTGACCCACCAGCGTTGGCCAAATCAGTCATGCTTGTGCCGTTGCTATGGTTTCCATCAAACGGCATCTACCTGTTTCTTGCAAGCCTGGGAAGCCCTGCTGCGATTGTGGAGGTACGAAAACTGCTAATGCTATTGTCGCCAATACAGCAGATATCTGGTGCGATGATTAATTTCGTATTTTCAAAGGGGGGGGGCTATAAAGTGACTTATCTCGAAGTATGGGTTGCGCCTTTGACCATTACCCTGATTGTCACCCCGGTGGCTGCTATCCTTTATGGTACATTGTTGCATGGTACATCTGAGGGGATTTTCATGTGGGCTGCTTTCGCGCTAATCGTATTCGCAATGATTGTGATTTCTTTACTGCAGTCAAATTTACGTGTGCTGGGAAAGCAAGCCAGTGTTATCGCATCTTTGGCGGTCGCGGTCGCAGTGAAATTATCATTTCTGTTTGGCTTCTATAGCTTTGGTGAGGGTGGCGTTGGTGTGACCGATAGTTTGGTCTCAATGGCTGCTGCCTATGCGCTGAGTGCGCTCTTCCTATATATATTTTTTGTTAACGATAAAAGAATTTCGAGGTGGACCCGTTGAAAGTTTTGAAGGTTTTAGAATACCTGAAGGATTATGCTGGTTTGAATCGGGATGTAAGGGTCGTTAATTTTCCTATCACGGACAACTGTAATTCCAGATGCACGATGTGTAACATCTGGAAGAACAATATTGTGGACGAAATAAGCCCGGAAGAGATAACAAAGGTGTTGTCTCATTCAAGGTTTTCGAAAGTTAAGCATCTAGGGATATCAGGCGGTGAGCCGACGTTACGCAAAGACCTCGTCAGGTGTGTCGGTGCTATCGTAGATGCTCTCCCATTACTCGAAACACTTTCTATTACTTCGCACGGCTACAGTAACTCGCGATGGAGACGATTTCTTCCCTTGATTAAGGAGATTGTTCAGCGCAGAGGTATTTCGTTTAGTTTGAACATATCCATTGATGGGTACGGTGAGCGTCATGACCTGATTAGAGGCATCAGTGGTGCATTTTCAAAGGCCACTAAAACTATCGAGATAGCACAAGCGTTGAATGTGAAGCTTCAGCTTCAGTACACGATCTCAACAATGAACGTTTATTCGATGCAACTTGCATTGGATTATGCGCGTGATAAAAATATAGAAATAATCTTTAGATTAGCAACAAATATTGAGCGTCTCTACAATGCTGATCGCTCTGAAGTATTCATTGATAATGAAGAGCGCTCCTTTGTCGCGGACTTCTTTTCTTCTGGCGAATTGCTAGCTCAAACCAGGTCGCTGTCGAGGAAGCTTTACTATAGTCGGATGCAGCGATGGCTTTCATCCGGTGGTGGCGCAAGAGCCATGCCCTGCTACTTTAAAGATCAAGGCATGTTGCTAACATCGAAATTGGCGCTCTACCCCTGTTCGGTTGCTAAAACGGCAGTAGTTGAGGATCTGCGAGCATCCGACTTCAGTATTTCGGAGAAGGGGATTGAAGTCGCTAGAGAAGTTACAAAAAATAAATACTGTGATAGCTGTATCCATGATCAAAGCGGTGCCTGGAGCCCCTTTTCTATCCTCGCCTATAAAATTAATCAGTGGAAAGGTACCGTTGTTGTTAGGAAGGTTTTGCGGTTGGCGGATAATCTTCTTAATGCTGTGGCCATTGCCCCCTTTGCACTGCTGAGAAAAATCAAAGCACCTAAAGGTTTAGCGCTGGACGCGATGCCGGTAGTCACCATTATGGGTGCCTACGGTGGGGAGCACGTTGGTGATGCCGCTATTCTTGGTGGTGTGATATTGAGGCTGAAAAAACAATTTCAGACTCAAAAGTTTTTCATTCTCAGCTTCAGGCCCGACCGAACTCAAAAGTGGGTTCAGTCGTTGAAAATTGATGGCGTGGATTTTTCCGTGGTAAAGCTTTCGCGTAGCAGTTTACGAACTGCATTGGGTCAAAGCGATGGTCTGGTGTACGCAGGCGGGCCAATCATGGATATACCTGTTAATTTGAGTTTCTATCTTTATGCCTCTCTTCTGGCTACGTGGAAAAAGATTCCTTTTGTTGTCGAGGGGGTCGGTCTAGGGCCGTACAAAAGAACAGTAAGCAAATATTTTGCTTCTTTGATGTTGCTGCTTGCCAAGCAAATTACATTGCGTAGCAAGAGCAATTTTGAAAGTTTGCCATTTTACAATAAAATTGAAGTTTTAAAGGTTGATCAGGATCCTGCGTTTGATTACCTTCACTACTACAGGTTTATGCTTCCCCAGATCAATTACAGTGCTCGTGAAAGAACAGAGCTTTCTTCGCTGAAAGATTATATCGCCGGGCGTGAGAAAGTATTGTTCGTCAATTTACGGCCTATTTGGAGTGCTTACGCTACAAAAGGTAGCGAAGGCAGTGTGGGTCGCATAGTGGACAGTATGACCCGGAACGTGACTTCTGTGATCAACCAACTGGGCGCCGAGTGGGCGGTGGTGTTCATTCCGTTCAACCCAGACACTTACGGTTTTTCTGACTTTAGTTCCTTTTACCAAGTGGTCAAGGGTGTCCTGCCAAGTCGCGATTATTATGTCGTCGAGTATGAGCCCGGTGTTCCGATCATGCTTGATATGCTGGGTCAATGTACTCATTTACTCGCGATGAGGTTTCATGCCTGCATATTTGGTTTGTCGAGTGGTTTGGATGTTTATGGGATTGACTATCAGGTAGGTGGACGCGGAAAGGTGGCTGGTCTATTTGACAGCCTTGGCAGCACCAACGTGAGCAATGTGAGCGAGTTGGATGAACCCACAATTCGCGGATGGCTGGGTGAGGTTTAGTTAAGGTTGTGCTGTAGGTGGTGGTATACGATGCCTGCTGAGTGTTTTTTACGCAGTCAGGCATCGCTATCACCATTTTTATTTGCGAAAAATTAATAAGGGGCCAGCACGTTGCGAGTTCTTCTAACGCATAACTTCTACAGTTCAGCAACTCCCTCGGGCGAAAACCAGGTTTTCGAGGCTGAGAAAATGTTGTTAGCTAGTCGGGGTGATGATGTGCGACTTTTTACTAAGCACAGTGATGCAATTACAGCACAGGGTAAGATTGGCGTAGTCAAGGCCGCACTGGGTACACCTTGGAGCCTTGGTATAAAGCGTGACATTTGCAGTGCTGTTAATTCCTTCAAGCCTGATATTGTGCACGTTCACAATACCTTTCCTTTGCTGTCCCCGGCTGTCTTCCATGCGATAGGCAAACGCGCTGCTCGTGTCCTTACTTTGCACAACTATCGATTGTTTTGTCCGGCTGCGATACCGATGCGCGAGGGGCGTGTATGTACAGAGTGCATTGATAGGCACTCGGCGTTACCGTCTCTGCTTCACGGATGCTATCGAAATAGCCGTGTCGCGACGATTCCCATGGCAATAAACGTCGAACTGCATCGTGCTTTAGGTACCTGGACACATCAGGTAGATGCATTCATTGCGCTGTCGGAGTTTCAAAAAGAGCTGATGATAACGGCAGGGTTGCCACGTGAAAAAGTGCACGTGAAACCCAACTTTTACCCGGGTAATCCTAAGGTTGTATCGTGGGAGCAGCGCCAGCCTTATGTCGTATTCGTCGGTCGCTTGACGGCTGAAAAAGGGGTCGTTTCTCTGCTGCGGGCATGGCAGGAATGGGGGGCTTCGGCACCTGAGCTTCGTATTGTGGGGGACGGAGCGCTAAGACCCGAGCTTGAGCTGATGGCACGTGGCCTGCCCATTCGATTTCTTGGGCAAGTATCGTCACAGGAAGCCGAATATCAGATTGCCCATGCGTGCCTACAAATTTTACCGTCGGAGTGGTTCGAAGGTTTCCCGATGGTGATCCGAGAGGCCTTTGCGTTTGGTACACCAGCAGCCGTATCGGATATAGGACCGCTGGCTTCTATCGTACAAGACGGCGACAATGGCGTGGTATTCCGCCCCGCGACCCCCCAGTCACTGCTGCAGGTTGTACGTGAGGCCTGGTCGACGCCGACATTATTGGAGCGTTTGGGTAAAGGCGCCAGGCGGGCATTTGAAAGCAATTATACTGAAGACGCCAACTATTCAATGTTGATGGACATCTATACGCAGGCAATTAGGGTTTCGCGCAATGAGTGAACAATTGGGATGCAGGCAACGTACTACAAGCTCTGTCATTGGCGTGCCTATTGATGTACTGAGCTGGCCCAGCGTCCTCGATAGTGTTGCCGAAATGGCACAGACGGGGAAAGGCTATTACGTCTGTATTTGCAACGTGCATTCCGTGGTAACGGCCACGCAAGATCGAGAGTTTGGCGACGTCGTGCGCAACGCTGACTTGGCCACTCCCGACGGCGCTCCGGTGGCTTGGCTGATGCGTCGGTTAGGCGTTGAGGGGCAGGCGCGCATCAATGGTCCGGATTTAATGTGGAAGTACCTGTCTGAAGCGGCTACGTGTGGTGAACCGGTCTATTTGTACGGCGGTGCACAGTCAACGTTGGACATTCTTACCAAGGTGCTGCCTGAGCGCATGCCTGGCTTGGTGATCGCGGGCGCTTATTCGCCGCCGTTCCGTCAGCTGACAGCGCAGGAGGATGAACAGATCGTCGAGGCTATCAACACATCTGGTGCGAAAACTGTTTGGGTTAGCTTGGGCTGCCCCAAACAGGAGCTGTGGATGGCCGAGCATCGCGACAGAGTCAATGCCGTGATGATTGGAGTAGGGGCGGCATTTGATTACCACGCAGGGGTCATAAAGCGCGCGCCGCTGTGGATGCAGCATTCGGGGTTGGAGTGGCTACACCGTCTTAGTAGTGAGCCAAAACGTTTATTTAAGCGTTATCTGTCGACAAATAGCTGGTTTATCTATTACGCAGTCCGTCAGCTATTGAAGAAGTAAAGCACACTCTTAATAGAATTTTTGATGATTGATCAGGATGGAAAAATGAACAAAAAGAAGGCGCTTATTACCGGTGTAACGGGGCAAGATGGATCGTACCTCGCTGAGTTCTTGCTCGAAAAAGGCTATGAAGTTCATGGCCTGAAGCGTCGTGCCTCTTCTTTTAACACGCAACGTATTGATCATATCTATCAAGATCCGCATGTCGATAACCGAAACTTTGTACTGCACTATGGCGACTTGACGGATTCGTCTAACCTAACCCGTATCATTCAAGATATTCAGCCTGACGAAGTATACAACCTCGGTGCGCAATCACATGTGGCGGTTAGCTTTGAGTCTCCAGAGTATACAGCTGACGTCGATGCTATAGGAACATTGCGTATTCTTGAAGCCATCCGACTTTTGGGGCTCGAAAAGAAGACACGTTTCTACCAGGCGTCGACGTCTGAGCTGTACGGGCTGGTGCAAGAAACACCGCAGAAGGAAACAACGCCTTTTTACCCACGCTCCCCCTACGCAGTGGCCAAACTGTACGCCTACTGGGCAACGGTAAACTATCGTGAAGCCTATGGTATGTACGCATGTAACGGTATCCTGTTCAATCATGAGTCTCCCCGGCGTGGTGAAACTTTCGTGACACGCAAGATTACCAGAGCCTTGGCGAATATCGCATTGGGATTGGAGCAATGTTTGTTCCTCGGTAATCTCAACGCCTTGCGCGATTGGGGGCATGCCAAGGATTACGTGCGTATGCAATGGATGATGTTGCAACAGGATGTAGCTGATGATTTTGTAATTGCTACCGGTGTTCAGTATTCGGTGCGAGATTTCATTCGATGGTCGGCAGAAGAGCTCGGTGTGACCCTCAGGTTTGAAGGGGAAGGCATTGAGGAGCGTGCGATTGTCGAAAAAATTGATGGTACTCACTCCCCGGCTCTCAAGGTGGGGGATATCATTGTGCGTGTGGACCCTCGTTATTTCCGGCCGACCGAAGTTGAAACGCTTCTCGGGGACCCTACCAAGGCCAAAGAGAAGCTGGGATGGGTTCCAGAAATAACGGTGCAAGAGATGTGCGCGGAGATGGTTTCGGAAGATTTGAAGATTGCCCAACGGCACGCGCTGCTGAAACAGCACGGATATGACGTTTCTGTGGCAGTGGAGAACTAGAAATAATGCAGAATTTCGATCAGAAAATATTTGTTGCTGGTCATCGGGGTATGGTGGGCGCAGCGATCGTAAGACAGTTGGTTGAACGAGGCTACGTCAACATACTGACTGCAACGAAAGATGAACTGAATTTGGTTGACCAGCGCGCAGTTCAACAGTTTTTCGCGGAAAACCAAATTGATCAGGTTTATCTTGCAGCAGCTAAAGTTGGCGGTATTCACGCTAACAACACATACCCTGCTGATTTTATATACGATAATTTAATGATCGAGGCGAATGTTATAAGTGCGGCGCATAATAATAATGTGCAGAACCTGTTGTTTTTAGGCTCCTCATGCATCTATCCAAAGCATGCGCCGCAGCCGATGAACGAAGAGGCATTGTTAGCCGGTGCGTTAGAGTCGACGAATGAGCCTTATGCTATTTCAAAGATTGCGGGAATAAAGTTATGCGAAAGTTACAATCGTCAACACGGTAGAAACTATCGCAGCGTCATGCCGACAAATCTATATGGTCCTAATGATAACTATCACCCGCTGAATAGCCACGTGATTCCCGCCTTGCTTCGACGTTATCACGAGGCTGTAGTGCGACAGGACGACGAAATCTCCATCTGGGGAAGTGGTAGTCCGATGCGGGAATTTTTACACGTTGATGACATGGCAGCAGCATGTGTGCATGTGATGGAGTTAGACAGGCAGCAGTATCAAGGTGCAACACAGGATATGCTGTCTCATATCAACGTTGGAACAGGCGTCGATTGCACAATACGTGAGCTTGCGCAGACACTTGCCAAAGTGACGGGCTTCTCTGGCAGGCTTGTGTTTGATACCTCTAAGCCAGATGGTGCGCCCAGAAAGTTGCTCGATGTTCAACGAATACAATCGTTGGGGTGGAAAGCTCGAATCACGTTGGAAGATGGATTGCGTGATGCTTACAGATGGTACGTGGAAAATATTGACTCCGTGAGGGGTTGAGGGGATTTTCGATGTCCCCGCGCTGGAAGGCGCGGGCTATTTTATGAGTTTCTGATGACTATGTAGGATGACAGAGGTTTATGCTTCTAGTTTGATTTCATAGCGTAGGAATCTATTATGTTACATGCTGTCGTTATAGCGGGTGGTTACGGGTCCAGGTTGTGGCCATTGTCACGTGAGCTTCACCCAAAACAGTTTATACCGTTGGTGAAAGAGAACATTTCAATGCTGCAGGATACGTGTCAGCGATTGAAAGGCGTGGAGATGGCACCGCCGTTAATTATATGCAATGAACAGCATCGGTTTCTGGCGGCAGAACAGTTACGCCAAATTGGCTTGGAACAATCAAATATAATTCTTGAGCCAGAAGGTCGTAATACAGCTCCCGCTATAGCGCTTGCCGCCTTGAACTTATGCAATCAGGAAGAAGATCCCATACTGCTGGTGTTGGCAGCAGATCACTTTATTCAAGATATAAACGCTTTCCAAGGTGCTTTGAACACTGCTGTTGCTCATGCGGTGGCGGGAAAGTTGGTGACGTTTGGAATTGTCCCGATCAAGCCGGAAACGGGATATGGTTATATCAAGAAGGGGAAGTCCATTGGGGAAAGTGGGTTCCTTGTCGACGCGTTTGTAGAGAAACCAGATATCTCAACAGCAGAGACCTATGTGGCGGGAGGCTTGCATTATTGGAACAGTGGAATGTTCATGTTCCGAGCAAAACGTTACCTGGAAGAGCTCGAAATATTCAGACCAGATATTCTTGAAGCCTGTCGTTTATCGCTGTCGAAAGGTGCGCAGGATCTATATTTTACACGGGTAGACAAAGAAGCGTTCCTGGAATGCCCTGATGAGTCCATTGACTACGCTGTTATGGAACATACTGATCAAGCCGTGATGGTTACATTGGACGCAGGCTGGTGTGATGTCGGGTCGTGGTCCGCACTTTGGGAGTTGGGGAGCAAAGATGAATGGGGGAATGTGAGCAAGGGTGACGTTATTTGCGAGGCGACGTCCGACAGCTATATTCACTCTGACCATCGGCTAGTCGCGACGCTTGGTGTCAAGGATTTAGTTATCGTTGAGACCAAGGATGCGGTACTGATCGCTGATAAGTCTTGTGCGCAAGATGTTAAAACCCTGATTTCCAGATTAAAGTCGTCGGGCCGCAATGAACACGTCAATCATCGTGAGGTGTACCGCCCTTGGGGCGTGTATGACTCCGTTGACGCAGGCCACAGGTATCAGGTCAAGCGGATTACCGTCAAGCCGGGCGCCAAGCTTTCGGTTCAGATGCATCATCACCGTGCGGAACATTGGATTGTTGTCAGTGGCACAGCTAAAGTCACGAATGGCGAAAAAGTGTACCTTGTGACCGAAAATCAATCGACTTTCATACCCATTGGCCAGGTCCATGCCTTGGAGAATCCAGGCGTCATTCCGCTGGAGTTGATTGAGGTTCAATCGGGCTCTTATTTGGGTGAAAATGACATCGTGCGATTTGAAGACAAGTATGGTCGCGTATAGTGATATACGTATCATGCTGCGTAGAGAGCCATCAAGATAAAACTATGAAAAAAGGTAGGGAGACAGGCGTGGGGAAATATATTCTAGTAACCGGCGGAGCTGGTTACATAGGCTCTCATATTGTCCTGTCGCTGCTGGAAAGTGGTTTGAATGTTGTGGTGTTGGATGATCTTTCAAACGCTTCTGTCGAGTCAATAGAGCGTGTGGGGAGCTATACGGGTGCAGCACCTTTTTTTGTAAAAGGTGACATCTGTGATGCCAAGGTTTTGGATCGTCTCTTCGCAACGTATCAGATTGAATCAGTGATTCACTGTGCCGGAGTAAAATCGGTAGGTGAAAGCGTAAAATCACCGATTAAGTACTTTTCTAATAATGTCTCTGGGAGTGTGAGTTTATTCAACTCCATGTATAAAGCGGGCGTTTTTCGTCTGGTCTTCAGTTCATCTGCCACGGTTTATGGGGATTCAGGGCGCATGCCACTGAGTGAGCTTACTCCCATCGCTACCCCTACCAATCCATATGGTCGATCAAAACTGATGGTCGAGGAGATATTGTCGGATATGGCCAAGGCCGACAGTCGATGGAGTATCGCCACTGTTCGTTACTTTAATCCTGTCGGTGCACACACTAGCGGGTTGATTGGTGAGGACCCTTTGGGTATTCCCAATAATCTCGTGCCCTACCTTGGCCAAGTGGCTATTGGCAAGCTTGCTGAGCTGAAAGTATTTGGCAACGATTACCCGACCCGCGACGGCACTGGGGTGCGTGACTATGTGCATGTTGTAGACCTTGCGAATGGCCACCTCAAGGCACTTCAAGCCATTGAGTTGCGTGCAGGTTTTCATATTTGGAATTTTGGCTCGGGCAAAGGCTACAGCGTCCTTGAGCTGCTCGATGCATTTCAGGCTGCCAGTGGTCTGGTAATACCCTATAGTGTGACGGCTCGCCGCCCCGGTGACATCGCAGAATGTTGGGCAGATGTCTCGAAGGCGGAAAATGAGCTAGGCTGGCGAGCGGAACGAGGCTTAGAGGAAATGATGAAAGATGCATGGAGGTGGCAAAAAAATAACCCTAACGGATACCGTCGTTAGATTCATGGTGAACATGATCTACTCGCGACGTTTCCGTACAAGGCTGGGTGTGCCTGAATCCTTAGGGCATTTGGACAGCTAGGTAGTCAGCGAGCGTTTGTAATTTATAGAATTTGTATTTTTTATTTTTTTATAAAAAATCTATATCTTAGGGTTATAAGATAACATGCAAGTCATTCAGCGTTACCATCCAACATTTGCAGAGCGCTATCCTGTACCCTTATTTGTCGCTCTGCTTGACTTGGGTGTGGTTGTAATAGCTGGCGTGCTGGCCTATTGGTATCGTTATAACTCATTTGAAATGAGCGGTCGATACAGTACGGCGACCCTGGTTACCAGTGTTGTCGTGGTGTTATGTATGTCGTTTGGTGGTGTGTATGGATCGCAAAGGGGGTATTCCTTCGCCCGGCAGTTTAGTGTCTTATTAATGTGCTGGCTAGCCGCTACTGGAATTATTTTATCCCTTACCTTTTTTTTGAAGTTGTCTGAAAACTATTCTCGTATCTGGTTCACTGCGATATTGGTTATTGGTGGTTCGCTGTGTCTCTTGTTAAGAGTCTTTGTTTTTTTCCTTCTTAGGCAGTTGCGTTCATCCGGAATGAATCTCAAGTCAGTATTGCTGGTGGACTCGGGGGGCGAGTCTGCAGGGCAACTGAATGCAGGTCAAGCTCTGGGGGAGTACGGATTCAAAGTTGAGAAAAACTTGACGTACAATGCTGGCGGTCAATGGCTGGAGACATTAGTCGAAAAAGTTAATGAGCATGGCGTTCATGAAGTTTGGTTGTGCTTGCCGCTGAGCGAAGGCGGTGCTGTGCGCTCTATTCTCTATGCACTGCGCCACTACACCGTTGCTGTGCGATTTATACCCGAGTGGGGTGATATACCCTTGCTGAATCACAAGGTCAGCCGCATTGCAGGTGTTTACTCTTTAGACTTAAGTTGCAGCCCGATGGATGGCCCTGCACGAGTTATTAAAAGATTGGAAGACGTCCTGATTGGTGGCCTGATCAGTCTGATGATTCTGCCGCTATGTATGATCATTGGACTGGTAATAAAGGTTACCTCTCCAGGTCCCGTTCTGTTCAAACAGATGCGGATGGGGATCAACGGTAAACGATTCAAGGTTTACAAGTTTCGTTCCATGGTTGTGCACGACGAAAATAGCGGAACATTGACCCAAGCTAAGCGTAATGACGCGCGAGTGACCCGTGTGGGTGCGTTCTTGCGTCGTACCAGCCTTGATGAACTGCCTCAATTCTTCAACGTCCTGCAGGGGCGCATGTCGATTGTCGGTCCGCGCCCACATGCGCTGGCGCACAATGAATATTATAAAGATCTGGTTGAGTCTTACATGCAGAGACACAAAGTCAAGCCAGGCATTACCGGGTGGGCACAGGTAAGCGGATATAGAGGGGAGACTGATACGCTGGAGAAAATGCAGAAGCGCGTGGAGTTTGACCTCTGGTATATTGACAATTGGTCGCTTTCGTTGGATGTAAGAATAATATTTCTCACGGCGCTCAAGGGTTTTATCAATAAGAATGCTTTTTGATAGCGGTTTATCGGGAACTTTGGGAAGGCGGCAGCATGGATTTGAAACAGAATAGAGGCAGTTCGTTTTGGTCGCGAAGTGTTGTTTGGATATTAGCAATTGGTTTGTTTGTTCAGCTGAGCGGAAAGGTTTGGCTAGAGTCAAACAGTGCTCAAAATACTCAGGTTTACATCTGGCTGCTGTTGCCTGCCGCCATTTTTTTCTTGGACATTGCTTTTCGAAGGGCGTTTTCTGCTTTCAGTTGGGAGTATCTTCCTTGGATGTGCTTTTTGCTCTGGGGAGCGATTAGCGTTCTCTGGTCAACGGGTTCAGAAGACCCAGCATTTTCCTTGATGAAGCGTGGCTTATTCATTGCCCTTTATTTGGTATCGATTCTACTGTTCATGCGCCGTGATGAGTCGACGTTACTGCGTGTATTGATGGCAGGTGTCGCCATGATCACGCTTGGAGCATTGGTTAGTTTAATTTATCAGTTTTTGGTATTGGAGCAACCGCTTGCCTATCGGGCATTCCGAATCGACCGGTCGGGGATACGGGACTTTGCAAATTATGGCTGGCCCGTAGCAGCAGGTATTTTTCATGGTGCGGCAGCAACGTGGGCATTGGGTTTTGCATTAGATAGAAGAAGGAATATACTTTCCTGTGCTTTTTGGCTGTTAGCTTTTTGCATACTTGTGATTTATGTGTTGTTGACCTATACCCGCGGGGCATGGTTCGGCGTGGCCGCGAGCTGCCTAGCTGTTGTAATATTGCAAAACTCTCGCCGTGGCTGGTTGTTCTTTGTGGGAAGTGCAATTCTTGCGGCGATAGCGACGTTTATGTGGTGGGATAATTTAATATTTGAGGTCACTAAACGTCAGTTGTCTGGCCGTGGCCCGATATGGGATTACTTTTTTTCAACCATGCCGGGACATTGGTTGGTGGGGCATGGTTTGGGAACACCATTTAATTATGTTTGGCCTGACCGGGATTTGATTTCTCCCCATGCACACAGTCTTTATTTTCAACAGGTATATGATAGTGGTCTGATTTCGCTTGCTTTGATGGCTGCCGGACTGTTAGGAGTCGCCTACAAAGCGTTGAAGTTACGCAAAGATAAGTGGGTGCGTCTAGCGACACCTGCGTTGATTTTCGCGCTGATTTCCATGATGACAGATGTCGAACGAGTCTTTACTCGCCCAGGAGATTACTGGACCGTATTCTGGCTTCCGATTGCAATTTTGTTAGCGGTCTCGTGGCGCTCGACGATGCACAATCACAACCCCTAATTGTAGAGAAGGATGGTGTAACAAATGGCTCAAACAAATGCCCGTCTTTTGACGGGCGTTTGTATAGGGTATCCCCATTGGGGGTATTAGTGATGTAAGGAGGTAGAATTTATTGATTCAATTAATATTCGAGCTACCGCTATAGCTCCGAGACGGGTAGTGGCCTAAATTCCGTCAGATTGCTCATAAGTCACCCACTCACCGACTATTACCGTATTCCTGAATTATGCCATCTCCGCTCTCCGGCTCTATAAAGATTTGATCGCGCAAAAAGAATGGTCACGCGGGGCTGCGCCCCGTCGTCACCCCAATACCACTCGCCCACTCAAAAAAATATCCCGTCGTTCCTTGCGACCAATATGATGGTGCTTGGCCATTTGGTACACAGCATGAAATCGTTCCCGATTAATCCCCTCGCAGGTTTCCAGGGCTCGCGCTACTAAAGCGTCGTACGCCGACTCCCCAACCAGCCCCCCTACCTCTCTGCGATAGAAGAACCCCAGTTGAAAGCCCAGGGTTTCACTCAAAAACCGTGGTGCGGCGGCAAAGCAATTCTCTAAATCGATCGCATGCGTTGCCCCCACCCCGTCGTTACACATCATTACATTCGCCGCCCATAGATCCATGTGATAGATCCCGCTGCTGTTCAGCGAAAGCAACAACTCGAACGCCGCACCGATCACCCGCTCCACTTCTTCAGGCTTGGCGAGTATCCACTGATAGCCGTCTGTGTAGTTCTGCAACAGTTCTGTGATGATGACGAAGTCATTCATCAACCCCATGCGTGACCTGGTATACCCATAGCCAACCACGCCGGGCACACTCGCGCCGCGGCGGTGCGCTTCCGCAGTGTTTATCAGCTCTTCGATTGGCCAGTCGAACATGCCACAGCTTTTGCGGGTACCGCGCGTAAAGCGGATCCTCTTTGGGAGGGTCTCAATCGCTTGGCGCTTGGCAAACAATGGGCTATCGCCTGTAGATAGTGGCGCGCTTGTCCGGTTTGACGGGCGTTCCTGGCCAAGCAACAGCGTAAGCGTTGCCGCCAGCGCAGTGCTCACAGGCGCGTTCAGATGAACTGTCGAGCGATGATGCTTGAATGTAAACGGAAATCCATCAACCAGCTTGTTCTTCCCTTCGCGCACCGCTGCACATCCCGTGTAAGAGTTTTTCGACGGCCAAAACGGTAACATTTCCTACACATTTTTACATTTCTTTCACATCTTGTTTGAATCCTTTTGACCTTGACTGTGGATCAGTTGTTCTTGAGCCGCTAGGTTTTACAGGCAGCCAAGGAATCGCTGCCTTAGCAAGCTCACACACCAAGGAGTGCCACCGTTATGCGCAATACCTTTCTTGTTTCTCTGCTGCTCGCGCTGCTCAGCGCGCTCTCGCTGCCGTCGTTTGCGGCGGCCACCAAGGCCGCGGGCGACTTGCCAGTCACTACAGTCAGCGCAGCGCTCGCCTCAACCACCGTCAACCTGAACACTGCCGATGCGGCGACACTGCAGTCGTCGCTCGCAGGTATCGGCAAGGCCAAGGCTGAAGCGATCGTGGCCTACCGCGAAGCCAACGGCGCGTTCGAGTCAGTGGATGAGTTGCTGGAGGTGAAGGGGATCGGCCAGGCGCTGATCGAGCGCAACCGGGACAAACTGGCGGTCAAGTGACCTGAGGAGGGGCGGGTCGGGCAATGCTCGATCCGTTTTTATCATCAAATGGCATGGGCTCATCGCCGGCAATGCCGGCGCCTGCAGAAGGCGGGGAAGCGCCACGCTTATCGGTCTTGCGCGTCCTTGGCATCGGCTTCGGCATTGCGCTCATGCACGCGCTTGAGTTGCTCTTCGGTCAAGGGCAGCTTCTTCGCCGTATCACGCAGCATCATCAAGCCACCGACAATCGAGCCGATGGCAACCAGCAAGATCAACCAGGCATACCAGGGCATGAGCTTCTCCTTATCGACGGCGAATGGCGCCGCCTCTGTGATGTTGGACTCGACACGAGCGTCGATGGTTCAAGTATAAGAGGCCCACCACCTGGGGGCGAATTCGCGATCACCGGCCCCCATTGGCACTGCGCATCGGCTACAATGCGCGCCGATTTCGACTTGCCCAGAGAGCCTGCCCATGTCCGCCTGTCAGACGCCTATCATCGTCGCCCTGGATTTCCCTACCCGTGACGCCGCCCTGAAACTGGCCGATCAGCTGGACCCCGCGCTGTGTCGGGTCAAGGTCGGCAAGGAGCTGTTCACCAGCAGTGCGTCGGGCATCGTTGAAACCCTGTGTGAAAAGGGCTTCGAAGTGTTCCTGGACCTCAAGTTCCACGATATCCCCAACACCACCGCCATGGCCGTGAAGGCCGCAGCCGAAATGGGCGTGTGGATGGTCAACGTGCACTGCTCTGGCGGCCTGCGCATGATGGCGGCCTGTCGCGACGTGCTGGACCAGCGCAGCGGGCCACAGCCGCTGTTGATCGGTGTGACCGTGCTGACCAGCATGGAGCGTGAAGACCTCGCCGGTATTGGCCTGGACATCGAGCCGCAGGAGCAGGTGCTGCGACTGGCCGCCCTGGCCGAGAAGGCCGGCATGGACGGCCTGGTGTGCTCCGCCCTGGAAGCCCCGGCCCTGAAGGCCGCGCACCCGTCGTTGCAGCTGGTGACTCCGGGCATTCGTCCTGCCGGCAGCGCCCTGGACGATCAGCGTCGTATCCTTACCCCGCGCCAGGCGCTGGACGCCGGCTCCGACTACCTGGTAATCGGTCGCCCGATCAGCCAGGCGGCTGACCCTGCTCAAGCGCTGGCTGCAGTGGTAGCCGAAATTCGCGGCTAAGCGACCCGGTTTTTCGCCAGCAAGGCTGGCTCCTACAAGGAGGAGCCGGCCTTGCTGGCGAAGTCGTTCCCCTTATACCTTCAACACCAGCTTGCCAAAGTTTTCCCCGCTGAACAGCTTCAGCAGCGCTTCGGGAAAGGTCTCCAGCCCCTCGACAACATCCTCCTTGCTCTTGAGCTTGCCGCTGGCCAGCCAGCCGGCAATTTCGTTGCCTGCGGTGCCGTACTTGGCCACATGGTCCATCACCACGAAACCTTCCATGCGCGCGCGGTTTACCAGCAGCGACAGGTAGTTGGCCGGGCCCTTGACCGCCTGCTTGTTGTTGTACTGGCTGATGGCACCACAGATCACCACCCGCGCCTTGAAATTCAGGCGACTGAGCACTGCATCGAGGATGTCCCCGCCGACGTTGTCGAAGTACACATCCACCCCTTTTGGGCACTCGCGCTTGAGTCCCTCCAGTACGTCTTCGGCCTTGTAGTCGATAACCCCGTCAAAGCCCAGTTCATCGACCAGGTAGCGGCATTTCTGCTCGCCGCCGGCAATCCCGACCACACGACAGCCCTTGAGCTTGGCGATCTGCCCGGCAATGCTGCCGACCGCTCCCGCTGCACCCGAGATCACCACGGTTTCGCCCGTCTTGGGCTCACCCACTTCCAGCAGGGCAAAGTAGGCCGTCATTCCGGTCATGCCCAGGGCGGAGAGATAGCGTGGCAACGGTACCAGCCTAGGGTCGACCTTATGCAGGCCCTTGGGCTCGCCAATGAAGTAATCCTGTACACCAAGGGCTCCGCTCACCGTATCACCCACGGCATAGTCAGGGTGCCTGGACGCCACCACTTCACCGACACCCAGTGCTCGCATGACCTCGCCGATACCTACAGGCGCAATGTAGGACTTGCCCTCGTTCATCCACCCGCGCATGGCCGGGTCCAGCGACAGGTACAGGTTCTTCACCACTACCTGTCCCTCGACAGGCTCGCTCACAGGCACGGTTTCAAAGGTAAAGTCATCACGTGTCACTGCCCCGGTGGGGCGCTTGGCAAGCAGGAATCGGCGGTTGGTCCTGTCAGTCATGGCAAGGTTCTCTCTGGAAGGCAAACCCTGTTGATAGGCCTGCATCGGCAAATCGGCAAGGTCCAGCCTTGTGGCGAATGGTGATTGATCCATCTGGATGATTGAGCCTAGCAGCTAAAATCACCCGGTTCGATGGTGTGTTCACTGCGTGCCTGATGATGCTGCCCAGGAGCCACCGCCGATGACTAGACTCCCGCCATTGTCCTCACTACGTTGCGGGAGTTATCGATGAGCATGACTTTTTCCGGCCAGGTTGCCCTGGTCACCGGGGCCGGCGCCGGCATCGGCCGGGCCACGGCGCTGGCATTCGCCGCACAAGGCCTGAAGGTCGTGGTGGCAGACCTGGACGTCGCCGGTGGCGAACACACGGTCGGGTTGATTCAGGCCGCCGGCGGCCAGGCACTGTTCGTACCTTGCAACGTTACCCGCGAGCAGGACGTGCAGCAGTTGATGGCGCGCACTGTCGAGGCATACGGTCGTCTGGACTACGCCTTCAACAATGCCGGTATAGAAATCGAGCAGGGGCGCCTGGCCGACGGCAGCGAAGCCGAATTCGATGCGATCATGGGCGTCAACGTCAAGGGCGTGTGGCTGTGCATGAAGCACCAGTTGCCGCTGATGCTCGCCCAGGGCGGCGGTGCGATCGTCAACACCGCATCGGTCGCCGGCCTGGGGGCTGCGCCCAAGATGAGCATCTACAGCGCATCCAAGCATGCCGTGATCGGGCTCACCAAGTCGGCCGCCATCGAGTACGCCAAGAAACTGATCCGGGTGAATGCGGTGTGCCCGGCGGTGATCGACACCGACATGTTCCGCCGTGCCTACGAGGCCGATCCACGCAAGGCTGAATACGCCGCCGCCATGCACCCGGTCGGCCGCGTGGGCAAGGTCGAGGAAGTCGCTGCAGCGGTCCTGTACCTGTGCAGCGACGGTGCGGCATTCACCACTGGCCAGGCTCTGGCAATCGATGGTGGTGCCACCGCTATCTAGCGGGTGGGGCAGGGGAGGGCCAGGCCCTCCCGTGTCGATCAGGCAGGCTTGCGCCAGTTCAGGATCATCAGCGTCAGTACCCCCGCCACAATCCCCCAGAACGCCGAGCCGATCGAGAACAGGGTAAAGCCCGAGGCCGTGACCATGAATGTGATCAAGGCCGCCTCGCGCTCCCTGGCCTCGCTCATCGCGACCGTCAGGCCGTTCATGATCGAGCCGAACAGCGCCAGTGCGGCAATCGACAGCACCAGCTCCTTGGGCAACGCGGCGAACAGTGCCGCCAGGGTGGCGCCGAACACGCCGGCAATGCCATAGAAAATCCCGCACCAGACCGCCGCGGTGTACCGCTTGCTCGGATCTTCATGGGCATGCGGCCCGGTACAGATCGCGGCGCTGATGGCCGCCAGGTTGATGCCGTGCGAGCCGAACGGGGCCAGCAGCAGCGAGGCCAGGCCCGTCACTGAAATCAGCGGCGAGGCAGGTACCTGGTACCCGTCCGCACGCAGCACCGCCACACCCGGCATGTTTTGTGAAGTCATCGCCACCACGAACAGGGGGATGCCGATGCTGATGGTCGCGGCCAGCGAGAACGACGGCGTGGTCCATACCGGTGTCGCCACCTCCAGGTGGAAGCCGCTGAAGTCCAGCAACCCCATCACTGCGGCGATCGCGGTGCCCACCACCAGCGCGGTCAGTACCGCATAGCGCGGCGACAACCGCTTGATCAGCAGGTAGCTGAAGAACATCCCCAGCACCAGGGCGGTCCGATGCTGGGCCGCAACAAAGATCTCGCTGCCGATCTTGAACAGAATGCCGGCCAGCAGGGCCGCGGCCAGCGATGCCGGAATGCGCCGTACCAGGCGTTCGAAACTGCCTGTGAGCCCGCAGATCACCACCAGTACGGCGCAGGTGATGTAGGCGCCGATTGCCTCGCCATAGCTCACGCCGCCCAGGCTGGTGATCAGCAAGGCTGCGCCGGGGGTCGACCAGGCGACCGTGATGGGCGTGCGATAACGCAGTGAAAGGCCAATGCTGCATACCGCCATGCCGATCGACAGCGCCCAGATCCACGAGGAAATCTGCGCGGTGGTCAGGCCGGCCGCCTGGCCCGCCTGGAACATCAGCACCAGCGAGCTGGTATAGCCCGTGAGCATGGCAATGAAACCGGCGACCACCGCCGAGGGGGAGGTGTCGGCCAGCGGACGCATTGGCGCAGAGGTGGCGTCAGGCATGCAGTAATCCTTGTGCGGGTGTAAGCGGGTTTTTCAGACTACGCTGCGATAGGGCGAGTTTTGCCATACAGCAACCATTGCATTTAACCGTACAGTCGCCAACTATGGACGGCGGTTTCGTTTCAGCTTTGGAGAGGGGGGAACAATGTACAAGGTCTACGGGGATTACCAGTCGGGCAACTGCTACAAGGTCAAGCTGATGTTGCACTTGCTTGATATTCCGTACACATGGTGTCCCGTGAACATCCTCAATGGCGAGACCGAGCGCCCTGAGTTTCTGGTCAAGAACCCTAACGGCAAAGTGCCGGTGCTGGAGTTGGAGGACGGCAGTTATCTGTGGGAGTCCAACGCCATTCTGAACTACCTCGCCGAAGGTAGCCTGTTCCTGCCGAGTGAGCCGCGTTTACGTACGCAAGTGCTGCAGTGGCAGTTCTTCGAGCAGTACAGCCATGAGCCCTACATTGCCGTGGCACGTTTCATCCAGTTCTATCTGGGCATGCCCGAAGATCGTGTCGATGAATACAAGTCGTTGCAGAAGGGCGGGCACAAGGCGCTGAAGGTGATGGAGAAACAGTTGCAGGAAACACCTTACCTGGTCGGTGACCAGTACTCGATTGCCGATGTGGCGTTGTATGCCTACACCCATGTGGCCCACGAAGCCGGCTTCCTGCTGAATGATTACCCGAAGATTCGCGCCTGGCTGGAACGCGTGGCCTCGCATCCGCGGCATGTGCCCATGATCGATTGATGGTGTTTTGCCGGCAGGAAGCAGCCCTGCCGGCCAAGCGCTGTCAGACCGCCGAGAACCGCTGGTTCAGGTAGTCGATGATCACCTTGGACTCGTACATCCAGGTGGTCTTGCCGTCTTCCTCGATGCGCAGGCACGGCACCTTGATCTTGCCGCCTTGCTCCAGCAGGGCCTGGCGATCCTGTTCGTTGTTCTTCGCGTCACGCAGTGCCACCGGCACGTTCAGGCGGTGCAGTGTACGGCGGGTCTTCACGCAGAAGGGGCAAGCGTGAAACTGATACAGGCTCAGCCCCTTGGCCTGCTGCTCGACATTCGCCTGGGCGGCCGCATCACGCTTGAGCTTGCTCGGGCGGCTGACCCAGTCGAGGAAGACGATCAGCTGGCCAAGGCCAACCCGCAGTGCTTTGACGATCATGGCAACTCCTCACAATGAAAAAAGCCGACCTGGGCAGGTCGGCTCGCAGAACCTCGGCCGATTACTTGATCAGGCTGAGGAACTCGCTGCGGGTGGCAGCATTGTCGCGGAAGGCGCCGAGCATCACCGAGGTGATCATCGACGAATTCTGTTTTTCCACACCGCGCATCATCATGCACATGTGCTTGGCTTCGATCACCACGGCCACGCCCAGCGCGCCGGTCACCTGCTGAACCGCCTCGGCGATCTCGCGGCTGAGGTTTTCCTGGATCTGCAGGCGGCGAGCGTACATGTCGACGATGCGCGCCACCTTGGACAGGCCCAGCACCTTGCCGCTCGGGATATAGGCGACATGCGCCTTGCCAATGAACGGCAGCATGTGGTGTTCGCACAGCGAGTACAGCTCGATGTCCTTGACCAGGACCATTTCACTGTTGTCGGAGCTGAACAAGGCGCCGTTGGTCACCTCTTCCAGGGTTTGGTCGTAGCCGCGGCAAAGGTACTTCATGGCCTTCGCAGCCCGCTTGGGCGTATCGAGCAGGCCCTCGCGGGAAACATCCTCGCCGAGTTGGCCGAGAATCGCGGTGTAGTGCTGTTCCAGGGACATGGATCTACCTGTGGGATTTATCGCAAAAGCGAAGGGTACGGCGGCTGTGACGGCGCTGCAAGCGCGGCGTTACTCGTCACGCCCTTCAAGCATGGTCCGCTTGAGCATGACATACACCGCGCCGGTGCCGCCGTGACGCGCCTGGCACGAGGTAAAACCCAGTACCTGGGCATGCTGGCGCAGCCAGGTGTTGACGTGGCTCTTGATCATCGGACGCTTGCCATCGAGCCGCACCGCCTTGCCGTGGGTGACTCGCACGCAGCGCACCTCGAAGCGCGTGGCCTCTGCCAGGAATGCCCAGAGGGTCTCGCGGGCTTTCTCCACGGTCATGCCGTGCAGGTCCAGGCTGCCTTCGAAACCGATCTGGCCAAGCTTGAGCTTGCGCATCTGGCTTTCCTGCACGCCATCGCGGCTCCAGTGCAGGTCGTCTTCCGGGCCCACGTCGATGACGAACTGATCGGACAGGCCGTCGATCACCGTCTGGTCGCTGCGCACGGTCGCGGCCTGGCGCAGGCTGGCCAGCTGCTTGCGGTCGGCCTTGGGTTTGCCGGTGTCGGCGCGATCATGCCGGATCGGCTTGACGCCGTGCATCTGGCTCTTGAACAGGGAAAAATCGTCGTCTTGCATGTAAGCCTCCGCCTGGGCGGCGCAGTTTACGCGACTCCCCACAGGGTTGCAGTCAATCGTGTTTCTTCATCAGGTGCGGCGACAGGTTCAGCCCCCTGGCACGGCGCAGGCGCAGCCGGCTGCGGCGCCAGGACCAGACGCCCAGGTACAGCGACAGCAAGCCCAGGCCCAGCACCACGGCAGCGCCGGGGCGGTTGTGGTTGAGCTCGCCCAGCGCCTCGGCATGGCCCAGCAGGCCAGCGACGCCGGCCATGGTCAGGAGCACGCCGAGTATCGCCAGCAGTGCCGAGAACGCCGTGGCCAGGCGTGCGCCCCAATTGCGTTGTTCGCGGGGACGCAGGCGCCTGGCGTCGAAACTGGATAACTTCATTCCGACTTTCCTCAAAGGGTATCCGGGGTTGGACCCGAACGCCCCAGAGTGGTTCCACTTGCCTGTCGGGTGGTCAGATCAGGCTGTTGACGGGTGCGACACAAGCAAAGTTGTCGGCCATGATCGCCATTTCGCTCTGCTGGATCTGTGCGGCCGGGATCACGCCGTCCTTGAACGGCAGGTCGCGGGTGGCGCAGCCGTCTTCGACCAGGGTGCAGCGATAGCCGTAGTCCTTGGCGCGGCGCACGGTGGTGCTGACGCTGGAGTGGCTCATGAAGCCGCACACGATCAGGTCCAGGTGGCCGTACTTCTGCAGCGTCTCGTGCAGGGTGGTGTTCTTGAAGGCGTTGGGCATGCGTTTTTCGATGACGACTTCATCGCCCTGCGGCTCCAGGCCCGGAATCCACTCGCCGCGCGAGCCCTGTGGGTCGAACAGGCCACCCACGGTGCCCAGGTGGCGCACATGCACCACGGGCCGGCCGGCCTTGCGTGCAGCCTCGAGCAGTTTGCCGATGTTGGCCACCGCTTCGTCCATGCCCGACAGCGCCAGGGGCCCGCTCAGGTACTCCTTTTGCGCATCGATAATCACCAGGCTGGCGTTGCTCAGCTTGGCCGGCGGATAACCGCGACCGCTGAGGTGGAACATCGTCGTTGGAACGGACATCAGGGGCTCCTTTGGATAGGGCTTTTCACCTATTGTCCCCTGCTTGGCGACTTATGTGAATGGCTTAGCGTGCATGCGGCGTGGATAGCGGCCTGCAGGCATGAGCACAATTGCGGCCAGAGGCGTATTGGCGGGCCCATTTGTGTTCCAGGCTGTTAGAATTGCCGGTCGTCTTTAAAGGAGTCTGCCCGTGATCACTTCCCGCCTGCGCACCCTGCGCGACCACATCCGTTGGGCTGTCAGCCGTTTTCATGAGCAGGGGCTGTTTTTCGGGCATGGCGCCGACAACGCCTGGGACGAGGCACGCCTGCTGGTGCTGGGTTCGGTGCATCTGCCATGGGAAGTGGCCGACGCCTATCTCGATTGCCGTCTTGAAGACGACGAGCTGGTCAAGCTGCAGCGCCTGCTCAAGCGACGTATCGAAGAACGCGTGCCGACCGCGTACCTGCTTGGCGAGGCGTGGTTCTGTGGCATGTCGTTCATCGTCGACGAGCGCGTGCTGATCCCGCGCTCCCCCGTCGGCGAACTGATCGAAAAACGCTTCGAGCCATGGCTGGCTGCCGAACCCGCGCGCATTCTCGACCTGTGTACCGGTTCCGGCTGCATCGGCATCGTCAGCGCCGACGTGTTCCCCGAGGCCGAGGTGGTGCTGGCCGACCTGTCGTTCGAGGCGTTGGAAGTGGCCAACCAGAACATCGAGCGCCATGGTCTTGAGGAACGTGTGTTCACCGTGCAGGGCGATGGGTTCGAGGGGTTGCCGGGGCAGCGTTTCGACCTGATCCTGTCGAATCCGCCGTATGTCGATGCCGAGGATTTCGCCGACATGCCCCAGGAGTACCACCACGAGCCGGAGCTGGGCCTGGCCTGCGGCAATGACGGGCTGGACCTGGTACGGCGCATGCTGGCCGAGGCGGCGGATCACCTGACCGAGAAGGGCCTGCTGATCGTCGAGGTCGGCAACAGCCAGGTGCATGTCGAGCAGTTGTACCCGGAGGTGGATTTCGCCTGGCTGGAGTTCGAACGTGGCGGGCACGGGGTGTTCATGCTCACGGCCGAACAATGCCGGCAGCATCAGGCGCTGTTTGCTTCGCGGGTGTAAGGGATACAGATTTCAAGCCTGTCGCGGGTCAAGCCCGCCCCAACAGGGCCGCATTGCCGTGTTGGGGCGGGCTTGACCCGCAACGCTTTCAGCGGTTGGTGGCAATCCAGATCAGCAGCCCGGCCTGGAACACCGCAAAGGCCACCAGGCAGGTGATGGTGAAGCGCAACCCGCTGTCTTCGCGGCGGTACTTGTTGACCCGCTCATCGCGCTCGCGCAGTTGTGCTTCCTTCTCCTGCAGGTTCTGCTCGGCCTGCTGCAGCATGCCCGCAGCATCCAGGATGTCTACCTTCTGTACCTTGTCGGTATTCCAGCCACCCTTGAGCTGACCTGCCTGGACTTCCACGCAGCGCCCCTTCAGGTGCTGCGCATCGGCGTACTCGACCTCCAGGCCATGACTGCGCAGCACCTGGTCGCGGCGCAGGCGTGTGTCTTCGTTGAGTGCGTCCTTGTTGGCCAGGGCCATGCCCTCGACCCGGTAGTGCGACCACTTGCGCTGTACCCAGTGCACCGCCTGCGACAACAGGAAGCGCCCCAGGCCACGGCTGACCGGCTCGATCTGCAAGCCACTGTCGGGGCCGATCTTGATCTGGTGCAACTCGTGGTCCACCCAGATATCCAGGCGATTCTGCTCCTTGCGCACCTTCTGCCCAGGCAGGCGCACTTCCATGCGCAGCAGGCTGTGGGTCTTGTTGTGCCGTTCGGCATAACCGTACTGCACGAAGCGCAGCGGCCGCGCGCCAGTGTTGCGGTCGGTGGGCTGCGGGGACAGGCGCAGCATCTGGAAATGCTCGGGCACAACGTCCGCCCAGGGCAGCGGGGCCGCTTCCGGGGCTGGCGATTCGTCGGTCGCGTCTGGGGCGTCCTGGGGGGTGGCTTCAGTCATCACGGCGGTCCTTTTGTGCACAGCAGGCGGGTCGCAAGGGCGACGCCTGCACCGGCTTATCGGCCGCTTTGCGCAAGACTGGAGACACAATTTGCGCCAATTCGCTTCATGCCGCCGGCAATCGACGAATGAACTCGACGATCCGCTCGCCCAGGGCACTGGCCAGGGGCAGCTCGGGGTTGTTGTAGCTGTCGCGCTGCTGGCTCATGGCACGCGGGCTGATGCGCAGCATGTGGTTCATGCCGTCGATCAGTGCCAGTTCGGCGTCGGGCTTGGCAGCGTGCAGTCTCTCGGCATCCTTGACCTCGACCTGGACGTCGTTGCGCCCCTGCACGATCAACGCCGGCAAGTGGAGGCGGGCGAAGGCGGCGGCCGGGTCCTGGCGAAACAGCGAGATCAGGTACGGCTGCACGCTGGGGCGAAACACGTCGCGCAGGTGCAGCGGTACCTGGGTGCTGGGCTGGCCGGCCTTGAGCTGCTCGATCAGGCGTACGGCCTGGGCCCGCTCGGTCGCCGGCAGGCGTTCACCCAGTTGCTCGCGCAGTACCTGATCGACCGGGCGCCCGCTGCCTGCCACTGAAATTACCGCGCTGGCGCCGGCCTGTTCGGCCGCGAGGCTGGCGATCAGTGCGCCCTCGCTGTGACCCAGCACGATCAGCGGGCCGAAGCGCGGGTCGGCCTTGAGCAGATGGCCCCAGGCAACGGCATCGGCCACATAGCGCTCGACGCTGAGGTTGCGTTCGTCGGGGGTTGCCGCGCGGCTGGCGGCCACCCCGCGCTTGTCGTAGCGCACGCTGGCAATGCGGTTGTTGGCCAGCAGCAGGGCCAGGCGCTTGAGGTTGTCGATACGTCCGCCGGCGGGATTGTTGCCGTCACGGTCGGTGGGGCCGGAGCCGGCGATGATCAGCACCACCGGTGGCGGCGTGTCGCTGCGCGGCAACAGCAGGCTGCCCTGCAGGGTGCCGTCGTCGGTCACCAGGCTGATCGGTCGTTGCAGTACCGTGGGGGCCGCGGCCTGGGCCAGGCCGGTAAACAGGAGGAACAACAGGGCGAACGTGCGCAGCATCATCAGGCCATTAGCGAGGAGGTGGCGTTTTGACTCGTCCGGCGGCATTAGGTTCGCGCCCGGAGGTGATCTAAGGGTATACCCTGCGTATACTGGTTGGCCTTGTTACCATCCAGTTAAAAATCAGGCTGAACGCGGAGCGCCCTGCATGTCCGGCAATACCTACGGCAAGCTGTTCACTGTCACCACCGCTGGCGAAAGCCATGGTCCGGCGCTGGTCGCCATTGTCGATGGCTGCCCTCCGGGCCTGGAGCTTTCGCTGGCCGATCTTCAGCACGACCTGGACCGGCGCAAGCCCGGTACCAGCCGGCACACCACTCAGCGCCAGGAGCCCGACGAGGTCGAGATTCTCTCTGGCGTGTTCGAGGGCCGTACCACCGGCTGCGCCATCGGCCTGCTGATTCGCAACACCGACCAGAAGTCCAAGGACTACTCGGCGATCAAGGACCTGTTCCGCCCGGCCCACGCCGACTACACCTATCACCACAAGTACGGCGAGCGCGACTACCGTGGCGGCGGCCGCAGCTCGGCCCGCGAAACCGCGATGCGCGTGGCTGCCGGTGCCATCGCGAAGAAGTACCTGGCCACCCAGGGCATCCGCATCCGCGGCTACATGAGCCAACTGGGCCCTATCGAAATCCCGTTCAAGACCTGGGAGTCGGTGGAGCACAACGCCTTCTTCAGCCCCGACCCGGACAAGGTGCCGGAGCTGGAGGCCTACATGGACCAGCTGCGCCGTGACCAGGACTCGGTGGGTGCCAAGATCACCGTGGTCGCCGAAGGCGTGATGCCCGGCCTGGGCGAGCCGATCTTCGACCGCCTCGACGCCGAGCTGGCCCATGCGCTGATGAGCATCAACGCGGTCAAGGGCGTGGAGATCGGTGCCGGCTTCGACAGCGTGGCCCAGCGCGGCACCGAACACCGTGACGAACTCACCCCCGAAGGGTTCCTCAGCAACAATGCCGGCGGCATCCTGGGGGGCATCTCCTCGGGGCAGCCGATCATTGCGCACCTGGCACTCAAGCCAACCTCCAGCATCACCACCCCGGGCCGTTCCATCGATGTGGATGGCAACCCGGTGGAGGTCATCACCAAGGGCCGTCACGACCCCTGCGTCGGCATCCGTGCCACCCCTATCGCCGAGGCGATGATGGCCATCGTGCTGATGGATCACCTGCTGCGCCACCGCGGCCAGAACGCCGATGTGCGGGTAGCCACCCCGGTGCTGGGCCAGCTGTAGTGCACCTGCCCGACGTCGACGCCACGGCCCGCTGAGCCGTGGCGCCGATTCCCTACTGGCGGCTGTCCAGCTTCTACCTGTTCTATTTCGCCTTGCTGGGTTCGACAGCGCCGTTTCTGGCGCTGTATTTCGATCACCTGGGGTTTTCCAGCGCGCGCATCGGCGAGTTGGTGGCCATCCCCATGCTGATGCGCTGCGTGGCACCGAACCTGTGGGGCTGGTTGGGCGATCGCAGCGGCCAGCGCCTGCTGATCGTGCGTCTGGGGGCCTTGTGCACCCTGGCCAGCTTTTCGTTGATCTTCGTGGCCAAGAGCTACGCCTGGCTGGCGCTGGTAATGGCCCTGCACGCGTTCTTCTGGCATGCGGTACTGCCGCAGTTCGAGGTCATCACCCTGGCCCACCTGCAAGGTCAGACTGCGCGCTACAGCCAGGTGCGGCTGTGGGGGTCGATCGGTTTCATCCTCACCGTGGTGGCCCTGGGGCGATTGTTCGAATGGTTGAGCCTGGACATCTACCCGGTGGCGCTGGTGGCGATCATGGCCGGCATCGTGCTGGCCAGCCTGTGGGTGCCCAATGCCCAGCCGCCAGGCCAGCACGAGCGCAGCGATGGTGGCGGCTTTCTCAGGCAACTGGCCAGCCCTGGCGTGGCCGCGTTCTACGTGTGCGTGGCATTGATGCAGTTGAGTCACGGCCCGTATTACACCTTTCTCACCCTGCACCTGGAGCGCCTGGGCTATGCCCGCGGCACCATCGGCATGGTGTGGGCGCTGGGGGTGGTGGCCGAGGTGCTGATGTTCCTGGCCATGAGCTGGATCCTGGCGCGGTTCTCGTTGCGTCGGGTGCTGTTGGCGAGCCTCTTACTGGCGGCCTTACGCTGGTGGCTGCTGGGGACCTTTGCCGAGTATCCGGGCGTGCTGCTGTTCGCCCAGTTGCTGCACGCCGCCACGTTCGGCAGTTTTCACGCGGCCGCCATCGCCTTCGTGCAGCGCAGCTTCGGCGCTCGCCAGCAGGGCCAGGGGCAGGCGCTGTATGCGGCCCTGGCGGGTACCGGCGGTGCGCTGGGTGCCCTGTATTCGGGCTACAGCTGGAACGCCCTGGGCGCCACCATCACCTTTAGTATTGCCAGCGTCGCGGCGCTGGTCGCAGCCGTTATCATTGCGTTTCGAATGAAAGAGGAAAGGCCCCATGAGCAGCCTGAGCGTGTTTCACCAGTCCACCCCGGACATTCCCAACAAGGTGCTGACCCACCTTGAAGACATCGCCGCGACACTGGCCGAGCAGGGGATAAGGTTCGAGCGCTGGACGGCGCAGTCGCCTGTGCAGGCCGATACTGGCCAGGCCGGTGTGCTGGCCGCCTACCAGGTGCAGATCGACCGGCTGCAACACGAAGGCGGTTACCGCGCCGTCGACGTGATCAGCGCCAGTGGCGATCCGATGAGCGAACTGCTGGACGAGCATGTGTATTCGGATGACCTGGTGCGTTTCTTCGCAGCCGGGCGCAGCCTGGTCAGCGTGCGGGCAGGGGAGTACGTGCATGCGGTGGTGTGCGAGAAGGGGGATCTGATCGTGGTGCCGGCGGGGTTGCGGGTATGGATCGATGGCGGGGACAACCCGCACTTCGTGGCGGTGCGACTGTTCAATCAGCCTGAAGGGGTGGTGGCGCAGTTCACGGGGGAGAAGCTGGCCGAGCGCTACGCGCGATTGGACGATTGATCACGCCGAGGCCACTGGCTTGCAAGCCAGCGCTCACAGGAACCAAGGTGATCCTGTGGGCACTGGCTTGCCAGCAAAGGCCGCTACGCGATTCAGCGATAGGTCGGTAGTGCGAACCGCTGTTGGCTTTGCAGCATCGAGATCACCGGCAGCTCGCTGGCCTGCTCGGCCAGGTCGCGGCGGATCGCGCTGATCGCCCACGACAGTTGCTCGGCACTGTGCAGCTGGCCATACGAAATCGAGCGCTTGACCTGTTTGCCGTCGGCGGCGCGCAACGTCAGCAGTACACCGCCATCAGGGCGAGCCTGGGTGGTGACGTCGTAGGCGGAAAATACCGAGGCGAATTTTTGCTGGATGAGGTCCATATCAGCTCCTGACTGTTGTGTGGCAGACATGAAGTGATAGGTGCAGCGACCGTGCCAGTTTTCCTTGATTGAAAAAAGCTTATAAAACAATGACTTAAAGTTGTCGTGCGCAATGGGTGCCGTGCATTCTGCATGGTCGTGCAATTTGCACAGTGCATTTTGCAGTGCCCTGCGGCCAATAGATTCGCTCTGTCGTCCTCATGGGATCTGCGAGGTTGACCCAAAGCCTTCCCTGGCAAAGACTTGGGATCTACCGCAGCCAGGAGGTTCCCGATGACCGACCACCCAACCCCCACCCCGATGAACGACGATGAAGCCGCAGCCTTTGCCGAAGAAGTGTTCGATCGGGCGCGCAAGGGGGACGCCGACATGCTTGGCCGTCTGCTGGAGAAAGGCCTGCCGGTCAACCTTCGCAATGGTAACGGCGACACGCTGCTGATGCTTGCCAGCTACCACGGCCACCTTGAGGCGGTAAGGGTGCTGCTTGAGCACGGCGCAGACCCGCAGATTGCCAATGACAAGGGCCAGTTGCCGATTGCCGGTGCCGCTTTCAAGGGCAACCAGGCGATGATCGAGCTGCTGGTGGAGAAGGGCGCGCTGATCGATGGAGCGTCTGCCGATGGCCGTACCGCGCTGATGCTGGCCGCGATGTTCAACCGCACCTCCATCGTCACCTACCTGCTCGGCAAGGGCGCGAACCCCAATCACCGCGACGCGCAGGGCGCCACCGCACTGGTTGCCGCGCAAACCATGGGCGCACCCGACACCGTCGCCCAGTTGCAGGCGCTGGCCGGCTAACTGCCAGGGGGCTTTTGCGGCTATCCTTGGCGACTTTTTTCGCCTCGCAGGGCCCCCGCATGAAAAACCAACTGGTCGAACTCATCGGCAAAATCAGCTCCGGCTGCCTTCCGGACGCCGAAAGCGAGCGCATCGCCGACGAAGCGGCGCAGGCCTATGCCGACCCGCAGGCGTTCCTGGCGGCCAACCCCGACATCAACTACGACGACACCTTCCCGATCCCGCTGGGGGAGTGGGTGGTGATCGGCAGCCTGCCCGATACCGTGCTGTTCCAGGCCGACACCTACAGTGACCTGTTCCAGCAGATCACCGACTCGTTCGGCAAGGACGTTGCCTTCAACATCAAGCCCAAGCAACTGGTCAAGGTTGAGCCGCTCACGGCACTCAACCGCATCCAGGTGCAGATGGGCAGCATGAATAAGGAAAACGGCGGCTACACCCTGGTCAACCTCAGCCAGTTGCTGGACGACGAATTGCAGATGGTGCTGGTGTACGGCAACGACGTGCCGCGGGTGCTGGAGCTGTGCGCCGAGGTCGCCATCGCCGCGGCGCCTGCCCTGGAGGCGCTGCGGGTCGCGGTACACGTCTAGCCCAGCGCGGTATCCAGGAACATCATCACCGCGAAGCCGCCCATCAGTCCCAGGGTGGCCGAGGTCTGGTGGCCATTGCGGTGGGTTTCGGGGATCACCTCGTGGGATACCACGAAAATCATCGCCCCGGCCGCCAGGCCCATGCTCACCGGGTAGGCGATGGCGAAACCGGTGGAAATGCCCAGGCCGATCACTGCCCCGATCGGCTCCATCAGCCCCGAGCCGACCGCTACCAGCGCAGCCTTGAGGTTGGACAGGCCGGTGGCGCGCAACGCCAGTGCCACGGCCAGGCCTTCGGGAATGTCCTGGATGGCGATGGCGGTGGTCAGCGGCAGGCCCACGTTGAGGTCGCCGTTGGCAAAGCCCACGCCGATGGCCATGCCCTCGGGCAGGTTGTGCAGGGTGATCGCCAGCACGAACAGCCACACCCGGTTGATGCGTTCCGACTGTGGGCCGCAGGGGCCGGTGCTTTCGTGCTCATGGGGCGTGAAGCGGTCCAGGCCCAGCATCAGCAGCACCCCCAGACCCATGCCGACCACCACGGTCAAGGCCGCGAAAGGCCCGTTGCCGGTGATTTCACGCGCAGCCTCCAGGCCCGGCAGAATCAGCGAAAACGAACTGGCGGCGAGCATCATGCCGGCGGCGAAGCCGAGCATCACATCCTGCGAGCGGGCGCTGACGTCGCGCAGCACCACCGCCAGTACCGCGCCCAGCGCCGTGGCGCCAAACCCTGCCAGGCCGCCGAGCAGGGCCATGTGCAGGTTGTCCTTGTTGTCGCCATGCACCGCGTTCCAGGCACTGGCGACCAGCAGGCCGAGCACGGCGAGCAGGCTCAGGGCCAGGCCGGCACTGAGCCATGGGGTGGCCTGAACCTGGTGCAGCCAGGCGCTGCGCAGGGAGGTCGGGTTGGCGTTGGCGGAGCTTTGGGCGGGTGGCATGGAGGCCTCTGTGGTACGGAGTCGATCAATCGAGTGTAATCACTGCGCGGCGTGTGCGACGAGCGGTTCGCCGCTATGGGGCCGATAGCCAGCTACGCTGAAGGCAGGTTCAATCATGGGAGTATCACCATGGGGTCGACGTTCAACGGGTTGGTGGGGCTGGTCATTCTGGCGCTGGATATCTGGGCGATCATCAACGTGATCAAGAGCGGCGCCAGTGGCGGGGCCAAGGTGCTGTGGATCCTGCTGATCCTGCTGCTGCCGGTGCTGGGCCTTATCATCTGGGCGATTGCCGGGCCACGGGGCAACGTTAGGCTGTAGCGCCAGTCCAGGCTCGGGCGTGGGCCTCCCGGCGATGCGGCGGCTCAGATCAACCAGGCGCCCTCAAGCTGCAACAACTGCTGCTTGCGCTCCAGGCCACCTGAAAACCCGGTCAGGCTGCCGTCGCTGCCAATCACCCGGTGGCACGGCACGATCACCGCCACCGGGTTGGCGCCGTTGGCCGTGCCTACCGCGCGTATCGCCTTCGGCCGCCCGACGCGCTGCGCCAGTTGTGCATAGCTGGTGGTGGTGCCATACGGAATCTGCTGCAGCGCCCACCACACTGCACGTTGGAATTCGGTACCCCGTGGTGCCAGGGGTAGCTCGAAACGCTGGCGCCGGCCTTCGAAATACTCATCGAGCTGTCGCGCTACCGTATCCAGCTGCGCGCCCGCCGGCTGCCAGCTTTCGGCCAGTTGCCAGGGGTGGGCGCTGTCCATGTGCAGCAGGTGCAGACCTTGTTCATCACCGGCCAGCAGCAACTGGCCGATAGGGCTGGGGTGGTAGCGAAAGTACATGGTGAGTGGCTCCGGGCATGTCTGGCCCACACGATACCCGAACACTGAGCTATTGTTCGAGGCGCGGTTTTCAACATAATTTTCACATTCGATTGCTGACAATCCGCGCGCGAATTTCCGTTCGTCCAAGGGCCACGCAATGTCCCGGCCCTCATAAAAATCTGAACCCTAGGGATCTTCCTGTCCATGGCTAACACGGATGCCTTGAGTCATCAGCGAGCCGCTTCGCGCCCGTTGCTGCAACCAACGCTCAAATCACACCTCGCCTATACCTTGCTGTGCGGCCTGGTGATCATGCTGATGCTGAGCCTCGTGCGCCTGGCGCTGCTGCTCTACAACAGCGACATGATCGGTGACACCCCGCTCTCGACCGTCGCTGAAGGCTTTTTCAACGGCCTGCGCTTCGACCTGCGCGTGGTGGTGTACCTGAGCATTCCGCTGCTGCTGGCGATCCTCAGCGCTCGCGCCATGGCCGCCCGTGGCCTGTTTCGCGTATGGCTGACCCTGGCTTCCAGCGTGGTGATGTTCCTCGGCCTGATGGAGATGGACTTCTACCGCGAGTTTCACCAGCGCCTCAACGGCCTGGTGTTCCAGTATGTGAAGGAAGACCCCAAGACCGTTCTGAGCATGCTCTGGTACGGTTTTCCGGTGGTGCGCTACCTGCTGGCCTGGGCCTTTGGCACCTGGGTGCTGAGCCTGCTGTTCAAGGGCATCGACCGTCTTACCCGCCCGCGCGGCGAGTACTCCAGCAACGTCGCCGGCCTGCGCAGCGTGGCGCCCTGGTACCTGCGTGGCGCGGTATTCGTGGTGATCCTGCTGGTGGCCGTGATCGCCGCCCGTGGCACCTTGCGCCAGGGCCCGCCGATGCGTTGGGGTGACGCGTTCACTACCGACTCCAATTTCGTCAACCAGTTGGGCCTTAACGGCACCCTGACCCTGATCGACGCCGCCCACAGCCGTTTTGGCGAAGACCGCGGCAACATCTGGAAGGCTACCCTCGACCAGAGCCAGGCCCAGCAGACCGTGCGCGACATGATCCTGACCGAGCACGACCAGCTGGTGGATGCCGACAGTGCGGCGATCCGCCGTGACTTCACCCCGCCTGCGGCCAACAGCCTGCCGATCAAGAACGTCGTGGTAATCCTGATGGAGAGCTTCGCCGGCCACTCGGTGGGCGCGCTGGGCAGTACCACCAACATCACCCCGTACTTCGACAAGCTGGCCAAGGAAGGTCTGCTGTTCGACCGTTTCTTCTCCAACGGCACCCATACCCACCAGGGCATGTTCGCCACCATGGCCTGCTTCCCGAACCTGCCAGGCTTCGAATACCTGATGCAGACGCCGGAAGGCGGCCACAAGCTGTCCGGCCTGCCGGCGCTGCTCAGCGCCCGCGACTATGACGACGTGTACGTCTACAACGGCGACTTCGCCTGGGACAACCAGTCCGGGTTCTTCGGCAACCAGGGCATGACCACCTTCATCGGCCGCAATGACTTCGTCAACCCGGTGTTCTCCGACCCGACGTGGGGGGTGTCCGACCAGGACATGTTCGACCGCGGCGCACAGGAGCTTGCGCACAACTATGGCAAGAAGCCGTTCTATGCCCTGCTGCAGACCCTGTCCAACCACACTCCGTATGCGTTGCCCAAGGACCTGCCGGTGCAGCCGGTGACCGACCAGGGCCGCCTGAACGAGCACCTGACCGCCATGCGCTACTCGGACTGGGCGCTGGGCCAGTTCTTCGAGAAGGCGCGCAAGGAGCCGTACTTCAAGGAAACCCTGTTCGTGATCGTCGGCGACCACGGCTTCGGCAATGCCCAGCAGGTCACCGAACTGGACCTGGGCCGCTTCAACGTGCCGCTGCTGCTGATTGCGCCGGGCATCCAGGAAAAGTTCGGTGCGGTCAGCCACACCGTGGGCACCCAGGTCGACATCGTGCCGACCATCATGGGCCGACTGGGGGGCGAAACCCGTCATCAGTGCTGGGGGCGTGACCTGCTCAACCTGCCGGCCGGTGATGAAGGCATCGGCATGATCAAGCCATCGGGCAGTGAGCAGATCGTCGGCCTGGTGCAGGGCGATCGCATTCTGATCCAGTCCAAGGACATGTCGCCGCGCATGTACCGTTACCAGCTTGGGGCCAACTTCAAGGCCGAGGTGATCGAAAGCCCGGACCAGGCACAATTGAGCCGCAAGCTGGAGTCCTACATCCAGACCGCGACCAAGAGCCTGCTGGACAACACTGCCGGCGTGACTCACAGCACGCCGCAATGACGCACGGGCTGTTGCACTGACCAGGACCCCGGCTTGCCGGGGTCTTGGCTTTTCGGGCTGTGGGTGCTCAAATCACGCGCCTCAGCAAGAGGGGCCGACAGCGGTCCCGCAAAAAGGATGTTTGCGTGCGTGTGTTCGTGTTGCTGGTTTGCCTGTGCCATTCGATCCAGGCGGTGGCTGATGCCGTATCGCCTGCGCCCCAGATGGCTCAGGAATGTGTAGGGCGCTCGCGCATTGTGGTACCGGCCAGCCTGGAGTGGCAAATGAGCGGTCTTCGCCTGGGCGAGCCGTTCGCCCGCTTCATGCCTGGTGGCGATACGTGGCAGGCCGACTATGGCGCGCCGGTGTTCTCCGGGGAATCGCACCTGGTCACCATCGATGTGAGCCCGCTCACTACCCGTGAGCTGTACGACCGCCTCAAGGATCGTCTGGTCCTGAGCCGGGCCAATGCGCAGGGCGAGTACATCATGGCCGAGCAGACACGCATCGGGAACCTGATGACCCCGTACCTAAAGGCCCAGAAGCCGAGCGAGTACTACGCCTTGAACGAACGGTACAAGGCACTAGCGCGCACCTTCGAGCGCATCGACAAGATCCCCGGTGAGCGGGCGTCGCTCGAGGCGATGATCGCCGACTTCGCGGGCAAGGGCTGGCCAGTGGACACGCTGCAGGCGCGGCTTGAGCGGCTCAACCGTGAAGACGCGGGGTACCCCGTCTCCGATCGCTTCAAGTGGCAAGTCCTGCCGGACTTTGCCCTGGAGGATGGCTATGCGGTGTACAACGAGCATGGGTTGACCGTGGTGCTGTGGCGCCAGTCGCGCGTCTACAAGCTCAACTTCGGTTACATCGAACGTGGAGTGAGCAACGAGCAGGTGCTGCAGCGGCTGGACCCGCATGTGCGCCGTGTGCTCGCCGCCTTGCGTCCCCGCGCCGCCTTCGAAGTGCCTCGGCAACCGGGTATATGCCTGCCGTTCGGCTTTCTGGCCGATGACGGCACAGCCCCCTATGTGGTGCGCGCCGCGTGGTTCGGGCGGCACCAGGAGGCGGTCCGCTACGACCTTCAGGTGGCCAGCCAGTCGCTGCGCGAGCAGTTCGAGGCCCGGCGGGCCGCCGACCTGTCGCTCGATCGCGCTGATTTCCCCGTACTTGAGCAACTGCCGGAACGCCAGTTCCGGCTGGGGCAGATGACCATCCTGCAAACCACCACGCTGACCAAGTGGTACCTCGAACACGAAACGGATCGCCGCGAAACATTCCAGCTGCGCGCAGCGCACCTGGGCGCCACGCCCGTTCCTTCGATGATCCTGCAAGTGGACCAGTTGCACAGCCGCGACGGCCTGAGCCTGAAGCTGTTGGAGACAGAAGCCGTCGAGATACTGGGGCAGGTGCAGGCCCTGCCGAACGCACCGCAAGTGGCACAGAAAAGGAAACGTACATGAAGTCGTTACACATGAGCTGGATGTGGCTGGCGTTGCTGGCAGCGCCCCTGTCGGCGCTGGGTGAGCCGGATTACCAGACGCCGCCGGGTTGGCGTACCGAGTGCATGGGGCGGGTGCAGTTCGATGTGCCCAAGGAGATTGCCTGGCACCTTGCCGGGGGCTACTGGCAAAAGCCGGACTTCGACCCCGTGCGCCCAACCATCGCCCCGGGTGGCCAGCAGATCATGTATGGCGAGGGCGTGACACCCGAGCAGACCTACCTGGTGAAGATCGAAGTCAGCCCCGTGACGGATCGCAATGTCTTCGATCGCCTGCAGCTTATCCACGGGCCTAATCGCGGTTCGGCGCAAACACGCGTGGTACGTGCGCAGATCGACGCGCTGCAAGCCCAGATCGATGCAAAAAAGGCTGACGACGAAGACTATTCCGCGTTGCTTGAACAGCATCGCGCCCTGGACGACACCATTACGCGAATCAACTGGGTGAGCACCGAGTTGTTCGTACTCAACGACATGATCCGCGAGTTCTCGGCCACGGGGCGCCCCACCGTCAAACTGGAGGCTGAACGCGCAGCTTATCTCGAGGAACAGGCCAAGTGGCCGACCGACGCATTGTTCGAGCAAGAGCGCTTTCTGGACCTGGGGATTGCAGATACGTTCGCCGACTGGGTGCCGGGTGAGATGACGGCCCATCTCTGGCGTAACCAGCGCATCTATCGCTTTGTATTTCATGCAGGGTCGGACGCTGCCGGCGTACCGGTCTCACTGGAACGTGTCGAGCCCAGGGCACGTGCCTTGCTGGCGGCCTTTCGAACCCGCGAGCAATACGAAATCCCGCAGCAGCGCGGCTTTTGCCTGCCGTTCGGGTTCATTGCCGACGATGGCGCCCCGCATCATTCGATAACGCTGGGCCTCAACCCCGTGGGCAACCCGAACCTGCTGCACCGCCTGAGCATGGGGCGCGAGATCAGGAAAGACGCCGATTTCATGCCGAAGCTGTTGGAGCAGGTGATTTCCAGGCGGTTTCCGACGCTCGTCCAGACCGACATCTTCGGCCCGCTGCGCGTGCTTGTCGGCGCCCTCGACGGCAACCTTCGCGGTGCGCGCTACAAGGCCTATGATGCGTACCACAAGCCGGTGGATTACGAAACGTTCACGCTCGACGGCGACGCTCCGCCCACTGGATACCAGCCTGGCGTGGGGCTGACAGTGCTCGATGATCATTCCCAGCCGCAGCTTGCGTTCGAGCGCACCCGCGTCGATATGCTGCAGACCCTGAAAAGCATCCGGGCGCTGCCGGGCGGCCATCGTTTTGCGCCGCAGGCCGACTGAACAACCGCCCAGGCGCGGGGTCAACGGAAGGTAAGGCTGATTCACCCTGAGTCGCGTTACTGAGGAGAATCCAATGAAAGCGTGGGTAATTACCTTTGTTGACCAGAAAGGCGAAAGGACCTCGCTGTCGTTTGACGCCGAGCAGCAGCCCAGTATCGAAGAGGCGGCTCGGGTGATTCGCGCCCACCTCTATCCTGTCGTGGACAAGGCGGACCTCAATGATTTCGAGGGCCGCGTGTCGATGCCCACTGCCGAATGGCTGAAGCAGGACAGCGGCGTGGAGATCAAGGAAATCAAAGAACAGCCCTGAGCGCTCGCGCTACTGGCATACCCTTATGATTGGCGCTAGTCTGCAGCCAGGGTCACGGGTTATTTACCCAGCCGGCCCTTTTCCCTTAAACCATCGCTGCATCCGCTACATCCGCTCGAGTTGCCCACCCACGTTTGGCAGGGTGGGTCAGTGCGTAATGCACTGAAAGTCTATCCATCGCGACGAGGAGGACGATTCATGAGCAGCCCGTATGAGGACATCAGCAGCACGGTTCTACGCCGCATGAAAGAAGGCGGTTTCGATTTTGCCCAGATCCATCCCATCGAGTTCTATGCGGTGTTCCCGGACGAGGAGCGGGCGCGCAGGGCCGCAGGCAAGTTTCGTGGTGAATCGATCAACACCCAGGTACGCGAAAGCGACGAGGGGTGGCAGCTGGAGTTGAGCAAACTGATGTTCGCCACCTATGGCGGCATCGGCGAGTTCGAGCATGACTTCGAGCTGGCAGTTTCCCCTTTGGGCGGCCAGATACAGGGCTGGGGCGTCAAGCAGGAGCGACTGCTGGCCTGAGCCTGTGTATCCGCGGGGCGGCCATGCCGCCCCCATCCATTTTCAGGGTACTTCCACCCCGGACCGCTTGCGGCTGGCCATGTGCGCCAGATACCCCAGCAACTGGTCCAGTTCTGCGTCGCTGATCACCGTTTCGGCAAAGCCGGGCATGCGCGCCTGTGGCCACTGGCGCAGGCTTTGCGGGTTGCGGATGTATCGGCGCAAGAACGCCGGCTGGAAGTACTCGGTGGGATTGAAGGGCATGTTCAGGTCGGGCCCGAACTGCGCATCGCCGGCACCGTTGAGTCGGTGGCAGGCCAGGCAGTTTTTCTGAAACACGGCAAAGCCCAGGTTGACCGGGTCGTTCTCACGCAGTTGCGGGTCTGGCAGCAGTGCCGGGAAGCGCGATGCCACAGGGGCCAGGCGGCGCATGGTGGCAAGCTGGAAAGGCCATTGTTCGGGGCTGATCCGGCCTGCCTGCGGTTGGGTCCACACCAGGTAGAAGGGCCCGGCGCTGCCTTTGCCCTTGCTCAGGGCTGGCCATGGGTGGGCGGGGTCCTCTATGGCCAGCCAGGCGCGTGCCGGGCCGTTGCCGAGCAACGGGGCAGCGGGCAGTTCGGCGGCAAAGCCATCCAGCGCCACGGCCTGCAGATGATCGCCGGGGGCTACGCCCTCCAGCAGCGCCACCATGGGCACGGCGCGGTAGTGCATGGTCTTCTTGTAGGAAACGTCACCGTCGATGCGGATATCCCGCGCCTGCGGGTGAGCCAGCAGTTGAGCGGTGCTCCACTGGCGCTCGGCGCCGCCCAGGTTCAGGGTCAGCTGTGCGGCGTGCAGGGGCAGGCTCAACAGCAGGATCAGGGCAAGGCAATGACGCATCGGGTGCTCTCCAACCATTCAGGCCGGCAGGATACACCAGCGTTGCGATGATGCCTGGTTACAGAACGGGTGGGCTTCAGCCGAACAGTCGTGTGAGGTTGGGCACGATCAGCAGCAGCGTCGTGGCGAAGAGGATGAGGCCGGCTTGACGTACTTTGGAGTGCTTGAACATGGCGGTCTGCCTTTTTGTTGTTATTCCTGAATGCCGTGTGGCGTCCTTGGCCAGGGTCCGTGATAACCCGCGAGCGCTGTCGAAATGTCCGCGTTGCCCCCGCATCGGACCTGCTTTGCTTCGATATACAACTAACCTTAGGGTCAACGTCACCCGTGTTTTAGAACGCTTTCGTATTAAATGGTGGGTTCTAAGGCACTACGGCTATGAGGCCAAGGGCCATCCGGCGACCATCCCTTCAGCTAGACACGTGCGTGCGCTCCGGGGCATGGCCTGCACAGTGTGACCGTTCGTCCGAGTGAACACTTGCCTCCGAGCGCCATTCGCGGCAGGCTCTAGCGACACTTTGTGCCTCATGTCGTTCGGGACTAAATCTATGTCGTTACGCATCTGCATCCTGGAAACCGATGTCCTGCGACCCGAGCTGGTCGATCAGTATCAGGGCTACGGACGGATGTTCGAGCACCTGTTCACCCATCAGCCGATTGCCGCCGAATTTCGCGTGTACAACGTGATGAACGGTGAATACCCCGACGACGACGAGGTGTTCGACGCCTACCTGGTGACCGGCAGCAAGGCCGACTCGTTTGGCGACGACCCGTGGATCGCCAGGCTCAAGACCTTTCTGCTGGACCGCTACAAGCGCGGCGACAAGCTGCTGGGCGTATGCTTCGGCCACCAGTTGCTGGCCCTGTTGCTGGGCGGGCGCAGCGAGCGCGCGCACCAGGGCTGGGGGGTGGGAACCCACCGCTACGTGATGGCGGCCAAGGCGCCGTGGATGAGCCCGCAGGTGGAGGAACTGACCCTGCTGATCAGCCACCAGGACCAGGTTACCCAGTTGCCCGAAAACGCCACGGTGATCGCCTCCAGCGACTTCTGCCCCTATGCCGCCTATCACATTGGCGACCAGGTGCTGTGCTTCCAGGGCCACCCCGAGTTCATCCACGACTATTCCCGTGCCTTGCTCGAGCTGCGCCAGCAGCACCTGGGCCCGGAGGTCTACAGCAAGGGCGTGGCCAGCCTCGACCAGCAGCACCAGGGCACCACGGTGGCCGAGTGGATGATGCGCTTTGTCGCGCACAAGCCACAGGGCAGCGCGGCCTGAGGCCTACAGCCAGCCGGAGCGCTTGAAGCTGGCGAACAGTGCCGTGCAGCCCAGGGCGATGACCCCCAGCACGGTGAAGTAGCCGTAGTGCCAGCTCAGCTCCGGCATGTTCTGAAAGTTCATCCCGTAGATACCCGCCACGGCGGTGGGGAAGGCCAGGATCGCCGCCCAGGCGGCGAACTTGCGCTGGGTGATGCTCTGGCGTGACGACTCCAGCAGCATGCCGATCTCGATGGTCTGGCTGGCGATGTCGCGGATGCTCGACAGGTCTTCCATCTGCCGCGTCACGTGGATCTGCACGTCGCGAAAATACGGGCGCATGTTCTTGTCGATGAAGGGGAAGGCCAGGCGCTGCAGCTCTTCGCTGATCTCGACCATCGGTGCCACATAGCGGCGCAGGCGCAGGATGTCGCGACGCAGGCCGTGCAGGCGGCGGATATCGTCTTCCTGCAGCGAACTGCTGAGTACGTTGTTTTCCAGCTCTTCGATCTCGCTGTGAATCGCCTCGCTCACCGGCTGGTAGTTTTCAGTGACGAAGTCGAGCAGTGCATACAGCACGAAGTCTTCGCCGTGCTCGAGCAGCAGCGGCCGGGCCTCGCAGCGCTGGCGTACCAGGGCATAGGATTTGGAGTGGCCGTTGCGGCAGGTGATGATGTAGCCGTTGCCGGCAAAGATATGCGTTTCGATGAACTCCAGCCTGCCGTCCTGGCGTACCGGCGAATAGGTCACGATGAACAAGGCATCGCCGAAGGTTTCAAGCTTCGGCCGGCTGTGCTTTTCCAGCGCATCCTCGATTGCCAGTTCATGCAGGTTGAACTGGCGCTGCAGATTGGCCAGTTCCTGCGCGGAGGGCTCTTCCAGCCCGATCCACACGAAGTGCCCCGGTTTGCTGGCCCACTCGGCGCCCTCGTCGAGGCTGATGTTGGTGACTTTTCTACCGGCGCTGTAGACCGCTGCCGCTACGACTCGACCCATGGTTGTGCCTTTCCCCCGTTGTCATGCCCCTAGCTTGGTATGACTACGACAAATCGGCAACTGCGCGGCTGGCCTGCAGTTCTTTTTCCATCAGGTCGATGCAGCGTTGCATCTGTTCGCGGCACTGCTCGGCCAGGGCGGGAACATCCTGGTGGGTCATGCCGGTGGTGGAGATCGGCGCCAGCGAGCGGATGATCACCTTCTGCTTGCGCCAGCCGTTGAGGTTCAGGCGCCTGGCGTAGCGGCTCACGCACACCGGCACGATGGGCACGCCGGCTTCGATGGCCATGTGGAACGCGCCCTTCTTGAAGGCCAGCAACCGATCGCCGGCGTTGCGCGTGCCCTCTGGGAATACCCAGATCGAGGTGTCCTGTTCCTGCAGGGTGCGGGTGGTGGTCTGCATGGCGCGTCGGGCCTGGTAGGCGTTGCTGCGATCGACCAGCACATTGCCGCCCAGCCAGAACAGTTGGCCGAACAGGGGGATCCATTTGAGGCTCTTCTTGCCGATGCACACCGTGCGCGGCGGCACCACGTGACCGAGCACGAACAGGTCATGGTTGGATTGGTGGTTGGCTACGATCACGCAGCCCGGGGGCTGGTCGAACAGCGGGCCGACTTCGGCCTGTACCTGCAGGCGCATCAGCCAGGTGGCGGGCCAGCCATACAGGCGCGCGAACACGCGGCTGTTGTCGGGGTTGAAAGGCCGACACAGGCCGATGAGCACACCCAGTATGCCTACCAGAACAAAATGCAGGCCCAGGAGGGGCATGCGGATCAGAAACAGCATTGTGGTTAACCCCGGACAAAACGCGGCGCAGTGTACGGTTGTGCACAGCCCGGGGCAAACTTAAAGCTTCGCCGGCAAGGCCGGCTCCTGCAACGGTTGCGTCCCCTGCAGGAGCTGGCCTTGCCGGCGAATGACGCGACCCGCTATCAGACCGGGTGTTCCTGGTCGCGAATGATCGCGTCGTCCAGCAGGTCCAGCAGCGCCTTGCGCACCTTAAGCTTGGTCTTCTTGTGCGCGTTCATGTTGATGGTCTTGAGTTGCTGCGCCGCTGCCAGGGCGGTTGCGTGCAACTGCTCCACCGGCACCACCTTGTCGAGGAAGCCGGCATCCACGGCACTGGCCGGGTCGAACATCTCGGCATTGATGACCGAGCGGTGGAAGGCCGAGCGACGCAGGCGATCACGCGCCAGCTCGATGCCGGCGTGGTGCATGGTCATGCCGATCTGCACTTCATTCAGGCCGATGCGGAACGGGCCTTCGACGCCGATGCGGTAGTCGGCCGACAGAAGCAGGAATGCACCCTTGGCCACGGCGTGGCCAGGGCAGGCGACGATCACCGGGAACGGATGCGACAGCAGGCGCCGGGAGAGCGTCGAGCCGGCGGTCACCAGCGCGATGGAGGCCTGTGGCCCAGAGGTCATCACCTTGAGGTCGTAGCCACCGGAGAGGATGCCCGGCTGGCCGGTGAGGATGACGACGGCGCGATCCTGCACGGCACGGTCCAGTGCATCGTTGAAGGCTGCGATCACGTCCGGTGAAATGGCGTTGACCTTGCCGTTGTTCAGGGTCAGCGTCGCGATGCCGTCTTCCAGTTGGTAGGTAACCAGCTCACTCATGACAGAGTTCCTTTAGGTGGAGTGGGGCTGACGTTACCCAGCTGCCGCGGTCAGGTAAAGCACCAAGGCTGACCGATGAGTCAGGCGCAGCACGCCGGCCCCGGCACCACGGGCTTCGTGCATGGACCACAGCCGAACCACGCCAGAGATTGGCAGCTTTGCCACTGCTGGCTTAAGCGCATGAATATTCTGAAAAAAACCTTTGCCATTCAAAGTGCTTTCGACTACATTAGCGCGCCTCGACAGGCTGAACAGCTTGGCGAGAACCGGTGAAGTGTCCGAGTGGCTGAAGGAGCACGCCTGGAAAGTGTGTATACAGGAAACTGTATCAAGGGTTCGAATCCCTTCTTCACCGCCATATTCAGATACGCGAAGAGCCCCCGAACTTGAAAGAGTCCGGGGGCTTTTTGTTGGGCCATTGAAAAGGAAGTTTCAGATGCTTGCAGAGTGCTTTTCCGAACAGCAGATTCTTGCCGCCGAGCAATTGATTGCTCTTGTCAGCCCCACGCCCGAAATGGCCGCCGAGCATCTTCAGGCGTTTCGCGAGCTGGAGCTGGACGAGGATGACATCGAAGAGTTCGAGGATGATCCCAAGCAACTGATGTGGATGGTCAAGGACATCGCCGACTGGGAGTCGGTGTTCTACGTCGACTGGAAGGACACCGAGTCGTTCGTGCAAAGCGTCCAGCAACTGGCAGAAGCACGTGACGCCCAGGTGACCTTTGGCGTGGATGACCCGGAAGATGAAGACTTCCTGGAAAACCACAGCGTGTCGCAACTGATGGTGCTGGTCCATGCCGAGCTTCAGAAGCAGGGCCTGGTGCTGTGGAACTGGTCGACGCTGGAGGACTGCTACAGCGGCTTCATCACCACCCCGGCCGCGGCGGCCGACCTGAGCGAAATCGCCGGGATACTGGAAGTGCAGTTCCGCGAGGGTAGCGAGCCGTTCTGATCGGCTGCGCGCTGTTCGCCAGCCAGGCTGGCTTCTGCAGGCAACGCGAACGCCTGTGCAGGAGCCGGCCTTGCCGGCGAACGCATTCTCAGAAGCTCACAGCAGCCGACACCCGCGCAGTTCGCGGCGCGCCCTGAAACAGGTAGCCGTCGCCCAGATACTCCCCCGCGTCCCTCCAGTAGCGCCGATCGAACACGTTATCCACTGTCAGGCGCAGCACCGTGTCATACCCGCCGATGCGCGTGCGATAGCGGCTGCCAATGTCGAACACCGCATAGCCACCCACCGCCACCGTACCTGCCTGGTTGGCATACTTGCTCGCGCTGTAGCGCGCCCCACCCAGCAGCGCCAACCCCGGTACTCCCGGGAGGCTGTAGTCGGCCTGCAGCGCCGCGCGCAGATTCGGCACGTTCAGCGCCTGATGGTCGTCGTACGCCCGCGTGCCGCTGCCGCCGACCCGTGCACGAATGGCCGCGGCACTGGCGTTGATCTGCAGGTTCGACGTTACCCAGCCGCTGGCCGCCAGCTCCAGGCCGGTGTTCTTCTGCTGCCCCTGCTGCACGTAGGTGAAGTCACCGCTGCCGTCCGGCTGGGCATACTGATACCCCTGGCGCAGCTGGAACAGCGCCGCGCTCAGGCTCATGCGCTGCCATTCACGCTTGATACCCAGTTCGAGCTGGCGTGACGTGGTGGGGGCCAGGATGTCCTGGCTGTTGAGCGCGAACCACGGCGCGGCATTGCCCGACGACAACCCCTTGCTGTAGCTGGCGTACAGCGAAATGTCCGCGCGCGGCTTGTAGATCAGCGCGGCGTTGGGCAGCAGTTCATATTGCCGGGTATGCCGGCGCAGGTTCCCATCTTCACCAAAGGCCTGCTCGTCCAGGCGTACAACGCGCGCACCGAGTACCGTCTGCCAGTGTTCGTCGAAGCTGATCCGGTCGCTGGCGAACAGGCCGTACTGGCGGCTGTCGAGGCGGCGTTCGCGGTGGCCCGGGCTGCCGTCGAAGGGCTCCAGTGCCGGCGTAGGCTGGTAGATGTTGCCGCTGCCGATCCACTCGTTGAACGTCGGTCGCTGGTCGACAGTGCGCCGTTGCGCGCTGCTGCCGACCGTCAGCTCGTGCTCCAGGCCCGCCAGGGCAAACTGGCCGTTGAGGGTGACCTGTGCCTCGTCGGTGCGCCGGGTATCGTCCGGGCTGCGGTAGTCGTAGATGTCGTAGTCGCCCTCGGGGCTGAAGTAGTTCGGCACCTTCGAGCCTGCGCAGCTGGCGGCGCCGTAGCAACCCCAGGCGAACGCGCTGTAGTCGTCGATCACCACGCGGCTGCGCGAAGCGCTCACGCTGCCGGTCCAGGTGTCGCTGAAGCGGTATTCGAAGCGACCGCCCAGGTTCAGCGAGTCGATCTGCACCGGCTTGGCCCAGTGCTGATAGGCCAGGCGATCGTCGGGGTCGATGCCGTGGGGCAGGCGGTTGCCGCCGAGCAACTGGTAGCCGGGCACCGAGCGCTGCTCGCGCTGCTGGTACTCGACATCCAGTTGCAGCAGCGCATCCGGGTTCACTTGCCAGTCGAAGGCCAGCGAAGCGAAGTCGCGCTGGCCGTCGGCATGGTCGACGTAGGAGCGGATATCTTCATGGGCCAGGTTTGCGCGCAGGCCGAACTGGCGTTCGCTGCCAAACCAGCCGCCCAGGTCGGTGGCGATGTAGCGCTCGCCCAGGGCCGTGCTCGATACCGTGAGCGAACGGATGTCCTGCGGGCGCTTGGTCACATAGTTGATCAGCCCGCCGGGTTCGGCTGCTCCGCTTTGCAGGCCCGACAGCCCCTTGAGCAACTCGACCTGCTGCTTGTTCTCCAGCGCCACGTTCTGCTCGCCGGCGATGGTCTGGCCGTTGATGGTGTAGCTGTGGGCGGCGTCCAGTTCGAAGCCGCGCACGTTGAAGTTCTCGTAGTAGCCGATGGGCGCATAGCTCTCGCCGACCGAGGCATCGCTTTGCAGCACCTCGCTGAGCAGGTGCACCTGGCGGTCCTGCAGCAACTGTTCGGTGAACACCGACACCGAGGCGGGGGTGTCGGGCAGCGGCGCCGCGCCAAAGCCGGCCACCGAGGCCTGGCGCGGCTGGTAGCCGTCCTCGAGCACATCGGACACGTTCAGGGGCGCGAGGGTGATGCCGCTGTCGGCCAGGGTGGTGGACGAGCTCAGGGCCAGGCCGAGGCTCAGCAGCCCCAGGGGCAGGCGAGGGTGGTGCAGGGTCATGCGCAGGTTCCTTGAGGGCCAGCAACAGGCGCGCCGGCAGGCGGGGCGCCATGTTACCTGAAGGGGGCCTGCGGGTAGGAGCCAGCCTTGCTGGCGAACGCCGTTACGCGGCCTTCACCTGAGCCGAGCGGCGCTCCACCCACAGCCACACCACCAGCGCCACGCCGCCGATCACCAGCCCCGCCACCACGATGCCGTTCCAGCCGTGGGCCTGGAACAACTGCGTACCCAGCAGCGAGCCCAGTGCGCCACCGATGAAGTAGCAGGTGATGTACCCGGCATTGAGTCGGTTGCGCGCCTCGGGGCGCAGGGCGATCACCGCGTTCTGGTTGCTCACGTGCACCAGCTGTACCGCCAGGTCGAGCACCAGCACGCCAATCAGCAGGGCGGCGAGCGACACCTGGGCGAAGGCCAGCGGTACCCAGGCCAGCACCAGGGCCAGCAGCCCCACGGTGGTGCCCAGCGAGCCCTTGCCGCGGTCGGCCAGGCGCCCGGCCCAGTTGGCGGCCAGGGCGCCGGCAGCACCGGCCAGGCCGAACAGCCCGATCACCGCATCGGAGTAGTGGTAAGGCTCGGCTGCCAGCAGAAACGCCAGGGGTGTCCAGAACAGCGCGAACAGGCAGAACGACAGCAGCCCCAGCAACGAGCGCAGGCGCAGCACCGGCTCATCCACGAACAGGCGGAACACCGAACCGATCAGTGCGGGGTACTTGAGCCCGGCGTGCTGGTGGCGCTCGGGCAGGGCCCTGGCCAGGGCGATGGCGCTCAGGGCCATGAGCGCAGCGGCCAGCAGGTAGATGCTGCGCCAGTCACCCAGGGTCGCCATGAACCCGGCAGCGGTGCGCGCCAGCAGAATGCCCAGCAGCAGGCCGCTCATCAGCGTGCCGACCACTCGCCCGCGCTCGGACGGGTCGCTCAGGCCGGCGGCCATCGGCACCAGTACCTGCGCCACCACCGAGAACAGTCCGGTCAGGGTGGTGCCGATCAGCAGCCACATCAGGCTGGGGGCGAAGGCGCTGATCAGCAGGCCGACCGTGGCGATGGCGATCATGCTGACGATCAGGCGGCGTTGTTCGAACAGGTCACCCAGCGGCGCCAGCAGCAGCAGGCCGGCGCCGTAGCTCAGCTGGGCGGCAATCACGATGCTGCCGGCGGTGGCGGTGGTCAGGCCGAAATGCTGAGCGATGCTGTGCAGCAAGGGCTGCGCATAGTAGTTGCTGGCCACGGCCAGGCCGGTGGCGGTGGCCATCAGCAGAATCAGGGCGCGGCTCAGGTGAGTTGTGGCGGGGGCCATGGACCGTCTCGTTGTCAGGGGGGAAGGGGAGTGCATTATCAAAAATGCGCTAGCATGACGCCAATGAATCGTTTAGATCCCATCAATCTCTTGTACAGATGGAAAGATGAACCTCAAGCAGATCGAATACGCGCTGGCGGTGGCCGATACCGGTAGTTTCACCCGTGCGGCCGAACGTTGTCATGTGGTGCAGTCGGCTTTGAGTCATCAGGTGGCGCGCCTGGAGTCGCAACTGGGCACCTTGCTGTTCGAGCGCAGCTCGCGCCGGGTGCGCCTTACACCTGCCGGCGAAGCCTTCGTGCTCAGCGCACGCACGGCGCTGGAGGCCACCCGGCGCATCGCCGAGGACGTGGCCGCAGCCTGTGGCGAAGTGCGCGGGCGCTTGTCCATCGGCGAGATCAGCTCGCTGACCGAGCTGGACCTGGTGGACCTGCTGGCCGGTTTTCACGGGCAGTACCCGCAGGTGGACATTCGCTGGCTGATCGGCAAGAGCGAGCTGCTGATTGCCGATGTGCGCGAACGGCGCCTGGATGTGGCGTTCATCGGCGTCTGGCCGGGGGAGCCGCTGGCGGGGGTGGCGTCGCGCCTGCTGGCGGCCGAGGAGCTGGTGGCGGTGCTGCCGCTGCAGCACCCGCTGGCAGGCATCGGGCGTCTGGCGCTGGAGCAACTGGAAGACCAGCCCCTGGTGGACTTCCAGGCTGGCAGCGGCGCGCGTCGACAGACCGACGAGGCATTTGCCGCCGCAGGGGTGCGTCATCGGGTGCAGTTCGAGGTGGGCAGTATCGGCCTGATCGAGAAGTTCGTGCAGCGTGGCCTGGCCCTGGGGCTGGTACCGGCAAGGATCGCCGCAGGCTTCAAGGGCGTTGCCGCAGTACCGGTGTGCGATGCCCCGGTGCGCCACCTGTACGCGATCTGGTCGACCACCCCGACGCCGGCGGCGCGGGCCTTCGTCCAGTTGCTGGAGCAGAACCTGGCGGCAAGGGCAAGCTGTTAGCCGTGGAGGCCACTTCGCTGGCAAGCCAGCGAAGTGCTTCAGAGCACTTCCACCAGTTCGTAGACCTGGCGCCCATTGCCCAGTACCAGCACCACCTCGTCGCCCTCGAGCTTGCCCATCAGGCTTTGCCCCAAAGGTGAGCGCGGGGTGATCACCGTGATCAGCGCCTGCCCTTCGCCGATTTTCAGCCCTGCCGCTTCCGGCCCCAGGAACACGCGCTGCTGGCGATCCTGTTCGTCGGCCAGCAGCACCAGGTTGCTCAGTTGCACGCCGGCCTCGGGGTCGTAGTCGCGCAGGGTCAGTTGCTGGTACGCCAGCCGTGCCTGGCGAATCTCCTCCATGCGCCGGGCCTGCCCGGTGGCCAGGTACGAGGCTTCCAGGCCGAGGGTGTCGTACTTGTTCTCGGCGATGTTCTCCTCGGCAGTGGCCGCCTCATACGCGGTCTGCGCAGCACGTTGCGCCACGTCGAGGTCGACGCCCAGGCGCTCGATGATGCGCGCCAGCAGGTCGGTCTTGTTCATCTCAGTTGCAGAACTCAAGGACATTGGCGCGGCTTTTCTCGGTGGGGGCGGTACGGTTCTGTTGCAGCCAGAACTGGCATCTGGGGTTGGACAGGTTGCGCGGGCTGCCCTGGGCCTGCTCCTCGGCCTGCTGCACCGCCTGATCGTGCAGGATCTGCTTGTACTGCTCGAACATGCGGTTCTGCTCCGGCGACTGCTGCGGCGCCACGGCCGGCGCGGGCGGGGCGATCACCTCGTGCAGGGGCTGGCGCAGGTCGGGCAGGTACTGCCAGCCCAGCCACAGGGTCAGCATGATGGCAACGAAGCCCAGCCACAGGCCGATGGCCACGCACAGGATCAGTTGCAGCGGGTTTTGCGAAATTTTCAGTTCACGGCGACGCGCACGGTACGACATGGCAGCCTCCTGGCCAGGACAATGGCGGCGATTGTCGCATGCAGCGCGGGTTTTATTCAGCCTCGCTACTGTTGTCTGCAATGATTAACCCGGACAATCGGCGCTTTTTGTTTCCGGCTCAACGTGAGGTGCCTGCCATGAAACCGACCTGGGATATCTTCTGTTGCGTCGTCGACAACTATGGCGACATCGGCGTCACCTGGCGCCTGGCCCGGCAACTGGTGGCCGAACACGACGTGGCGGTGCGCCTGTGGGTGGATGAACTGGCGGCCTTCGTGCGCCTGTGCCCCGAGGCGGACGCCCAGGCCCGGCAGCAATGGCAGCAAGGCGTCGAGGTGTGCCTGTGGCCGGCCGACTGGCAGCCGACGGCAGTGCCGGACGTGGTGATCGGCGCCTTCGGCTGCCACTTGCCAGCGGCCTATGTCCAGGCCATGCAGGACCGCACCGTGCCGGCAGTGTGGCTGAACCTGGAGTACCTGAGCGCCGAGGGCTGGGTGGAAGGCTGCCACGGCCTGCCGTCGCCCCAGGCCAATGGTCTGCGCAAGGTGTTCTTCTTTCCGGGGTTCACGCCCGGTACCGGCGGGTTGCTGCGCGAAGCCACGTTGCTGACGCGGCGCAAGGCGTTCGAAGACGACCCGCAGGCCCGTCAGGCATTCCTGCGCGGCCTGGGCGTGAGGGTGCATGAGGGTGCACGGCTGATCTCGTTGTTCGCCTATGAGAACCCGGGCCTGGCCAGTTGGCTCGATGTGCTGGCCGCCGACACCCGCCCCAGTCACCTGCTGGTGCCCGAGGGGCGCATCCTGGGGGATGTGCAGGCCTGGCTGGGCGAGAGCGGGCTGGGGGTGGGCAGTGTGACGCAGCGTGGGGCGCTGACGGTGCAGATCCTGCCCTTCGTCAGCCAGGATGACTATGATCGGCTGCTGTGGTGCTGCGAGTTCAATGCGGTGCGCGGCGAGGACTCGTTCGTGCGTGCTCAGTGGGCCGGGCGGCCACTGCTGTGGCATATCTATGTGCAGGAAGAGTACGCCCACTGGGAAAAGCTCGAGGCCTTTCTGGACCATTACACCCAGGGCCTGTCGGCCCCGGCAGCCGCCGCGCTGGTGGCGCTGTGGCGGGCCTGGAACATGGATCGCGACATGGGCCAGGCGTGGCGCGAGCTGCTGGCGCACTGGCCGGAACTGAGCGCCCACGCCGAGCGCTGGTGCGCCGCGCAGGCCGCTCAGCCGGACCTTGCCACGGCGCTGGTACAGTTTTGTCGAAATTCGCTATGATATGCGGCCTCGATTTTTGTAAATCCATCCAAATTCGGATATCTCGCAATGAAAACTGGTAAAGAGCTGAAACCCGGTACCGTGATCCGTATCGACAACGACCCTTGGCTGGTTCAGAAAGCTGAATTCACCAAATCGGGCCGTAACAGCGCGATCATGAAGACCAAGCTGAAAAACCTGCTGACCGGCTACAAGACCGAAACCGTCTACAGCGCCGACGACAAGCTGGACGACGTGATCCTCGACCGCAAAGAAGCGACCCTGTCCTTCATCAGCGGCGACACCTACACGTTCATGGACACCACCGACTACACCATGTACGAGCTGAACGCCGAAGACATCGAAAGCGTTCTGCCTTTCGTTGAAGAAGGCATGACCGATGTGTGCGAAGCCGTATTCTTCGAAGACCGCCTGGTTTCCGTAGAGCTGCCGACCACTATCGTGCGTCAGGTCGACTACACCGAAGGTTCCGCCCGTGGCGATACCTCCGGCAAGGTCATGAAGCCTGCCAAACTGAAGAACGGTACCGAGCTGTCGGTTGCCGACTTCATCGAGATCGGTGACTGGATCGAGATCGACACCCGCGAAGGTGGCTCCTACAAGGGCCGCGCCAAGGTTTAAACCTGGCGATCTGCGCGAACACGAAAACCCGGCCAAGGCCGGGTTTTTTTATGCCCTGCGTGCGCGGCTGCGGCGCCGTCAGAGGCTGTTCTGCAGGTTGTCGCGCAGCGCCAGCAGCTCGGCCTGCAAGCGTTGCAGGCGCTCCAGCGAGTGGCCGCTGGCGCCCAGGATGCACGGCGGGATCGAGCGTGCCTGCGCTTGCAGGGCACGCCCCTGGGCAGTCAGTTGCACGATCACCACGCGCTCGTCCTCGCGGCTGCGGGTGCGCTTGAGCAGGCCTTCGGCTTCCAGGCGCTTGAGCAGGGGTGTGAGCGAGCCGGGGTCGGTCAGCAGGCGATGGCTGATTTCGCCGACGGTCAGCCCGTCCTGCTCCCATAGCACCAGCATGGCCAGGTACTGCGGGTAGGTCAGGCCCAGTGCCTGCAGCAGTGGCTTGTACACCTTGGTCATGAGCAGTGACGTGGAGTGCAGGGCGAAGCACACCTGATTGTCGAGCAGCAGCTCATCGTAAACGGGCGCTTTGGAGGTGGCGTTCATGCGGCTCCTTTCTATCTGGTCCTTGAAATGGTGGCGCGCATGCTATGCGCGCTATTGCCAGCGCAGCTCGCTCTGCAGTGCCAGGTCCCAGGGGGGGATGGGGCTGAAGCGGCTCTTGAGGAATTCGAGCAGCAAACGGCTGCGAGAGTTCGTTTCATGTTCAAGGCGCAATGCATAGACACCGCTGGTTTCGGCCGGGGGCAGCCCGTTCTCGCAGAACAGCGGCAGCAGGTCGCCGCGCAGCAGGTACTCGCTGATCAGCCAGGTGGGCAGGTGCGCGATGCCCAGGCCCGCCAGGGCGCCGAACAGCAGGGTCTCGGCGTTGTTGGCGCTCATGCGCATGCGCGAGGGGCGCAGCAGACGCATCTGCCCGTCCACCGCGAAGCGCCAGGCGAAGGGTGGGGCCAGGCCATCCCAGTCCAGCCCGTCGTGCTCTGGCAGGTCGCAGGGGCTGGCAGGCACGCCGCGGGCCTGCAGGTAGGCGGGGCTGGCGCAGGCAATGCGCACCATGTACGCCAGCGGTGTTGCCACCAGCCGGGTATCGGCCAGAGGGCCTGCACGCAGCACCAGGTCGACTTCGCCCAGGTGCGCGCCCTGCAGGTCGACGAAGCTGTCGATCAGGCGCAGTTGTACATCCAGGCCCGGGTACGCCACCAGAAAATCGGCGATGGCCGGTGCCAGGTGGCGGCGGCCGAACGCCGAAGGCGCATCGATGCGGATCAGGCCCTCCGGTGCATTGCTCAGCGACACGGCCTCGGCGCGGGCCAGACGCAGCTCTTCGACGATACGCCGGGCGCGTTCGGCGAATGCATTGCCGGCGGGCGTGGGGCGTACCGCATGGGTGCTGCGCACGAACAGGCGGCTGCCCACGGCGGCCTCCAGGGTATCGATGCGTCGGGCCACCGCCGAAGGGGTCAGCGGGTGGCGTCGCGCTGCGGCAGAAAAGCTGCCGCTTTCGAGCACATCGAGAAACAGGCTCAGGTGTTGGGTGAGGGCGTCCGGGGTCATGGTAATTGCTTGTGCGAATTGGGCACAGCCATTGTGCGTTGCTGTGCGTTTCCCCGCTAGCCCGCCATCGGTAGCATGGCGCTATTGCAGAGCAGAGAGGCGAACATGGTCGAGTGGTTGATGTACATCGTATTGGGAGCAGGGCTGGGTACCCTGGGCGGGCTGTTCGGGATCGGCGGCGGCCTGATCGCGATCCCCGTGCTGGGCGTGCTGTTCGGCCTTGACCAGCAACTGGCCCAGGGCACCGCGCTGGTGATGGTGGTGCCGAACGTGTTGCTGGCGCTGTGGCGCTATCACCAGCGCAATCGCATCGAGCTGCGTCATGCATTGCCCTTGTCGCTGGCCGGCTTCGTGTTCGCCTGGCTCGGCTCGATCTGGGCAGTGGGGTTGGATGCACAGGCCATGCGCGTCGGCTTCGTGGTGTTTCTGGTGGCGCTGACGGTGTGGAACCTGGTGCGCATGTTCACTCGCAACGCGCCGCCTTCGACCGAGTTGCGCCAGCCCTGGCCCTGGCTGGGTGTGCTGGGCGGGGGTGCCGGTGTGGTCGGCGGGCTGTTCGGTGTAGGGGGCGCGGTGGTCGCCACACCGGTGCTGACCAGTGTGTTCGGCACCACCCAGGTGGTTGCCCAGGGCCTGTCGCTGGCACTGGCGGCGCCCAGTACCTCGGTCACGCTGCTGACCTACGGGCTGCACCAGCATGTGGACTGGAACATGGGCATCGCGCTGGCACTGGGCGGCTTGCTGAGTATCAGCTGGGGCGTGAAGCTGGCCCATGCGCTGCCGGAAAAGGTCCTGCGCTCGTTGTTCTGTGTGTTTCTGGTGGTGTGTGCGTTGATGCTGGGCTTCAGGGTCTGAAGCCCGCCGCGGGTCGAGCCGGCACGGCCGTCGAGGGCCGTGCAGGTGTCAGCGCCGTACCTGCTTGAGCGTTTCGGCGATCAGGAACGCCAGCTCCAGCGACTGGTCGGCGTTCATGCGCGGGTCGCAGTGGGTGTGGTAACGGTCCGACAGCGCGTCTTCGGTGATCGGCCGGGCGCCGCCGATGCATTCGGTGACGTTCTGACCGGTCATCTCGATGTGAATGCCACCGGCATGGCTGCCTTCGGCCTGGTGCACCTGGAAGAACTGCTTGACCTCGCCCAGGATCTGCGCGAAATCGCGGGTCTTGTAGCCGCTGCTGGCCTTGATGGTATTGCCGTGCATCGGGTCGGAGCTCCACAGCACCTTGCGCCCCTCGCGCTCGACGCTGCGGATCAGCCCCGGCAGGTGCTCGCCGACCTTGTTGGCCCCCATGCGCACGATCAGGTTGAGCCGGCCCGGGTCGTTGGCCGGGTTGAGGATGTCGATCAGGCGGATCAGCTCCTCGGTGTTCATGCTCGGGCCCACCTTGACCCCGATCGGGTTGTTCACCCCGCGCAGGAACTCCACGTGGGCGCCGTCCAGCTGACGGGTGCGATCACCGATCCAGAGCATGTGCGCCGAGCAGTCGAAGTAGTCGCCGGTCAGGCTGTCGCGCCGCACGAAGGCTTCCTCGTAGTTGAGCAGCAGCGCCTCGTGCGCGGTGAAAAAGCTGGTTTCGCGCAGTTGCGGCGAGCTGTCCATGCCGCAGGCGCGCATGAAGGCCAGGGTTTCGTCGATGCGGTCGGCCAGCTGGCTGTACTTTTCGGCCAGCGCCGAGTTGGCGATGAAGTCCAGGTTCCACTTGTGCACCTGGTGCAGGTCGGCGAAACCACCCTGGGCGAAGGCGCGCAGCAGGTTGAGGCTGGCGGTGGACTGGTGATAGGCCTGCAGCAGGCGCTCCGGGTCGGGCACGCGGCTGGCAGGGTCGAAGCCGATGCCGTTGACGATGTCGCCCCGGTAGGCCGGCAGGGTCACCTCGCCGATGGTTTCGTCATTGGACGAGCGCGGCTTGGCGAACTGCCCGGCCATGCGCCCCACCTTGACCACCGGGCAGCCGGCGGCAAAGGTCATGACGATGGCCATCTGCAGCAGCACCTTGAAGGTGTCGCGGATTTTCGCTGCCGAGAACTCGGCAAAGCTTTCGGCGCAATCGCCGCCCTGCAGCAGGAAGGCACGGCCTTCGGTCACTTCGGCGAACTGGCGGCGCAGCTCGCGCGCCTCGCCGGCGAACACCAGCGGCGGGTAGCTGGCCAGGGTCTGCTCGACCTTGAGCAGGTGCGCTGCATCGGGGTAGTGCGGTTGCTGCTGGATCGGCAGGGCACGCCAGCTATCGGGACTCCAGGGTTGGCTCATCACAGGCTCGGTTTCTATCGGAAAAGGGCTGTGAACATGCTAACACCTGGACCCTGCCTTGTTGCATCGCCTGTATTGACGGACAATGGTCGTTTTTGCTTGGGCACATGCAGGTGTCGGGAGAGAGCATGACAGAGGAACGGGTAGAGCGGCTGCTGGCGCAGGTGCACGACGAGTTCGGCACCATCAGCGTGCTGGAAGTCGAGGACTACCGCTTTCTCGAGTTTGGCGAGGCCATCGAGCAGAGCTGCGTATTCACTGCCGACCCGAGCTGGCTGGAGTACGACTATACCCGCGCCATGCTGGTGGGCGCGCTGTGCCACTGCGAGCCTGAAAGTGCGCTGTTTCTCGGCCTGGGTGCCGGTACCCTGACCCAGGCCTGCCTGAAGTTCCTGCCCCTGGAGGACGTGGAGGCCATCGAGCTGCGTCCCGAGGTGCCGCGCCTGGCCATCGAGTACCTGGGGCTGGACGATGATCCGCGCCTGTACATCCGCGTGGGTGATGCGGTCGAGCTGCTGGAGACGGCCGAGCCTGCCGACCTGATCTTCGTCGACCTCTACACCGACCACGGGCCCGGCGTCGGCCACCTGGCCTGGAAGTTTCTCGAAGACTGCCAGAAGCGCCTGAACCCCGGCGGCTGGCTGGTCATCAACCAGTGGGCCACCGATGACGGCAAGCCGCTGGGCGCTGCGCTGTTGCGCGGGCTGTATCACCGCCATTACTGGGAGCTGCCGGTGAAGGAGGGCAACGTCATCCTGCTGGTGCCCGCCGACCTCGACCAGACCCTCGACCGGGAGGCGCTCACCGCGCGCGCCCGGGCTCTTGAACCGCGCCTGGGCTACTCCCTGCAGCGCCTGATCGAGGTGATCCGACCGGCATCTTGAATAAATCGTTTCAGCTCCGGCCGCGCCGCCAACAGACGCGTGGGCCTCGATCATCGGCAAGGGCTGTCGATTCGAGGCCTCCGGGCTTCTCTTCCCTGTAAAAAAGTCTCACGCTATGCAGGAAATCGGGTATAGTACGCGCCGGTCTTTTACCGGACCTCGTTCAGGTAGTGCAATTCCCCGAAGCCAGCTTCGGCTGCGCGTCCGCACCGCGGACTCTGCCTTGACGTTCCTTTTTTTCTTCAATCGTTTTCGCAAATCCCCGCCGACAAAGCTGCCAGGGTGACCTTCGGGTCTTACAAGGCATGTGCAGCTTTGGAGCATGGGTCTTTGCGGATGCACTTAGAGGCAGACCCATGACCCAGGAAACCGGCGGCTTCGCCGCTCTCGATCTTCATCCAAGTATTGTTGCCGCCGTTATCGCCACTGGCTACGAAGAGCCATCGGCCATTCAGCAGCAATCGATCCCGATTATTCTTGCCGGTCATGACATGATCGGTCAGGCGCAGACAGGTACCGGTAAAACCGCTGCCTTCGCTCTGCCAATCCTGCACCGCATCGACCCGAGCAAGCGCGAGCCGCAAGCCCTGATCCTGGCGCCAACCCGTGAGTTGGCGCTGCAAGTAGCTACCGCATTCGAAACCTACGCCAAGCAGATGCCGGGCGTTACCGTGGTAGCGGTATACGGTGGTGCCCCGATGGGCCCACAACTCAAAGCAATCCGTAACGGCGCGCAGATCGTCGTCGCTACCCCTGGCCGTCTGTGCGACCACCTGCGTCGCGACGAGAAGGTGCTGGCTACCGTCAATCACCTGGTGCTCGACGAAGCTGACGAAATGCTCAAGCTGGGCTTCATGGACGACCTGGAAGTCATCTTCAAGGCCATGCCGGAAACCCGCCAGACCGTACTGTTCTCGGCCACCCTGCCGCAGTCGATCCGTGCGATCGCCGAGCGTCACCTGCGTGACCCGAAACACGTCAAGATCCAGACCAAGACCCAGACCGTGACTGCCATCGAGCAGGCACACCTGATGGTCCACGCCGACCAGAAGGTCTCGGCGGTACTGCGCCTGCTGGAAGTCGAAGAGTTCGATGCACTGATCGCCTTCGTACGTACCAAGCAAGCCACCCTGGACCTGGCCAGCGCCCTGGAAGCCAAAGGCTACAAGGCTGCCGCGCTCAACGGTGACATCGCCCAGAACCAGCGTGAGCGCGTCATCGACTCGCTCAAGGATGGTCGCCTGGACATCGTCGTCGCTACCGACGTCGCTGCCCGTGGTCTGGACGTACCGCGCATCACCCACGTGTTCAACGTCGACATGCCGTACGATCCGGAGTCCTACGTTCACCGTATCGGCCGTACCGGCCGTGCCGGTCGCGAAGGTCGTGCACTGCTGCTGGTCACCCCGCGTGAGCGCCGCATGCTGCAGGTGATCGAGCGTGTGACCGGCCAGAAGGTTGCCGAAGTTCGTCTGCCCAACGCCCAGGCCGTACTGGACGCGCGCATCAAGAAGCTCACCAACAGCCTCGCGCCGCTGGTTGCCGATGCAGAAGCTACCCACGGTGATCTGCTCGACCGCCTGACTGCCGACATCGGTTGCAGCCCGCGTGCCCTGGCCGCGGCCCTGCTGCGCAAGGCCACCAATGGCCAGGCGCTGACCCTGGAAGCCGTCGAGAAAGAGCAGCCGCTGGTGCCGACTTCGGCCCCGCGTGGTGATCGTCCTGCCGGTGAGCGCTCCGAGCGTGGCGAGCGTGAGCGTCGCGCGCCGATGCCACTGGGTGAAGGTCGTGCACGTTGCCGTACCGCGCTGGGTGCGCGTGACGGTATCGCGGCCAAGAACCTGCTGGGTGCGATCCTCAACGAAGGCGGCCTGGCCCGCGAAGCGATCGGTCGCATCCAGGTGCGCGACAGCTTCAGCCTGGTCGAGCTGCCGGAAGATGGCCTCGAGAAGCTGCTGACCAAGCTCAAGGACACTCGCGTTGCCGGCAAGCAGCTGAAGCTGCGTCGTTATCGCGAAGATTGATCTTCGAGTGAAATGAAAAATCCCCGACTGGTTCGGGGATTTTTTTTGCCTGGGCGGCCTGTTTCGCTTGTAGGGGCCGGCCTTGCCGGGGAAAGGGCTGCCGCCTCAGTCGAACCGATAGATATCCATTCCCAGTGCTCCCAGGGTAAAGCCCTGGTGCTCGATCGCGAACCGCTCGCCCGCGCCGCGGGCAAAGTACAGCGGCAGCAGGTGCTCGTCGCTCGGGTGGTTGCGCACCGCAAACGGCGCCTGCCGGCGATAGTCATGCAGGGCCGGCGTGTCGCCCGCAGCCAGCTTGTCGATTATCCAGTCGCGAAACGCCAGTGCCCAGGGCTCTACGCTCTCGGGGCCGGCATGCCAGTCGAGTTCGCGCAGGTTGTGGGTAATGCTGCCGGAGCCGATCAGCAGCACGCCTTCTTCGCGCAGGGCCGCCAGTGCCTGGCCTACCTGTTGCTGGTACGCCGGGCCGTGCTGGCTGGGCAGTGATACCTGCACCACCGGTATGTCCGCCGCCGGGTACATCAGCGACAGGGGCACCCACGCGCCATGGTCGAAAGGCCGCTTGGCGTCGAGTGTTGTGGGCAGCCCGGCTTCATTGAGCCGTTGCCTTACCTGTTCGGCGAGCTGTGGGTCGCCGGGGGCTGGGTACTGCACGGCATACAATGCGGCCGGAAAGCCGCCGAAGTCGTGCCAGGTGGGTGGGTGCGGGTTGCTAGTCACGCGCAGTTCGGTGGTTTCCCAGTGCGCAGACATCACGACAATCGCTCTGGGGCGCGGCAGTTGCGCCGCCAGGCGCGCAAGTGCCGGGCCGCTGGCACCCGGTTCCAGTGCCAGCATGGGAGAGCCGTGGGAGATAAACAGGCTGGGCAGCATCGGGGTGGTCCTGAAGGTTAATATGCAGCCATCTTCAGGCAGATCATTGATCTAAATCTAATATAAGTTTTTGCGGTATTTAATCGAATTTATCGAGGTAAGGTTATGCAGCCCGCGTTCTGGCACAACCGCTGGGAGAACGATCTGATCGGCTTTCACCAGCAGCAGGTCAACCCGTATCTGCAGCAGCATTGGCCCGCACTGGGCATTGCGCCTGGTGCCCGTGTACTGGTGCCGCTGTGCGGCAAGAGCCTGGACATGGCGTGGCTGGCCGCGCAAGGCCACGACGTGCTTGGGGTGGAGTTGTCCGAGCGGGCGGTGAAGGACTTTTTTTCCGAGCATGAGCGGGAGCCGCAGGTTTCGCAGCAGGGGGCCTTCACGGTCTACCGCAGCGAGGGCATCGAGTTGTGGTGTGGCGATTTCTTCGCACTGACTGCGGGTGACGTGCGGGGCTGTGCGGGCCTTTACGACCGTGCCGCGATCATCGCCTTGCCGCCTGCCATGCGCGAGCGGTATGTGGCGCATCTGCAGCAGCTCCTGCCGTCGCCTTGCAAGGGCCTGTTGATCACTCTTGACTACGATCAGGCGGTCACTGACGGTCCGCCCTTTGCCGTGCCCGATGAAGAGGTCGAGCGCCTGTTTGGCGAGCAGTGGCAGTTGGCGATCGCCGCGCAGGACGACGTGTTGGCGCAGAGCCCCAGGTTCATCAAGGCGGGTGCTGATCGGCTGGTGGAGCGGGTGTACCGTCTGCAACGCTGAAATGAAAAAGGGCAACCCGTGGGTCGCCCTTCCTGTTTGCCTGCTGCTCGCTTAGCCGCGACGACGCAGGGCTTCGATACGATCTTCCAGCGGCGGGTGGCTCATCAGCAGCCCTGCCAGGCCCTGCTTCAGGCCACCATTGATGCCGAAGGCATTCAGGGTGTCAGGCATGTGCACAGGCACGCCTTGTTCAGAACGCAGGCGCTGCAGCGCGCCGATCATCGCGTTGGTGCCGGCCAGGCGGGCGCCGGCTTCGTCGGCGCGGAACTCGCGTTTTCGCGAGAACCACATGACGATGATGCTGGCCAGGATACCCAGGACCAGTTCGGCAACGATGGTCGCGATGTAGTAGGCAATGCCCTGGCCTTCTTCGTTCTTGAAGATCACCTTGTCGACGAAGTTGCCGATGATGCGTGCGAAGAACATCACGAAGGTGTTGACCACACCCTGTACCAGCGCGAGGGTCACCATGTCGCCGTTGGCGACGTGGCCGATCTCGTGGGCCAGCACGGCGCGTACTTCATCACGCGAGAAACGCTCGAGCAGGCCCTGGCTGACCGCGACCAACGCATCGTTGCGATTCCAGCCGGTAGCGAAGGCGTTGGCCTCATAGGCCGGGAAGACGCCCACCTCGGGCATCTTGATGCCTGCCTGGCGGGAAAGCTCTTCGACGGTCTGCAGCAGCCATTGCTCATGGTGGGTGCGCGGCTGGGTGATGATCTGGGTACCGGTGCTCATCTTCGCCATCCACTTGGAGATGAACAGCGAGATCAGCGAGCCGGCAAAGCCGAACACAGCGCAGAAGATCAGCAACTGGTCGAGCTTGAGGTCAACCCCGTTTGCCGCCATGAACCCGTTGAAGCCGAACAGGCTCAGGGTGATGCTGGCAATCAGCACGACCGCAAGGTTGGTGGCCACAAACAGCAAAATGCGCATCATGGTTGTTACGTTCTCCTGACGGATAGAAAGCTTGCGTATGCGGGGTATATAAGGTGCGCGCTCCGTGTATTCAACCGGGCGACTATTTCAAACTGTGTACTTGTGCGGGCAGGCGCGGAGAATGCCAGGTGCGCGAGCCAGAGCGGCAGGCTTGAGGTTGGCCCGTGGCCTGCGCCAGGGCTGGCGCAGGCAGGCATTCGGGCTTACTGCTGGTAGGTCTTGAGGAAATTGCCGATGCGACCGATCGCCTGCTCCAGGTCATCGACACGTGGCAGGGTCACGACGCGGAAGTGGTCGGGCCACGGCCAGTTGAAGGCGGTGCCTTGCACGATCAGCAGTTTTTCCGACAGCAGCAGGTCAAGGGCGAACTTTTCGTCGTTGAAGATCGGGCAGACCTTCGGGTCGATGCGCGGGAAGGCATACAGGGCGCCCATCGGCTTGACGCAGCTGACCCCTGGAATGTCGTTGAGCAGCTCCCAGGTGCGGTTGCGCTGCTCCAGCAGGCGACCTGGCGGCAGCACCAGGTCATTGATGCTCTGGTAGCCGCCCAGTGCGGTCTGGATGGCGTGCTGGCTCGGCACGTTGGCGCACAGGCGCATGTTGGCCAGCATGTCGATGCCTTCGATATAGCTCTGGGCGTGCTGCTTGGGCCCGGACAACGCCAGCCAGCCGGAGCGGAAGCCCGCCACCCGGTACGACTTGGACAGGCCGTTGAAGGTCAGGCAGAGCAGGTCGGGGGCCAGCGAGGCGGTGCAGATGTGCACGGCATCGTCGTACAGGATCTTGTCGTAGATCTCGTCGGAGAACACCACCAGGTTGTGTTGGCGGGCGATTTCCAGCATGCCCAGCAGCAGCTCGCGCGAGTACACCGCGCCAGTGGGGTTGTTCGGGTTGATGATCACCATGGCCTTGGTGTTGGGGGTGATCTTGGCCTTGATGTCGGCAAGGTCGGGGAACCAGTCGGCCTGCTCGTCGCACAGGTAGTGCACCGGGTTGCCGCCGGCCAGGCTCACCGCAGCGGTCCACAGCGGGTAGTCCGGGGCCGGGATCAGCACCTCGTCGCCGTTGTTGAGCAGGGCCTGCATCGACATCACGATCAGCTCGGACACGCCGTTGCCCAGGTAGATGTCCTCGATGCCGACACCTTCGACCTGCTTCTGCTGGTAGTACTGCATCACCGCCTTGCGCGCGCTGAACAGGCCCTTGGAGTCGCTGTAGCCCTGGGCGGTGGGCAGGTTGCGGATCACATCCTGGAGGATCTCGTCGGGCGCCTCGAAACCAAAGGGCGCCGGGTTGCCGATGTTCAGCTTGAGGATGCGGTGGCCTTCCTCCTCCAGGCGTTTGGCGTGCTTGAGCACCGGGCCGCGAATGTCGTAGCAGACATTGGCGAGCTTGTTCGATTTGCTGACCTGCATGATGTGATCCCGATTAGAAAAGATCGCCGCGCATTGCGCTGTGAAAACGTTTGAAATGCGTGTAACGCGGGTGCCAGACTGACGTCTGATGAGGCGCAATAATACGTGCCACCCGCGTTGTCGAAAAGACGCAGTGCGGGGTTTTTAATTCAGCGAGGCCTGGTGATGGAAAAGATCGAGAAAACTCTGGAAGAATGGCGTGCGATGCTCGACCCCGAGCAGTACAACGTGTGCCGCCTGAAGGGCACCGAGCGCCCGTTCAGCGGCAAGTACAACAGCACCCGCACCGATGGCGTCTACCATTGCATCTGCTGCAACAAGCCGCTGTTCGATTCCAGAGCCAAGTTCGACTCCGGCTGCGGCTGGCCCAGCTTCTACGAGCCTATCGCCGACAACGCGATGGTCGAGATCCGCGATACCTCACATGGCATGATTCGCACCGAAGTCACCTGCGCCACTTGCGATGCCCATCTGGGCCATGTGTTTCCCGACGGCCCGCCGCCCACCGGTCTGCGCTACTGCATCAACTCGGTGTGCCTTGACCTGGTGCCGCGACAGTAACCCACCCGAACGCAGGAGACGCGGTCATGGCCGACAACAGTTTGCTCAATATTCCCTGCACCACCCTGCGGGGCGAGCAGAAAACCCTGGCGGATTACCCGGCAAGGGCGGTGCTGGTGGTCAATACCGCCAGCCAGTGCGGGTTCACGCCACAGTACAAGGGCCTGGAGTCGCTATGGCAGCGCTATCGCGAGCGCGGCCTGGTGGTGTTGGGCTTTCCCTGCAACCAGTTCGGCAAGCAGGAGCCGGGCGATGAGCTGGCGATATCGCAGTTCTGTGAAGCCAACTTTGGCGTGAGCTTTCCCCTGTTCAGAAAGGTCGAGGTCAATGGGGCGGGCGCGCATCCCCTGTTCGCCGCGCTCAAGCAGAGGGCTCCCGGCCTGTTCGGTTCGCAGGCGATCAAGTGGAATTTCACCAAGTTCCTGGTCGATCCGCAGTCGGGTGCCGTGAGCCGTTATGCGCCCAGCACCAAGCCCGAGGCGCTGGCGGGCGATATCGAAAAGCTGCTGCGCTAGGTTTCAGGGGCTGTTGGCGGCACCCAGTGATCGATCAGCGCCAGCAACTCTTCGCGGCGAAAGGGTTTGGCCAGGTAGTCGTTCATGCCTGCCGCCCGGCAGCGTTCGCGTTCCTCGGGCATGGCGTTGGCGGTAAGTGCCACGATGGGCAGGTCGGGCCAGCGTCCGCTCTGGCGTATGCGTCGGCTGGCCTCGTAGCCGTCCATCACCGGCATGTTGCAGTCCATCAGCACCAGGTTGAAGGCGGCTTGCTCCAACTGCTCCAGGGCCTCCCCGCCGTGGGCGGCCACGATCACCTCGCAGCCCAGCTTGCCCAGCATGCCCTTGGCGACCAGCTGGTTCACCGGGTTGTCTTCCACCAGCAGGATGCGGGCACGACGCTCGCTGGTCTGGGTGCCTGCCTGGGCGACCGGGCCTGCATCGTCACTGCCCTGCAGAATGCGCTGCAAGGTCTGGTACAGGGCGTTGCGGGCCAGCGGCGGGCCTGCTGCTGCAGCGGTGCCAACTGGGCGGCTTCTTCCCCCGGCAGGAAGTTGCCATAGGCGGTCACCAGCAGGATTGGCGCCTTGAGTGACGGACGCAGGCCGAACAGGCCATCCAGGTTGTCGGTGACCAGCAGGTCGGGCTCCAGGTCGACCAGGCTGTCGATGCTGTCATGGCGCGAGTACGTCAGCCCCCAACGTGGCAGCAAGCTCTGCAGCAGTTCGGCAAGGCCGCTGCTGGCGCTGCTGATCGCCACCACCTTGCCGCGCAGGGGGGCGGGTGCAATCGCCGGGGTGTGGGAGGCCAGCGGCAGCTCGACACTGAACTGGCTGCCGAAGCCAGCTTCCGAACTGATGCTCAGGCGCCCCTGCATGGCTTCGCAGAGGTTGCGGGTCAGCGCCAGGCCCAGGCCGGTGCCGCCATACTGGCGGGTAATGCCCGCACCGGCCTGGGTGAAAGGCTGAAAGATCCTGACCTGGGCTTCCAGCGGGATGCCGATGCCCGTGTCGCAGACCTCCAGGCGCACGCCGCCGGGGTAGGTGCCCAGGCGAACGTCGACACGCCCGAACCGGGTGAACTTGAGCGCGTTGGACAGCAGGTTGCTGACGATCTGGCGCACCCGCGTGGGGTCACCCAGCACGCTGCTGGGAAACTGCGGATCGATCAGGCAGGTCAGCTCCACGCTGGGCGCCGCGTTCTGCGACAGCAGGTTGGCGGTGTCTTCCACCAGGGCGCCGAGGTCGAAGGGGATGCGCTCCAGCTCCAGCTGGCCGGCGTCGAACTTGGACAGGTCGAGAATATCGTTGAGCAGTTCCACCAGTACCTTGCCCGAGTCGTGGGCGATGGACAGCTGCTGGCGTTGTTCGGCGTTGAGCGGGCTGTCCAGCGACAGCGCGATCATGCCCAGCAGACCATTGAGCGGGGTGCGGATCTCGTGGCTCATGTTGGCCAGGAATGCGGCACGGGCCTGGGCCATGTCCAGCGCTCGGCGTCGCGCCTGCTCCAGTTCCTCGTTGGACTGGCTCAGGCGGGTGTTGCTGGACTTGAGTTCGTTGGTACGGGCCGAAACGATGTTTTCCAGCTCGTTGAGGTAGTCGGTCAGGCGGTTTTCGGCGTTGCGCCGCTGCTGGATCTCGGTGGCCATGCTCACGAACTGCTGGTTGGCGACCTTGACCAGCACGCCGATCTCGTCCTGTTCGTGACCGGGCGGGAAGGCCAGCTTGTTCTGGTTGGGCGCGCGTGCATTGCTGTTGCTAAGGGCGCTGATCACCCGCACCAGCGGCTTGGTCAGCATGAAATAGAACAGTGCCAGCAGGATGCCGGTCAGCACCAGGCTGCGCACGAACCCGTTGAGCAGCGTTACTTCGGCCCGCTTCAGAAAGCGGCTGCCGAAGGCGAAGGTGTCGACTTCAAGATACAGGGTGCCGAGGTATTCGCTGGGCATCTGGTCGAGCATCAGGCGATCCTGGAACTGCCGGCTCTGGCCGAAGAGAAAATCACTCAACATCCGATAGCTGCTTTGTTCGCGCGGGCGCTGCACATCGGACAACACGCTGTCGGTGTTGTCGATCAGGCGCGCACGGGTGATGGCGGGGGATTTGAGCAGGCCCAGGGTCAGTTCGTTGGCCAGTTCCGCATCGAGGTTGTAGGCAATGCGCGAGGCAGGGTTGTGGCTGATTTGCAGCAGTGCCTGCATCTCGCGATTGATAGAGGCGTCTTCGCTGGCATAATCGATGCCGATCTGGATGAGACTGAGCAATGTTCCCAGGATGAAACCGACCAGGACCGTCAGCCGGGCTTGCTTGTAAGACAGGCGATTGGTGAACTTGATATCCATGTATCCCGAGCCAGTTCCACTTTCCGTGCGCTGCGCAAGCATAGCCGATCACCCCCGGTAGCTGGCAGGTACTGTCGCACATTCAGGCTTTCCCAAGAATCTGTGTCGAGGACATAACGTGGACTCTCGCTTGAATGCTTTCCTGGAGCGCGCCGAATCGGTATTGGCGCGTCTGGAACCGCTGCTGCCGGCATTGCGCCCCAGCATCGATTGGACCCAGTGCCTGGCTGCCCGTTGGCAGCGCGAAGGGCGCAGCGGTTTTCTGCTGCCGCTCGAGGTCAGCCTGGACATGCGCCTGACCGACCTGATCGGTGTCGACAGGCAGCGTGAACAACTGGGCCGCAATACCCGCCAGTTCATCGACGGCATGCCGGCCAACCACGCGCTGCTGTGGGGCTCGCGCGGCACCGGCAAGTCGTCGCTGGTGCGTGCCTTGCTGGCAGAGTACGCCCCACAGGGGCTGCGCCTGATCGAGATCGAGCGTGACCACCTGGCGGACCTGCCGCGGGTGGTGGAACAACTGCACAAACTGCCACAGCGTTTCGTGCTGTTCTGCGATGACCTGTCGTTCGAGGCCGGGGAGGGCGACTACCGCGTGCTCAAGAGCGTGCTGGACGGCTCCCTCGAGCAGGCGCCGGACAACGTTCTGCTGTATGCCACCTCCAACCGTCGGCACCTGGTGCCGGAAAAGCAGAGCGACAACGAGAACTGGAAGATGGTCGACGGCGAGCTGCACCCCAGCGAGGCCGTCGAGGACAAGATTGCCCTGTCGGACCGCTTCGGTCTGTGGCTGTCGTTCTACCCGTTCACCCAGGAGCACTTCCTTGATGTGGTCGAGCACTGGATCACCCAGTTGGCGCTGGCGCCAGGTCTGGTCTGGGCGCGGGATGAAGAGCTGGACAAGGCCGCGATCCGCTGGGCAACCGGCCGCGGCAATCGCAATGGCCGCTGCGCCTATCAATTTGCCCGCTATTGGGTGGGCCTGAAACTGCTGGAGCAACAGTAATGATCGATTTGAATGCAGTGGGGGGCGGCCAGTGCGGCTATGACCTGCTGGCGGCGCAGCTGGAGGCACTACTGGACGGGGAGCGGGATTTCATTGCCAACGCTGCGCAGCTTTCCGCCTTTCTGTACAGCCAGGTCGAAGACCTGAACTGGGCAGGTTTCTACCTGGCGCGCGGTGAAGAGCTGGTACTGGGGCCGTTTCAGGGGCAGGTGGCGTGTGTACGCATCCCGTTCGGGCGCGGGGTGTGCGGGGCTGCGGCGGCTACACGCCAGACCCAGCGTGTGGAGGATGTGCATGCCTTCCCGGGGCATATTGCCTGTGACAGCGCCTCCAACAGCGAGTTGGTGATCCCTCTGGTCAAGGACGGAGCGCTGATCGGCGTACTGGACCTGGACAGCCCTGTACTTGCACGCTTTGGTGAGCAGGATCAGGCCGGGCTGGAGCGTCTGGCGCGGGTTTTCCTGGATTCGACGGACTGCTGAGGCGGGTAGAGGCGTTGCGCCCATTCGCCAGCAAGGCTCCTGTCGGGGGGGGCTGGCGAATGGGTTGTGTTGCAATCAGTCGTAGATGACTTTCTTCTTCCAGTCTTCTTCGGTGTCGGACTTCAGCCCTTCGGTCAGTGGGTTGACCTCGTCTTCGGTTGGCTGGTTCTGGCTCAGTACCATGGCGTTGGCGCGTGCCAGCAGTTTGTCCATATAGTCGAGCTGCTCGCGGTAGAGCACCGGATCAGGTTGCTTGCGCAGGTACTGCACCCCCCGTTCGAACGCCAGGCGGGCCTGCCCCGGCTGGTTCTGCTGCAGCGCATGCTGCCCCAGGTTGTTGAAGAACTCGATGTGCAGCAGCACCAGGATATGGCGAATTTCCTTTACCCAGTACTTGGCTTCGTTGGTCGGCAGGAAGCCTTCCTGGGAGGCGCGAACCACCTGGCTGTGCAGGGCTTCGAGCAGAAAGCGTACATCCTTGGCACGGGCTTCGGTCTGGATCGGGCCGGGAGGGTTGTTCACCGGTATGCCATCGCCCAGGGCAATCAGGCCCTGGAGCTCGCTGATGCGTGCCTGGATTTCACGGTTGTGCTTGTCCAGGGCCAGGCGGCGCTGATTCAGGTTCAGTTCGAGGCGGGTCAGCAGCAGCTTGAGTGCCGGGGTCATCAACTGGCCGGGAAAGGTTTCGGTGATTTCGCCACAACGACGCAAGCGGTCGGCCAGCTCGATCTTGAGGCGGGCTCGTTCCAGCTTGTTGCTCTCGACTACATTGTTCAGGTAGCCAATCACGATCAAGAGTGCGATACCCGCTACTATAAGCAGGGTGATCAGAAGTGGTGTCACCGTTAACGCCTCATACAGGAAGGTTTGCCGTTTGAGTGTAGTGGCTTCGCTTTTGCCCGGATAGAGCTGTTTGGCAGTTGAGCAGGGCGGATTGCTGGCATTTTGCCTTGAGGTGCCGCCAGCACTGGGCCGCGTCGCGTATGCGCGTCAGAAAATAATCGTCAAGGCTCAGGCGCGCTGCGGCCTCCGTGGCAGCGTAAAGCAGGGCGAAGTCATTGATTTAAATAAATTTATATCTAGGGGTTGACGACTTCTCAAAGCACCCCTAGAATGCGCGCCACTTGCAGCGTAAAGCACACAGCGAAACGCGGCAGGGAGTGAATGTTGTAGCGTGTCCCCTTCGTCTAGTGGCCTAGGACACCGCCCTTTCACGGCGGTAACAGGGGTTCGAGTCCCCTAGGGGACGCCATTGCGGGAATAGCTCAGTTGGTAGAGCACGACCTTGCCAAGGTCGGGGTCGCGAGTTCGAGTCTCGTTTCCCGCTCCAATTTTAAGCAGCTTTGCTTCAGGGCAGGGCTGAGTGAAACCAGAAAGCATCTTCGGGTGTATTTCTGGAGCTGAAACACTACACCATGGTGTTTCAGGCAGTGTCCCCTTCGTCTAGTGGCCTAGGACACCGCCCTTTCACGGCGGTAACAGGGGTTCGAGTCCCCTAGGGGACGCCATTTGCGGGAATAGCTCAGTTGGTAGAGCACGACCTTGCCAAGGTCGGGGTCGCGAGTTCGAGTCTCGTTTCCCGCTCCAAATTCAAAGAAAACGCCGTTCGTATGAACGGCGTTTTTTTTTGCGTAAAAAACGCCGCGCGATGGCAGGGGGCAGCATGAAAATAATCTGTGTGCCGTTGAGCCGAGGCGCCATGTCGCGGCTGGATACCGATACCTGTACGGACGCAGACCTGCTAGATGTTCAGCTGGATGCAGAGGAATTCGAAGCCGTGTGGCGATCGGGGCTGTTCACGCAGGCCAATCGAGCGCTGGCGCTGAACATCGACGAGTATGAAGATGAAAGGATTCTAGGCACTGTGCAGTTGGCGGCATTCAGTGCGTTGGTGTCGGCCTGTATCGAAGCCTGCCCCGAGGTAGGTGCACTGCTGAAGGTGGAGGCGCAGGTGCGAACGGCACTCGAGCTCGATACCGGCGTGTACTTTTTCTTCTGAGCCCGTTCAAGCACACGCAGTCATGTGAATGCGCTTTGTGCGGGACGTGGTCATGAGGGCTACCTGCCAGTTCTGCTGGTCGCGCTGACAGGTAGCTTGCGCATCAGTGCTTACTGTCGTCGCCCGACATGCTCAACAACTGCTTCTCCTGGTTCCAGTCGAACGGTTCGTCGTTCTGCTCGGCTTCGTAGCGGCGTTCTTCCAGCTCCTGGTACATGGCCAGTTCTTCTTCCGGCATGTAGTGCAGGCAATCGCCGCCAAAGAACCACAGCAGGTCGCGGGGGATAAGGTGCGCGATCTGCGGGTAGCGCTGGATGACCTGGCAGATGAGGTCCTGACCCAGGTAGGTGCTCTCCGGGTCGACCGGCAACTGTTGCATCAGGTCGTCGAAACGCTCCAGAAACAGCGCGTGGCTTTCTTCCGGTACCTGTTCGGCCTCACCCAGGGCTGCAAGGATGGTGCGCAGGTGGGTGAGCAGGGCGAGGTGGTATTCCAGTTGAGCAGTGGCGTTGGCCATGCGGGCGATCCTCTAGAGCAAAATCGGGCGCGGGAGTATAAGGCTCCCCGCGCCCGATGTCCCGTTGGAGTGATGCTCAGCGCACCTTGCCCTCGGTGGGCAGCAGCTCGTCCTTGCTGAACGCATCCACGTCGATCACACGGCGCCGTGCGGCTTCGGCCTCGTGCAGGCTTTGAGCTTCGCCGGCCTGCAAGGTGTTGGCGTGCAAGGCTGCGTCGATCAGCGATTCGCCGGGAGCCGGCGCCAATTGGCCGCCCTTGTGGGCCTGGTGCAGCTTCTTGTGCAGCGGGGCGCTGGCCCTTAGCAGGTCGCTGGCCTGTTGCAACGCGCCCACCGGGTCGCTTGCATCGGTGGGGCGATAGCAGCCAGCCAGCAGTTGTTCGAGTGCCGGATCACCCTTGGCGCGACCCAGCAGCGCAGCAACCTCGGCATCCAGTTCGTCCGACGGGCCGGTATGACGGCGCCCGAACGGGAACACCACCAAGCGCAGCGCGCCACCGAGGAACCGATTGGGGAAGTTGTCGAGCAGGCGGTCCAGGGCTTTTTCGGCCTGGCCCAGGCTTTCTTCCATGGCCCAGCGCAACAGCGGCCGCAGGTACTCGGGCGAATCGAGATCGTGGTAGCGCTTGAGGGCTGCCGAACCCAGGTACAGGTTGCTCAATACGTCGCCAAGGCGCGCCGACAGGCGCTCACGGCGTTTCAGCTCGCCACCGAGCAGCATCATGCACAGGTCGGCCAGCAGGGCGAAGGCCGCCGCCTGGCGATCGAGTGCGCGAAAGTATCCCTGGCTCAATGCATCGCCGGGTGCCTTTTCAAAGCGCCCCAGGCCCAACCCAAGGACCAGCGTGCTGGCCGCGTTACCCACCGCGAAGCCCACATGCCTGAGCAGCAGGGCGTCGAACTCCTTGAGCGCCTGGTCGTGGTCTTCACGTGCTGCCAGGGCCATCTCCTTGAGCACGAACGGGTGGCAGCGAATCGCCCCCTGGCCAAAGATCATCAGGTTGCGCGAGAGGATGTTGGCGCCCTCGACGGTGATGAAGATCGGTGCCCCCTGCCAGCTGCGACCCAGGTAGTTGTTCGGGCCCATGATGATGCCCTTGCCCCCGTGCACGTCCATGGCGTGCTGGATGCATTCGCGCCCCCGTTCGGTGAGGTGGTACTTGAGGATCGCCGACAGCACCGAGGGTTTTTCACCCAGGTCCACCGCGTTGGCGGTGAGCATGCGTGCGCTGTCCATCAGCCAGGCATTGCCGCCGATGCGGGCCAGAGCCTCCTGAATGCCCTCGAACGCGGCCAGCGGTACGTTGAACTGCTCGCGCACCTGTGCGTACTGGCCCGTTACCAGGCTGGTGTACTTGGCGGCACCGGTACCGACTGCCGGCAAGGAGATCGAGCGTCCCACCGACAGGCAGTTCATCAGCATCATCCAGCCCTTGCCGAGCATCTCCTGCCCGCCAATCAGAAAACTCAGCGGGACGAACACGTCCTTGCCGCTGTTGGGGCCGTTCATGAACGCGGCGCCCAGCGGCAGATGGCGCTGACCGATCTCGACACCTGGGGTGTCGGTCGGGATGAGAGCCAGGCTGATACCCAGCTCCTCCTTGTCACCCAGCAGGTGATCGGGGTCGTAGGCCTTGAACGCTAGACCCAGCAGCGTCGCCACCGGGCCCAGGGTGATATAGCGCTTCTCCCAGTTCAGGCGCAGGCCCAGTACTTCCTCGCCCTGCCACTGGCCCTTGCAGATGACCCCGGTGTCGGGCATGGCGCCGGCGTCGGAGCCGGCCAGCGGACCGGTGAGGGCGAAGCACGGGATGTCGTCACCGCGGGCCAGGCGGGGCAGGTAATGGTTGCGTTGCTCGTCGGTGCCGTAGTGCAGCAGCAGTTCGGCCGGGCCGAGCGAGTTGGGCACCATCACGGTGGAGGCCAGGTCGCCGCTGCGGGTGGCCAGTTTCATCGCGACCTGTGAATGAGCGAAGGCGGAAAAGCCCTTGCCGCCGTATTCCTTGGGAATGATCAGGGCAAAGAAGCCATGGGTCTTGATGTGCGCCCAGGCTTCGGCGGGAAGGTCCATGTCCTGGCCGATCTGCCAGTCGCTGACCATGGCGCAGAGCTCCTCGGTGGGCCCGTCGATGAAGGCTTGCTCTTCTGCGCTCAGTTGCACCTTGGGATAGGCCAGCAGGGTGTTCCAGTCGGGGCGGCCACTGAAGAGCTCGCCGTCCCACCAGACCGTGCCGGCATCGATGGCCTCGCGCTCGGTCTGCGACATCGGCGGCAAGGTTTTGCGAAACCAGCCGAACAGCGGGGCAGTCAGCCATTTGCGGCGCAGATCGGGCAGCACCAGGGGCACGGCAGTGGCCACCAGCAGCAGCCAGAAGATCGTCAACAGCCAGCCGGGGGCATGGCTGAATGCGCCCATCGCCACCAGGTAGACGGCAACCACGCCCAGTGCGGGCAGGGGGGCAACCCGCCGGTGCGCCAGGTAGGCAATACCGACCACCAGCACCACTAACCACAACAGCAACATATGCTTTCCTCCGTGAGCTCCAGAAATAGCTATCCGACAGAGCTTAGACCGCCTGTGCCAAACAACCCGTCAGAACAGTGACAGGACGTGACCTGTGGAAGTTCGCGTTTTCGGGCCGCGGGCCAGCGATTGTCAGCCTCGCCAGCTCGGGTAGACTGAGTGCCCACCGCCTATGTCAGGAGTCGTCATGCTGAAGATCTGGGGACGCAAGAACTCGTCAAACGTCAGGAAGGCGCTGTGGTGCGCCCAGGAGCTGGGCCTGGGTTACCAGTCGATCGATGCCGGTGGCGAGTTCGGCGTGGTCGACGAGCCGCACTACCGTGCCCTCAACCCCAACGGCCGGGTGCCGATGATCGAGGATGGCGAGCTGGTGCTGTGGGAATCCAATACCATCGTGCGCTACCTGTGTGGCCGGTATGCCCCAAACACTGACTGGTACCCCGCCGACCCGGCGGCCCGGGCCAGCGCAGACAAGTGGATGGACTGGACCACGTCATCGCTGGCTACGCCATTTCGCCCGTTGTTCTGGGGCATCCTGCGTACCCCGTCTGACCAGCAGGACTGGGTGCAGATCAACGCCGCGCACAAGCAATGCGCCGAACTGCTGTCGATCGCCGATCAGGCCCTGGCCATGCAACCCTACCTGTCGGGGGAAGCGATCGGCATGGGCGACATCCCGCTGGGCTGCTTCGTGTATGCCTGGTTCGAGATGCCCATCGAGCGTCCGGAAATGAAGCACCTGCGTGCGTGGTACGAGCGCCTCAGGCAACGGCCGGCCTACCAGGCGGCGGTAATGACCGCGCTGACCTGAACCTGTCGATTACCCTGATAGTCAATATCGATACACTTCACTGTACTTGCGTGGCCTGGGCAAGCACCATGGCCACATTCGTCGCGGTCGGCCCTGTCTGACCGCCTGCCTTGTGAACCCTTCAACCTGGTGTGTAGACCTGCTATGAGTTCTGCTCTGTCCATTCGGCAGCTAACCAAGACCTACGGCAATGGCTTCCAGGCCCTCAAGGGCATCGACCTGGATGTCGCCGAAGGTGATTTCTTCGCCTTGCTCGGCCCCAATGGCGCCGGCAAATCCACCACCATCGGCATTCTCTCGACCCTGGTCAACAAGACCAGCGGCACGGTGAATGTGTTCGGCCATGACCTGGACCGAGAGCCAGCCGCGCTCAAGCGCTGCATCGGCGTGGTGCCCCAGGAGTTCAACTTCAATCAGTTCGAAAAGACCTTCGATATCGTCGTGACCCAGGCGGGTTACTACGGCATCCCGATGAAGGTGGCCAGGGAGCGCGCCGAGCAGTACCTGACCCAGCTGGGCCTGTGGGACAAGCGTGACGTGCCATCGCGCTCGCTGTCCGGCGGCATGAAGCGCCGCCTGATGATTGCCCGCGCGCTGATCCACGAACCGCGCCTGCTGATCCTCGACGAGCCTACCGCTGGCGTTGACATCGAGCTGCGCCGTTCGATGTGGAGCTTTCTGACCGAGCTCAACCAGAAGGGCATCACCATCATCCTGACCACCCACTACCTGGAAGAGGCCGAGCAGCTGTGCCGCAACATCGGCATCATCGACCACGGCACCATCGTGCAGAACACCAGCATGCGTCAGTTGCTGGGCACGTTGCATGTGGAGACCTTCCTGCTCGACCTCAAGCATGACCTGGCCCAGGCGCCGCAACTGGCCGGCTACCCGTGCCGGCTGATCACCCCGCACACCCTGGAAGTGCAGGTGGACAAGGACGTGGGCATCACCGCGCTGTTCGGCCAGTTGGCCCTGCAGAACATCGAGGTGCTGAGCCTGCGCAACAAGGCCAATCGTCTCGAGGAGCTGTTCGTGTCCCTGGTGGAAAAAAACCTGGCGAAGGTGGCGGTATGAGTTCGGAACTGCGCGCCAACCTGGTTGCCCTCAATACCATCGTCTATCGAGAAGTGCGGCGGTTCACGCGGATCTGGCCGCAGACCCTGCTGCCCCCGGCGATCACCATGGTGCTGTACTTCGTGATCTTCGGGAACCTCATCGGCCGGCAGATCGGCGACATGGGTGGCTTCACCTATATGGAGTACATCGTGCCGGGCCTGATCATGATGTCGGTGATCACCAACTCCTACGGCAACGTGGTGTCGAGTTTCTTCGGCAGCAAGTTTCAGCGTTCGATCGAGGAGCTGATGGTGTCGCCGGTGTCGCCGCACACCATCCTCATCGGCTACACCCTGGGCGGCGTGCTGCGCGGGTTGGCGGTGGGAGTGATCGTGACCCTGCTGTCGCTGTTCTTCACCCATCTGCAGGTGCATCACCTGGGCGTGACGGTGCTGGTGGTGGTGCTGACCGCGACGATCTTCTCGCTGCTGGGCTTCATCAACGCAGTGTTTGCGCGCAACTTCGATGACATCTCGATCATCCCGACCTTCGTGCTCACGCCGCTGACGTACCTGGGTGGGGTGTTCTACTCCATCACCCTGCTGCCGCCATTCTGGCAGACCGTGTCGCTGGCCAACCCGGTGCTGCACATGGTCAACTCGTTCCGCTACGGCATCCTGGGCGTCTCGGACATCCGCATCGGCGTGGCCATCACCTTCATGCTGGTGGCCACCGCGGTGCTGTACATCGGCTGCGTGCGCCTACTGGTCAGCGGGCGAGGAATGCGCAGCTGATTTCTGCTTGCGCCTGCGCCACTGCCTGCCCACCCACCAGCGCCAGTAGAGCATGGTCAGGCAGTAGGCCAGCGCCCCCAGCAGCACGCCGCACACCACCGAGCCCAGCAGAAAGGGCTGCCACAGCGTCGACAGCTGGTCGGTGATCCATTCGAAGGTGAGTTCCTCAGGCAGCGTGCGTGGCGGTATCTGCATCAGCCATGCCCCCACCTGGTAGGTGCAGTAGAACACCGGCGGCATGGTGATGGGGTTGGTCAGCCACACCAGGCTGACGGCGATGGGCATGTTGCCACGCACCAGAACCGCCAGGCTGGCGGCCAGCAGCATCTGCATCGGGATAGGGATGAAGGCTGCGAAAAGGCCTACGGCCATGGCCCGTGCCACCGAATGGCGATTCAGGTGCCAGAGGTTGGGGTCGTGCAGCAGCCGGCCGAGAAAGCGTAAGGATTTATGTTCCCGAATGCTCGTCGGATCTGGCATGTAGCGTTTGAAAAGTCGACGCGGCATGTGGGCTCTCGGCGTTCTGAAGTGGCCAGTATGCACGGATTGTAAACAGCGCCAATTCAGACTTTGTGACAATTAATAAGCAAGGTGCGGGCCTGGGTGATCTAAGCCTCTGGGGTGAGATCTGCTCAGGAGCTTTACCCATGCGCACAAGGATGTTGGCGCTGGCCTTGGGGCTGTTGGCGCTCAACGTGCTACCTGCCTTGCCGTCGGTCGGCTGGCTCTGGGGCATCGGCATAACGGGAATGTTATGCCTGGTGTGTCGATGGGCAGTGCCCGGTCTGTTCCTGCTTGGTTTTGCCTGGGCCTGTTGCTCGGCGCAATGGGCGCTGGACGATCGACTGCGGCCCGAGCTGGAGGGGCGCACCCTGTGGCTGGAAGGTCGGGTAGTGGGCCTGGCGCAGCAGGGCCCACATTCGGTGCGTTTCGAGCTGGCCGAAGCCTCCTCGCGCCGCGCCCAGTTGCCGCAGCGGCTGAGCCTGAGCTGGTTTGGCGGGCCGCCGGTCAACAGTGGCGAGCGTTGGCGCCTGGCGGTGCAGCTGCAGCGCCCCTCCGGCCTGCTCAACCCCCATGGGCCTGACCAGGAAGCGGCCATGCTGGCTCGGCGAATCGGTGCCACCGGCCGCGTAAGGGCAGGTGAACGACTGGCCCCGGCCAGCCATGCGTGGCGTGATTCGGTGCGCCAGCGCCTGCTCGGGGCTCAGGCCCATGGGCGCGAAGGTGCGCTGGCGGCGCTGGTGCTGGGTGACGGCGGGGCGCTGGCACAGGAGGACTGGCAGGTGCTCCAGGCAACCGGCACGGTGCACCTGCTGGTGATTTCCGGTCAGCACATCGGCTTGCTGGCCGGTCTGGTGTACGGCCTGGTGGCCGGGTTGGCACGTGTGGGGGCATGGCCCAGGGCGCTGCCCTGGCTACCCTGGGCGTGCGGCCTGGCGTTTGCGGCGGCCCTGGCGTACGGCTTGATGGCGGGCTTTCAGGTACCGGTACGACGCGCCTGCATCATGCTGGCGGTGGTGCTGTTGTGGCGCCTGCGTTTTCGCCACCTTGGGGCCTGGATTCCCTTGCTGCTTGCCCTCAACGGTGTATTGCTGGTGGAGCCATTGGCCAGCCTGCAGCCGGGGTTCTGGCTGTCGTTCGCAGCGGTGGCGGTGCTGGTGTATGTGTTCGGCGGCCGGCTGGGGGCCTGGAACCCCTGGCTGGCATGGTGCCGGGCCCAATGGCTGATCGCGATCGGCCTGTTGCCGGTGCTGCTGGCGCTGGGGCTGCCGATCAGTCTCTCGGCACCGCTGGCCAATCTGGTTGCGGTGCCCTGGGTCAGTATCGCGGTGTTGCCCCTGGCGCTGGCCGGCACACTGCTGCAGGGGCTCCCGTTGCTGGGGGAGGCCCTGTTGTGGCTGGCTGGAGGATCGCTGGCAGCCTTGTTCTGGACACTGGCACAGGTGGCACATTGGCAACCGGCCTGGACACCGGTCGCCTTGCCGATATGGGCATGGTTGATGGTGGGCGGTGGCGCGGTACTGCTGCTGTTGCCGGGCGGGCTGCCGATGCGGGTGCTGGGCTGGCCCTTGCTGCTGCTGGCCGGCTGTGCGCCTCGCAACGAGATCGCCCATGGGCAACTGGAGGTGTGGCAGCTGGATGTCGGCCAGGGCCAGGCGTTTGTGCTGCGTACCCGTCACCATGCGATGCTGTATGACGCAGGCCCGGCCACCCGTGGCAGCGACCTGGGTGAGCGGGTGGTCGTGCCGACTCTGCGCAAGCTGGGGGTGCGCGAGCTGGACCTGGCGCTGATCAGCCATGCCCATGCCGACCATGCCGGCGGCGCCCTGGCGGTGCAGCGCAGCGTGCCGCTGGTGCGTGTGGTGGGCGGCGACCCGGATGAGCTGCCCGGGCAACTGCAGGCCCAGGCCTGCGCCAGTGGCGAGCAATGGCAGTGGGATGGCGTGCTCTTCAGCCTGTGGCGCTGGCAGCAGGCCGGCGACAGCAATCAGCGCTCCTGTGTGTTGCACGTGGATGCCGGCGGGGAAACCCTGCTGCTTACCGGTGACATCGATGCCCAGGCCGAGCGCGCCTGGCTGCGCGAGTCGACAGCCGACCCGGTCGACTGGTTGCAGGCGCCCCATCATGGCAGCCGCACCTCGTCGAGCCAGGCCTTTCTCGAGCGAACCCGGCCACGGGGCGTGCTGATTTCGCGAGGGCGCCACAATGCATTCGGGCATCCGCACGCACAGGTGATGGCGCGTTACCAGGCGCTGGGTATCACCGTGCACGACAGCGCCCTGCACGGGGCGGTGCGCCTGGTGCTGGGCAGCTTTGGCCAGGCGGTCGGGCAACGCAGCCAGCGGCGCTTCTGGCGGGAGCCGACATGACGCTGTTCGGCCCCGTGGCCCCCTATGGTAAAGTGGCGGACTTTTTCGAGGGGGTCGCTACTGTGTGGGAATTGGTCAAGTCCGGTGGCTGGATGATGCTGCCGATCATTCTGAGTTCCATCGCTGCCATGGCTATCGTCGCCGAACGCCTGTGGACCCTGCGCGCCAGTCGTGTCACCCCGCCGCACCTGCTCGGCCAGGTGTGGCGCTGGATCAAGGACAAACAGCTCACCAGCGAGAAGCTCAAGACCCTGCGCGCCGACTCGCCGCTGGGCGAGATCCTGGCCGCAGGCCTGGCCAACTCCCGCCATGGTCGCGAAATCATGAAGGAGTGCATCGAGGAAGCCGCCGCCCGTGTCATCCACGAGCTGGAGCGCTACATCAACGCACTGGGCACCATCGCGGCCATGGCGCCGCTGCTGGGCCTGCTGGGCACCGTGCTGGGCATGATCGATATCTTCAGTGCCTTCACCGGGTCCGGCATGACCACCAATGCCTCGGTATTGGCGGGGGGGATCTCCAAGGCGTTGATCACCACCGCAGCCGGCCTGATGGTGGGTATCCCGGCGGTATTCTTCCATCGTTTCCTGCAACGGCGCATCGATGAGCTGGTGGTGGGCATGGAGCAGGAGGCCATCAAGCTGGTGGAAGTGGTCCAGGGGGACCGTGATGTCGACCTGAGCGAGGGCAAGGCGTGAAATTCCGGCGCAAGCCACGGGAGACCGTGGACATCAACCTCGCTTCGCTGATCGACGTGGTGTTCATCCTGCTGCTGTTTTTCGTGGTGACCACCACCTTCACCCGTGAAACCCAGTTGCGTGTCGAACTGCCCGAGGCGGTCAGCGGCGCTCCGGCGCCCGACACCGAGGCCAAGCAGCTGGAAATCACCATCAGCGCCGAAGGCGTGTACTCGGTCAACAACCACCTGTTGCCCAAGAGCGACCTGGGCACCCTGACCGAGGCCCTGCAGAAGGAATCACAGGGCGACACCAAGATGCCGCTGTCGATCAGCGCTGACGGCAAGACTCCGCACCAGGCCGTGGTCACCGCCATGGATGCCGCTGGCAAGCTCGGCTTCAGCCAGTTGCGCATGACCACGGTCGAGGCCGCCCAGGGGACACCTTGATGGCGCTTGCCGATCGCCTGTTGCATGCCTGGTATGCCGGCCACCCGGCATTGGTATTGTTGCGCCCGCTCGAGGCCCTGTACCGTCGGGTGGTGCGGGGCAAGCGCGAGCGTTTTCTGGCCGGGCAGGGCGACATCTATCGCGCACCGGTGCCGGTGCTGGTGGTGGGCAACATCACCGTGGGTGGCACCGGCAAGACCCCGCTTATCCTGTTTCTGATCGAGCACTGTCGCCAGCGCGGCCTGCGCGTGGGGGTGGTCAGCCGAGGCTATGGGGCCACTGCGCCGCAACTGCCGTGGCGCGTGCGTGCCGATCAACCGGCCGAACAGGCCGGTGACGAACCCTTGCTGATCGTGCAGCGCACCGGCGTGCCGCTGATGATCGACCCCGATCGCAGCCAGGCCGTGCGGGCCTTGCTCGACGCCGAGCCGCTGGACCTGATCCTGTGCGACGACGGCATGCAGCACTACCGCCTGGCGCGTGATCTCGAGCTGGTGCTGATCGACGCGGCCCGCGGCCTCGGCAATCGCCGCTGCCTGCCTGCCGGGCCGCTGCGTGAGCCGGTGGAGCGCCTGGATGAAGTGGACGCCGTGCTCTACAACGGCGCCCTCAGCGACCGTGATGATGGCTTTGCCTTCACCCTGGCCCCTACGGCACTGGTCAACCTGCGCAGCGGCGAGCGACGAGGCCTTGAGCATTTTGCGCCGGGCCAGGCATTGCACGCTGTGGCCGGCATCGGCAACCCTCAGCGATTTTTCAACACCCTGCAGGGGCTGGGCTGGCAGCCTGTGCCGCATGCGTTTGCCGACCATGCGGCGTACAACGCCCAGGCCCTGAGCTTCACCCCGTCATTGCCGCTGGTCATGACTGAGAAGGATGCGGTGAAATGCCGTGCTTTCGCCGCCGATGACTGGTGGTATCTTGCGGTCGACGCACTGCCTTCGCCGGCCTTCGTGGCCTGGCTCGACGCGCAGCTGGCGCGTCTGCTGCCCGGGCCTCGCCAGCCCTGACATTTTCTTTTTCCGGCCACAGGCCTGAGGAATATCCATGGACACCAAATTGCTCGACATCCTTGCTTGCCCGATCACCAAAGGCCCGCTCAAGCTCAGCGCCGACAAGACCGAGCTGATCAGCAAGGGGGCCGGCCTGGCGTACCCGATTCGTGACGGTATCCCGGTGATGCTCGAGAGCGAAGCCCGAACCCTGACCGATGACGAGCGCCTGGACAAATGAGCCTGGATTTCACCGTTGTGATTCCAGCGCGCCTGCGCTCCACCCGTCTGCCGGGCAAGCCATTGCTGTCGATTGCCGGCAAGCCGATGGTGCAGCACGTCTGGGAGCAGGCGCGCAGAAGCAGCGCCACCCGCGTGGTGATTGCCACCGATGACCCGAGCATCGTCGCTGCATGCCAGGGGTTTGGCGCCGAGGTGCTGCTGACCCGTGAGGACCACCAGTCGGGCACCGACCGCCTGGCCGAAGTCGCCACCCAGCTGGGCCTGTCGGCAGATGCGATCGTGGTCAATGTGCAGGGTGACGAGCCGTTGATTCCCCCGGCGATCATCGACCAGGTGGCGGCCAACCTGGCGGCGCATCCTGAAGCGGGCATTGCCACGCTGGCCGAGCCGATCGAAGACGTCGAAGTGCTGTTCAACCCCAATGCGGTCAAGGTGAGCACCGACCGCAACGGCCTGGCCCTGACCTTCAGCCGTGCGCCCTTGCCGTGGGCGCGTGATGCGTTTGCCCAGAGCCGCGAGCAATTGCCGGCGAGTGTGCCTTATCGCCGGCATATCGGCATGTACGCCTATCGCGCAGGCCTGTTGCAGGACTTCGTCGCCTGGGGCCCGTGCGGCCTGGAGCAGACCGAGTCGCTGGAGCAGTTGCGTGCGCTGTGGAATGGCGTGCGCATCCACGTGGCCGATGCCTTGCAGGCGCCGCCTGTGGGCGTCGACACACCTGAAGACCTGGAGCGCGTTCGGCGCTTGCTGGAGGCCTGATGCGCGTCCTGTTCGTATGCCTGGGCAACATCTGCCGCTCGCCGACGGCCGAGGGCGTGTTGCGCCATCAGTTGAAGCTGGCAGGCCTCGAGGATCAGGTCGAAGTGGCCTCGGCGGGTACGGGAGACTGGCATGTGGGCAAGCCGCCCGACAGCCGAACCCGCCGCGCTGCGCTGGCGCGCGGCTACGACCTGTCCGCACAGCGTGCACAGCAGGTGAGCGCGCAGGACTTCAGCCGGTACGACCTGATCCTGGCTATGGACACCAGCAATCTCGGCCACCTCAAGGCGCTGCAACCGTCTGCCGGTACCGCCGAACTGGACCTGTTCCTGCGCCGCTACGAGGGTGAGCTGGATGAAGTGCCCGACCCTTACTACGGCGGCGAAGAGGGCTTCGAACAGGTGCTTGATCTCATTGAGCTGGCTTGTAGCAAGCTGGTGGTCGAGCTGAAGGGCCGGCTATGAGCGTGCAGGTGCAATCGCAGGTTTCACTCAAGCCTTACAACACCTTCGGAATCGAGGTGAAGGCGCAGTATTTCGCCCAGGCACACAACGATGACGAAGTGCGCCAGCTGCTGGCGCACGCAGCCGAACAGCACCTGCCGGTGCTGGTGATCGGTGGCGGCAGCAACCTGCTGCTGACTGCCGATATCCAGGCGCTGGTGCTGCGCATGGCCAGTGTCGGTGTGCGGATACTGTCGGATGATGGCCAGCGCGTGGTGGTCGAGGCAGAGGCGGGTGAGCCCTGGCATCCCTTCGTGCAGTGGACCCTGGCCCAGGGACTGTCGGGGCTGGAAAACCTCAGCCTGATCCCCGGTACCGTCGGGGCGGCGCCGATGCAGAACATCGGCGCCTATGGCGTGGAGATCAAGGACGTGTTTGCCGGGCTGACGGCACTGGATCGGGAAACCGGCCAGTTGCACGAGTTCGCGCTGGAACAGTGTGATTTTGCCTACCGTGACAGTGTGTTCAAGCGTAATCCCGGGCGCTGGCTGATCCTGCGGGTTCGCTTCGTGCTCAATCGCGCCGAGCACCTGCACCTGGACTATGGCCCGGTACGCCAGCGGCTGAGTGAGCAGGGCATCGGTCAGCCGACCGCACAGAATGTCAGCGATGCCATCTGCAGCATTCGTCGCGAAAAACTGCCAGACCCGGCCGAGCTGGGCAATGCCGGAAGCTTCTTCAAGAACCCGGTGGTGAGCGCCGAACTGGCGCAGCGCGTGCGCGAGGCGTATCCGGATGCGGTAGGTTATCCACAGGCCGATGGTCAGGTGAAGCTGGCGGCGGGGTGGTTGATCGAGCAGGCGGGCTGGAAGGGGTTTCGCGAGGGCGATGCCGGGGTGCACCGTTTGCAGTCGCTGGTGCTGGTGAACTACGGGCAGGCCAGTGGCAAGCAGTTGCATGCGCTGGCGCAGCGGATTCAGGCTGATGTGCTGGCGCGCTTCGGCGTTGCGCTGGAGATGGAACCCAACTTGTATTGACTGGGCGGCTTGTTTGCTGGCAGCGCCGATTCCTGCGGGTTCGGCGTTGTCGGTGACACATCCACCACCAGGCAGCAGGCAGTAAAAAGCCCCGCCAGTTTGCACTGGCGGGGCTTTTTAATGGCCGTCAGACGAGCGGTTTATGCTCTTCTGCAGCTTCCTGCGACTGCTCGGCAGCAGCGGCCGCTGCGGCTTCAGCTTCGCGCTTGCGGCGACGCACTTCACGCGGGTCGTTCGGTGCACGGCCGTTGGCCAGCGTGACGACCGGTGCCTCAACCTCGGCAGGCTCGGCGATCGGTGCCTGTGCCTCGGCGACCGGTGCTGGCTCAGCGGCAATGACCGGCTCGGCTTCGACTGCAGCCGGCACTTCAGGCTCGCTCGGCAGGGCGATGACCGGCTCGGCAGCTACAGGTGCCTCGACGGGCGCTTCGACAGCTGGCGCCTGCTCAGGGGCTTGAGCCGGTGCTTCCACCAGAGCCTCTACCTTGGCCTCGGCCTCGATCTGGGCCTCGACTGGTTGCGGAGCAACTTCGACGACAGGCTCGATGCTCGACTCGACTGCCTGCACCGGTGCTTCGAACGGTTGTTCGATCACAGGGGCGATGGCCGCTTGTTCAGCAACAGCTTCTTCGGCAGCGGGCTGTTGAACGGTTTCGTTCGACTCGGTGCTGGTTTCGACAACCACTGGTTCGACGGTGCCGGCCTCGAAAGGCGTTTCGGCCACGACGGCTGGGGTGTCATCGACAGCAGCAGTTGCACGCTCGGCCTGAGCGTTGGCCTGGGCCTCGGCGTCGGCACTGATGTTGCTGGTGGCAACGGCGGCAGTCACGGCCAGGCCGGCAGCCAGTTCCACGCCCGAAGGCTGCGCATTGCCTTCGCTACGTTTTTCCGCGGCAGCAGGTTGTTCGCCAGCTTGTTCGGCGCCTTCTTCGGTGCCGTCTTCGCTGCCTTCGACCACATTGCCGTTGGCATCACGCTGACGCTCACGACGGTTGCTGCGACGACGCTGACCGCGCGAGCGACGACGTGGACGATCGCCTTCGGCGCCTTCCTGGTTGTCATCCTGCAGCAGCTCTTCGTTTGGCAGTTGCTCTTCGGCCGCATCCTCGACCGGCTCGGCCGGGCGTGGCTGACGCTCTTCGCGTGGCGGACGCGGTGCGCGCTCCTCGCGAGGGGCACGTTCTTCACGTGGTGCGCGCTCTTCACGCGGTGCACGCTCTTCACGCGGCTGACGCTCTTCGCGCGGGGCGCGCTCAGGACGTTCTTCGCGGACGGCCGGGGCCGGGGTGGCATCCAGAGGCTCACGCAGTTCGCGTACCGGGCGATCTTCGCGTGGGCGACGGTCTTCGCGTGGGGCACGCGGCTGACGTTCTTCACGCGGGGCGCGTGGTGCGCGTTCCTCGCGGGTCGAGGTCTCTTCACGGGCTTCGCGAGGCTGGCGTTCTTCACGCGGCTCACGTGGCGCGCGCTCGGCACGCTCTTCGCGTGGCTTGCGCTCTTCATCGCGACGACCGTTGCGGTTGCGGCTCTGCTGGCGACCGTTGCGACGCTCCTCGTTGCGCTGAGGACGCTCGGTGGCAGGCTTCTCGGTTACCACCGGTGCGGCGGCCACAGGTTCTTCCTTGCCGGCGAACAGGCTGACCAGCGACTTGACCAGGCCCTTGAACAGGCTTGGCTCTGGCAGGGCGTGTACCGGGGCGGCTGGGGCAGCAGGGGCTTCCGGAGCCGGTACCGGAGCATTGGCGCGGGCCGGTGCAGTCTTGACCGCGGCTTCCTGGCGAACCAGGGTGCGGGTGGCGGCAGCCGGTTGCACTTCTTCGGTTTCGGTCGCAGCGATTTCGTAGCTGGACTGGTTGTTCAGGGCTTCCGGGCTGTCGTCGCGCAGGCGCTGCACTTCGAAATGCGGGGTTTCCAGGTGGTCGTTCGGCAGAATGACGATACGCGCCCGGGTGCGCAGTTCGATCTTGGTGATCGAGTTGCGTTTTTCGTTGAGCAGGAACGCGGCGACCGGGATCGGCACCTGGGCACGCACCTCGGCAGTGCGATCCTTCAGGGCTTCTTCCTCGATCAGGCGCAGGATTGCCAGCGACAGCGACTCGACGTCACGGATGATGCCGGTGCCGCTGCAGCGCGGGCAGACGATGCCGCTGCTTTCGCCCAGGGAAGGGCGCAGGCGCTGGCGGGACATTTCCAGCAGGCCGAAGCGCGAAATGCGGCCGACCTGTACGCGGGCACGGTCGGCTTCCAGGCACTCGCGCACCTTTTCTTCGACGGCGCGCTGGTTCTTGGCCGGGGTCATGTCGATGAAGTCGATGACGATCAGGCCACCGATGTCACGCAGACGCAGTTGGCGGGCGATTTCCTCGGCCGCTTCCAGGTTGGTCTGCAGGGCGGTTTCCTCGATGTCGCTGCCTTTGGTGGCGCGCGCCGAGTTGATGTCGATGGACACCAGGGCTTCAGTCGGGTCGATCACGATCGAGCCGCCCGATGGCAGGTCGACGACGCGCTGGAAGGCGGTCTCGATCTGGCTTTCGATCTGGAAGCGGTTGAACAGCGGCACGCTGTCTTCGTACAGCTTGATCTTGCTGGCGTACTGCGGCATCACCTGGCGGATGAAGGTCAGGGCTTCTTCCTGGGCGTCGACGCTGTCGATCAGCACTTCGCCGATGTCCTGGCGCAGGTAGTCGCGGATGGCGCGGATGATGACGTTGCTTTCCTGGTAGATCAGGAACGGCGCTGCGCGGTCGAGGGACGCTTCCTTGATGGCGGTCCACAGTTGCAGCAGGTAGTCCAGGTCCCACTGCATCTCTTCGCTGCTGCGGCCCAGGCCGGCAGTGCGAACGATCAGGCCCATGTCGGCAGGGGCAACCAGGCCGTTGAGCGCTTCGCGCAGTTCGTTGCGCTCTTCGCCTTCGATGCGACGGGAGATGCCGCCGGCACGCGGGTTGTTAGGCATCAGGACCAGGTAACGACCGGCCAGGCTGATGAAGGTGGTCAGGGCGGCGCCCTTGTTGCCGCGCTCTTCCTTCTCGACCTGGACGATGACTTCCTGGCCTTCGCTCAGCACTTCCTTGATGTTCACCCGGCCTTCGGGCGACTTCTTGAAGTATTCGCGGGAGATTTCCTTGAGGGGCAGAAAGCCGTGGCGCTCGGAGCCGAAATCGACGAAGGCGGCTTCAAGGCTGGGCTCGATGCGGGTGATCTTGCCCTTGTAGATGTTGGCTTTTTTCTGCTCGCGTGCACCGGACTCGATGTCCAGATCGTAGAGGCGCTGGCCGTCTACCAGAGCAACACGCAACTCTTCGGGTTGAGTCGCGTTAATCAGCATTCTTTTCATGTAGTACCGTCGGTTTCCGGGCTGCCGGAAACGGCGTTCGGCACACACGACTTCTCACGGTCGGTGTCAGGGTGCGTCAGGGGTGGCGGACCATCCCGTGTCCAGCGGCTTGCGGTCGGACTGGTCGCCCAGTGCTGCCGAAGTCGCGACGACGCGTCCTGCTAGCTGTGGTGTCAAATGCACTCAGTCAGGAGGAGGAATCAGCCTTCGGCCGTGGACACCCTGGGGCATCTTGATCAAGACCGGGTCCGGTCGCGGGCCAGAGGGCCTGTGGACTGGACGCAGTGCTACACGGTCCGACGGTTGTGCATCTCCACCCTACACGTATCCCTGATAATTCGGGTGCTGCCGCGCGCTGAATCCGCAACGGGTTGCAGTTATCGCCAGCTCCATACGGGAGCCCGCGCTTTCTATGGCTAAGGCTGGTATTTCCGAAGCATTCGCCGTGACTGCGTGAAAGCGACTGCACTGAAGGAGTGGGCATCGAAAAAAACGTGCAGGAGGGTCAAACACCGCTCTTGTTGTTTTTTATCGGTCTTCTCTCATCGGCGCTGGTAGCGATTCCAGGCACTTCTGTAAACTGGCGAAAGCCCCGTCGGACGGCCTCGCGTCCTCGAGAATTGCGTAGGTCAGGGCCGGCTCAAAGCCATTGGTCCGCTGGCCAGCCGCTTTTGGCGGCGTTCGCGACTATAGCAGCAATCATTAAGTGCTTCAAATCCATAAAAAATTGTTATGATTCGCAAATGACGACTACTACCCCTCCGACCTCCGGCGTCCAGCTGATCGAGGTCGCGCCGGAACTTGCCGGCCAACGGATCGACAACTTCCTGATCACTGCACTCAAGGGCGTTCCCAAGACCTTGATTTATCGCATTTTGCGCAAAGGCGAAGTGCGGGTGAACAAGGGACGGATCAAGCCAGAGTACAAATTGCAGGCCGGCGATATCGTGCGCGTGCCGCCCGTTCGTCTGCCTGAGCGTGACGAGCCGGTGCCGCTGGCACAGGGCCTGCTTCAGCGACTCGAAGCGGCTATCGTGTACGAAGACAAGGCCCTGATCGTGCTCAACAAGCCTGCTGGCATCGCCGTGCACGGCGGCAGCGGGCTGAACTACGGTGTGATCGAAGCCTTTCGTCAGTTGCGCCCGGATACCAAGGAGCTGGAGCTGGTGCATCGGCTCGATCGCGATACCTCCGGTCTGCTGATGATCGCCAAGAAGCGCAGCATGTTGCGCCATCTGCATGCCGCGTTGCGCGGTGACGGCGTCGACAAGCGCTACATGGCGCTGGTGCGTGGTCACTGGGCCACGGCCAAGAAGCAGGTCAATGCGCCGCTGCTCAAGAGCAACCTGCGTTCCGGCGAGCGGATGGTGGAAATCAACGACGAAGGCAAGGAGGCGCTCACCCTGTTTCGCGTGCTGCGCCGTTTCGGCGATTTCGCGACCATGGTCGAGGCACGCCCGATTACTGGCCGTACCCACCAGATTCGCGTGCATACCCTGCATGCCGGGCATTGCATCGCCGGCGACAGCAAGTATGGCGACGAGGATTTCACTCGCGAGATCCGCGAGCTGGGCGGCAAGCGCCTGTTCCTGCATGCCTATGCGCTGACCGTGCCGTTGCCCGATGGCGGCGAGCTGAAGCTGGAGGCGCCGGTGGACGACATGTGGGCCAAGACCGTGGAGCGTTTGAGTGCGCCGTGATTACGACCTGCTGATCTTCGATTGGGACGGCACGCTGGCCGATTCGATCGGGCGCATCGTCGAAGCGATGCATCGCTCGGCCGAGCGTGCCGGCTATGCGCTGTGCTCGGACGAGGCGGTCAAGGGCATCATCGGCCTGGCGCTGCCCGAGGCGATCAGCACGCTGTACCCGCATCTGGATCAGCCTGAAGTCATGGCGTTTCGTCAGCATTACGCCGACATCTATATGGCCCTGGATACCCAGCCGTCGCCGTTGTATCCCGGCGTGGTCGAGGCCCTCGAGTCGTTCAGGGCCGATGGCTATCGCCTGGCAGTCGCTACCGGCAAGGCGCGTCGCGGCCTGGACCGGGTGCTGGTGGCCAATGGCTGGGAAACGTTCTTCGACATTACCCGGGCTGCCGACGAAACCATGGGCAAGCCGCACCCGCGCATGCTCGAGGAGATCCTGGCCCATTGCCAGGTGCCGGCGAGCCGTGCGTTGATGGTGGGCGATTCGTCGTTCGACCTGCTGATGGCGCGCAATGCCGGCATGCATTCGGTGGCGGTGGGGCATGGGGCGCTGTCGCTCGAGGCATTGAGCGTTTACGAGCCGCATTTGTCCATACAGCACTTTTCACAATTGCAGGCGTGGCTAGGCCGAACCGCTGCAATCGAATTTCCAGGGTAGGTGAGCATGACTGACGAGTGGAAGGCGCCTGACGCCGAAAAGAACGAAGAGCGCACCAGCTGGAAGCTGCTCGAGAAGACCTTGCTGGCGGGCGTGCAGGAGCAGCGTCGGGCCCGGCGCTGGGGTATTTTTTTCAAGCTGCTGACGTTCGTGTACCTGTTCGGCATCCTGGCCCTGTTTTCGCCGCTGATGGATATCGACAAGACCGCCGCCCGTGGCGCGAGCCATACGGCGCTGATCGAGGTGCGCGGGATCATTGCGGACAAGGAGCCGGCCAGCGCCGACAACGTGATAGCCAGCCTGCGTGCGGCCTTCGACGACGCCAAGACCAAGGCGGTGGTGCTGCGTATCAACAGCCCGGGCGGCAGCCCGGTGCAGTCTGGCTACATCTATGACGAGATTCGTCGTCTGCAGGCCGCCAAGCCGTCGGTCAAGGTGTACGCGGTCATCAGCGACCTGGGTGCGTCGGGTGCCTACTATATCGCCAGTGCGGCTGACCAGATCTATGCCGACAAGGCCAGCCTGGTGGGCTCGATTGGTGTGACGGCAGCTGGCTACGGCTTTGTCGGCACCATGGAGAAGCTGGGTGTCGAGCGTCGTACCTATACGGCGGGTGAGCACAAGGCCTTCCTTGATCCATTCCAGCCGCAGAAACCGGACGAAACGGCCTTCTGGCAGGGTGTGCTGGACACCACCCACAAGCAGTTCATTGCCAGTGTGAAGCAGGGGCGCGGCGAGCGGCTCAAGGACAAGGAGCATCCCGAGCTGTTCAGCGGGCTGATCTGGTCGGGTGAGCAGGCCGTGCAGCTGGGGCTGGTGGACGCCCTGGGCAATGCCGATTATGTGGCGCGTGAGGTGGTGGGGGAGAAGACCCTGGTTGATTTCACCGTCGAAGAGTCGCCGTTTGATCGCTTCTCCAAGCGCCTGGGTGCCAGCGTCGCCGAGCACCTTGCCATGTGGATGGGCTTTCAGGGGCCGGCACTGCGCTGAGTGTGCTGATTAATGAAAAACCGGCCAGATGGCCGGTTTTTTATTGCTGGTATTGGCTTGCCCTCACGGTATGCTCACCCCTTCCTTGAGCAGCATGTCGACCAGTCGGATCAGCGGCAGTCCCACCAGGCTGGTGGCATCGCAGCCGTGGGTGCTTTGGAACAGGCTCACCCCCAGCCCTTCGCACTTGAAGCTGCCGGCGCAGTCGTAGGGTTGTTCTGCGCGCAGGTAGCGTTCGATGCGTGGCAGGTCCAGTTCGCGCATGTGCACGGTAAATGGCACGCAATCGACCTCGCAATGGCCGCTCTGGGTATTGAGCAGCGCCACGCCGGTCAGGAAGGTGACGTGATTGCCGCTCGCAGCCAGCAATTGCTCGCAGGCCTTTTCGAAGGTGTGTGGCTTGCCCAGAATCTGTTCGCCCAGCACGGCAACCTGGTCGGAGCCGATGATAAGATGCCCCGGATGGCTGGCAGCCAATGCCTCGGCCTTGTGCCTGGCCAGGCGCTTGACCAGCTCTGGGGCGGGCTCTTCGCCGATGCGCTGTTCGTCGATATCGGGCGCTGCCCAGGCAAAGGGCAGTTGCAGTCGCGCCAGCAATTCGCGCCGGTAGGGTGAGCTGGAAGCCAGTAACAAGGGCAGCATGATGAACTCCTGAGCAGGTGCGCCGATTCTAACATGTTGAACGGGGCCGAATTTCCTTTGACAGAGGCGGGGGGCATCCCTAGAATGCTGCGCCTATGTTGAATGACCCGATTCCACCTCACGTTGACCCGCGCAAATTGGCCGATCGTGGTGTTTCTCTCGAAGGAACGCTGCTACTCGCCGATTTGGAGAGACTCTGCGACCCGCTTTCCGACGATGTCGGTACGGTGCAGGCTAAATTCGATTTTGAGCGAGACGAACAGAAAACCGTGGTTATCCACAGTGCTCTGACCGTCGAGGTCAAGATGGTTTGCCAGCGTTGTCTTGAGCTGGTCACCCTGCCGATCCACAGCGAATCTACATATGCTGTGGTGAAAGAGGGTGCGAATACCCAGTCGTTACCGAAAGGTTATGACGTGCTGGAACTGGGCGAAGATCCTTTGGATCTGCAAGCATTGGTCGAGGAAGAGCTTCTGCTCGCCTTGCCCATCGTGCCTGCTCATCATCCGGAAGAATGCCAGCAGCCGGCGGGCGCCGATGAGCCCGAACCGAGCAAGGACGAGGTAACGCGGTCCAACCCGTTCAGTGTATTGGCGCAGTTAAAGCGTGACCCAAACGTTTAGGAGTTAATCAATTATGGCTGTTCAGCAGAACAAAAAATCCCGCTCTGCCCGTGACATGCGCCGTTCGCACGACGCTCTCTCGGAAAACGCTCTGTCCGTAGAGAAAACCACTGGTGAAGTGCACCTGCGTCACCACGTATCGCCAGAAGGCGTATACCGTGGTCGCAAAGTGATCGACAAGGGCGCTGACGAGTAATCCTTGTCCGCTCAGATCGCGATTGACGCAATGGGCGGGGACTTCGGTCCCCGCAGCATTGTTCAGGCCAGCATTGCTTGCCTGTCGGCTACTCCCTCGCTGCACCTGACCCTCGTCGGTCAACCTTCCCTCCTTGAAGATCTGATCGCTGGCCAGTCGGCAGCGGATCGCGCGCGCCTGCATATTGTGCCGGCCAGCGAAGTGATCGGCATGGACGAGCGGCCGTCCCAGGCGCTGCGTGGCAAGCCCGACTCGTCGATGCGCGTGGCCCTCGAACTATTGCGTGATGGCAAGGTGCAGGCCTGCGTGAGCGCCGGCAACACCGGCGCGCTGATGGCGTTGTCGCGCTATGTGCTCAAGACCCTGCCCGGCATCGATCGGCCTGCGATGGTGGCGGCCATACCGACCCAGACCGGCTATTGCCAGCTGCTTGACCTGGGGGCCAACGTCGACTGCAGCGCCGAGCACCTGTTCCAGTTCGCCGTGATGGGCTCGGTGGCGGCGCAAGCGCTGGGCATTTCCCGGCCGCGTGTGGCGCTGCTCAACATCGGTACCGAAGACATCAAGGGCAACCAGCAGGTCAAGCTGGCTGCGACGCTGCTGCAAAATGCCCGCGGCCTCAACTACATCGGCTTTGTCGAAGGCGATGGCCTGTACCGTGGCGAAGCGGATGTGGTGGTGTGCGACGGCTTTGTCGGCAATATCCTGCTCAAGTCCAGCGAAGGCTTGGCCACCATGATCGGTGGGCGCATCGAGGCGCTGTTCAAGCGTGGCCTGATGGCGCGGGCGGTGGGGGCCCTGGCGATGCCGCTGCTCAGTCGCCTGAAGGCCGACCTTGCGCCGGCGCGCCACAATGGCGCGAGTTTTCTCGGCCTGCAGGGCATCGTTATCAAGAGTCATGGCTCGGCGGGTGTGCAGGGTTTCCAGAGCGCGATACAGCGGGCGCTGATCGAGATCCAGGAGAACCTGCCGCAGCGCTTGCACGGCCGTCTGGAGGATCTGCTGCCTTAGGCATCGGCACAACGACGTGCATAAATGTGACCGCTTGGTTCTCGTTACCATCCAATTGTCAGTTTTCTCGCGCTCAGCCCCGGCTGGGCGCTATTTTCGACGACAAGATCATTAGGGGCTTGTTCAATGTCTGCATCCCTCGCATTCGTCTTTCCTGGCCAAGGTTCGCAGTCGCTCGGCATGCTTGCCGAGCTGGGCGCCCAGTACCCGCTGGTCATCGATACCTTCCGTGAGGCCTCCGAGGCTCTCGGTTACGACCTGTGGGCACTGACCCAGCAGGGCCCGGAAGAACAACTCAACCAGACGGACAAAACCCAGCCGGCCATCCTGACCGCCTCGATCGCCCTGTGGCGCCTGTGGCTGGCCGAAGGTGGCGCGCGCCCTGCATTCGTTTCCGGGCACAGCCTGGGTGAATACAGTGCGCTGGTGGCTGCCGGCAGCCTGAGCCTGGGTGAGGCGGTCAAGCTGGTCAAGCGTCGCGGCGAGCTCATGCAGGAGGCCGTGCCGGCCGGGCAGGGCGCCATGGCTGCGATTCTGGGTCTGGATGACGCCGTGGTCGTGGACCTGTGTGCTCAGGCTGCGCAGGGTGAGGTGGTCAGTGCGGTCAACTTCAACTCCCCGGGCCAGGTTGTCATTGCCGGTGCCAAGGCTGCTGTAGAGCGCGCCATGGAAGCCTGCAAGGCCGCCGGCGCCAAACGTGCGCTGCCGCTGCCGGTCAGCGTGCCGTCGCACTGCGAGCTGATGCGCCCGGCCGCCGAGCGGTTTGCCGAATCGGTGAACGCCATCGACTGGCAGGCCCCGCAGATCCCGCTGGTGCAGAACGTCAGTGCGGGCGTGGCTGGCGATCTCGATACCCTCAAACGCGACCTGCTGGAGCAGCTGTACAAGCCGGTACGCTGGGTCGAATGCGTGCAGACCCTGGCCGCCAATGGCGCGGTGCAACTGGTCGAGTGCGGCCCCGGCAAGGTGCTGGCCGGCTTGAACAAGCGCTGCGCCGACGGCGTGAACACCTTCAACCTCAATACCCCGGATGCTTTCGCCGCCACCCGTGCGGCGCTGGCCTGATTTAGGAGAAACTTGCATGAGCCTGCAAGGTAAAGTTGCACTGGTCACCGGCGCCAGCCGTGGCATTGGCCAGGCGATCGCCCTGGAACTGGGGCGTCTGGGCGCCACCGTCATCGGTACCGCCACGTCCGCCTCCGGCGCCGAGCGTATTGCCGCGACCCTCAAGGAGCACGGCATCGCCGGTACCGGGCTGGAGCTGAACGTGACCAGCGACGAGTCGGTCACCGCCACCCTCGCTTCTATCCAGGTGCAGTTCGGTGCGCCGACCATCCTGGTCAACAACGCCGGCATCACCCGCGACAACCTGATGCTGCGCATGAAAGACGACGAGTGGTTCGACGTCATCGATACCAACCTCAACAGCCTCTACCGTCTGTCCAAGGGCGTGCTGCGCGGCATGACCAAGGCGCGCTGGGGTCGTATCATCAGCATCGGTTCGGTCGTTGGGGCCATGGGTAACGTCGGCCAGGTCAACTACGCCGCCGCCAAGGCCGGCCTGGAAGGCTTCAGCCGCGCCCTGGCGCGTGAAGTCGGCTCCCGTGCGATCACCGTGAACTCGGTAGCGCCGGGTTTCATCGATACCGACATGACCCGCGAACTGCCAGAGGCGCAGCGTGAAGCGCTGCAAAACCAGATTCCGCTGGGTCGTCTGGGTCAGGTCGACGAAATCGCGAAAGTGGTTGCGTTCCTGGCCTCTGACGGCGCAGCTTACGTGACCGGTGCTACTGTCCCGGTCAACGGCGGGATGTACATGTAGTTAAATGTGACGGATTGCTTCAAAAAAATGTCATACGAGCTGTCTAAAATCCGTTATAAAGCTGCAACCAAATTCTAGGCGGCAGGTGGGTGTGAAGTTCGAGGGATGCATTACGCTTGAAAAGCGGGCGTCTTTCTATAAACTTACACACCGGCCAGCTGCCTGACATATATCCATTAGGAGTGAAAACTAGGTATGAGCACCATCGAAGAACGCGTCAAGAAAATCGTCGCCGAGCAACTGGGCGTTAAAGAAGAAGAAGTGGTCAACACCGCTTCCTTCGTAGAAGATCTGGGTGCCGATTCCCTTGACACCGTTGAGCTGGTGATGGCTCTGGAAGAGGAATTCGAGACCGAAATCCCTGACGAAGAAGCCGAGAAGATCACTACTGTTCAAGCAGCCATCGACTACGTCACCAGCCACCAGGCTTAAGACTTTGTAGTCGTCGCTTCTTGTCATGGAAAAACCGCACTGCCGTTACTGGCGTGCGGTTTTTTCTTTGCATGAGATGTAGACCATAGAATAAGGAGAGTGCTGTGTCGCGTAGACGCGTCGTGGTCACCGGTATGGGTATGCTGTCGCCACTGGGCACGGATGTGCCAAGCAGTTGGCAAGGCATTCTGGCTGGCCGCAGTGGCATAGGTCTGATCGAGCATACTGACCTGTCTGCCTACTCCACCCGTTTTGGCGGCTCGGTAAAGGGCTTTGAAGTCGAGCAGTACCTGTCGGTCAAGGAAGCCCGCAAGCTCGATCTGTTCATTCAATACGGCCTGGCGGCCGGGTTCCAGGCGGTGCGCAATGCCGGGCTGGAAGTCACCGATGCCAACCGTGAGCGTATCGGCGTGGCCATGGGTTCGGGCATCGGCGGCCTGACCAATATCGAAGAAACCAGCCGGACCTTGCACGAGCAAGGCCCGCGGCGCATTTCGCCGTTCTTCGTGCCAGGCTCGATCATCAACATGATTTCCGGTTTCCTGTCGATCCACCTGGGTGTACAGGGGCCCAACTACGCCATTGCCACTGCCTGCACCACGGGCACGCACTGCATCGGCATGGCGGCGCGCAATATCGCCTACGGCGAAGCCGACGTGATGATCGCCGGTGGCGCAGAGATGGCGGCCTGTGGCCTGGGTATGGGCGGTTTTGGCGCTTCGCGTGCGCTGTCGACGCGCAACGACGAGCCAACCCGTGCCAGCCGGCCGTGGGACAAGGGCCGTGACGGTTTCGTGCTGTCCGACGGTGCCGGTGCGCTGGTGCTCGAAGAGCTCGAGCACGCCAAGGCGCGGGGCGCGACCATCTATGCCGAACTGGTTGGTTTTGGCATGAGCGGCGACGCCTACCACATGACTTCGCCACCCGACAACGGCGCCGGTGCGGCCCGCTGCATGGCCAACGCCTTGCGCGATGCGGGCGTGAACCCCAGCGAAGTCGGCTACATCAACGCCCACGGTACCTCGACGCCTGCCGGCGACCTGGCCGAAGTGGCAGCGATCAAGTCGGTGTTCGGCGAGCACGCCTACAAGCTGGCCGTGAGCTCGACCAAGTCGATGACCGGTCACCTGCTGGGGGCTGCCGGCGCGGTAGAGGCGATTTTCAGCGTGCTGTCCATCAATGGGCAAGTGGCGCCGCCGACCATCAACCTCGATGAGCCGGATGAAGGCTGCGACCTGGACTTCGTGCCGCACCAGCCGCGCAACATGCCGATCGAGGTCGTGCTGTCGAACTCCTTCGGTTTTGGCGGTACCAATGGCTCGCTGGTGTTCCGCCGGTTCGCCGAGTGATGCACAGCTGGGTCGATGGCCTGCCGGCTGACGCCCTGACGTTGGGCAGCCGCGGGCTGGCCTATGGCGATGGTCTGTTCGAGACCATCGCCGTGCGGGCCGGGCAGCCCTCACTGCTGACGTATCACCTCGACCGCCTGGCGCTGGGTTGCCAGCGCCTGGCGATCGACGCCGATCATCCGCTCATCCGCGACGAGGTATGCCGTTATGCCGGCTTGCTGGGTGATGGCGTGCTCAAGCTCATTCTCACCCGTGGCGACAGTCAGCGCGGCTATGCCCCGGCTGCCGGTGCACCGCCGCGTCGCATTCTTCAGGCCAGCCCCGCCGCCAGCTACCCGCCGCAGAACGCCGAGCAGGGGGTAAGGCTGTTTGCCTGCCAGACCCGCCTGGCCGAGCAACCCTTGCTTGCCGGGCTCAAGCACCTCAATCGCCTGGAGCAGGTACTGGCACGGGCCGAGTGGCAGGGCGCCGAGTACGCTGAAGGTTTGATGCGTGATGTATCCGGGCGCGTGATCGAAGGTGTCTACAGCAACCTGTTCGTGGTGCGCGATGGCGTGCTGTACACCGCCGACCTGGCGCGTTGCGGCGTGGCCGGGGTAATGCGCGCTGCCTTGCTGGACGAGGCGCCGCGCCACGGTATCACGGCCCGTGTGGTCGACCTGGCGCTGGCCGATCTCGAGCAGGCCGACGAAGTGTTGCTGTGCAACAGCGTGTATGGCGTATGGCCGGTGCGTGCATTTGCATCGCTGAACTGGTCGCCGGGGCCGCTCACCCGTAAACTGCAGGCCATTGCCCGTACGCTACTGGATGCCTGATTCGTGAGACGTAAATTGTTGGTGCTGCTGGAGACCGGGTTGATCCTGGCCGGCCTGCTATTGGGCTTCTCGGCCTGGAAGGTGCACTCGGCGCTGGAGCAGCCGCTGCACCTGACCGGCGAGCGGTTGCTCGATGTTCCTACCGGCACCACGCCCAACCGCATGTTCTACCGCATGCAGCAGGACGGCGTGATCCGCGACGCCTTCTGGCTGCGCCTTTACTGGCGCTTCAACATGCCGAGCGTGGCTTTGCATACCGGCGAGTACCGCATGACCCCCGGCATGAACGTGCGCGACCTGTTCGAGGCGTGGCGGCGTGGTGACGTGGTGCAGTACAGCCTGACCCTGGTCGAGGGCTGGAATTTCCGCCAGGTGCGCTCGGCACTGGCCAGACATGAAAAGATCCGCCAGACCCTGGATGGCCTGAGCGACAGCGAGGTCATGGACAAGCTCGGGCACCCGGGCGTGTTCCCCGAGGGGCGCTTCTTCCCTGATACCTATCGGTTCGTGCGCGGCATGAGCGATGTCGAGTTCCTGCAGCAGGCGTACGCGCGCCTGGAGGAGGTGCTGGCCAAGGAGTGGAACGAGCGCTCCCCGGCTGCGCCCTATCGCGACCCTTACCAGGCGCTGATCATGGCCTCGCTGGTCGAGAAGGAAACCGGCGTGCCACAGGAGCGTGGTCAGATCGCCGGCGTCTTCGTGCGTCGCCTGCAGATCGGCATGCTGCTGCAGACCGACCCTACCGTGATCTATGGCATGGGCGAACGCTACAACGGCAAGATCACCCGCGCCGACCTGCGTGAGCCCACGCCCTACAACACCTACGTGATCGCCGGCCTGCCGCCGACGCCGATTGCCATGGTCGGGCGTGAAGCCATTCACGCGGCCTTGAACCCGGAGCCGGGCAGCAGCCTGTACTTCGTCGCCCGGGGCGATGGCAGCCATGTGTTCTCCGATGACCTGGGGGCGCACAATTCTGCCGTGCGCGAGTACCAGATCAAGCGGCGTGCCGACTACCGTTCAAGCCCGGCGCCAAGCGCCGGCGACACCCCGAACGAGGTTCCTGCGCCCGAGGCGCCCCAGGCTGCACCGCAGCCTGCCGAGCCCTCGGTGCAGCCGGATGTTCCCCCGGCCAGCGAACCTACCCCGCAATGACCCTGATTAAGGACTGCCTGTGAGCGGCTTGTTTATCACCCTGGAAGGTCCCGAAGGCGCGGGCAAGAGCACCAATCGCGAGTACCTGGCCGAGCACCTGCGCGCCCACGGGCTGGATGTGGTGCTGACCCGCGAGCCGGGCGGCACCCCGCTGGCCGAGCGCATCCGCGAACTGTTGCTGGCCCCCAGCGATGAGACGATGGATGCCGACACCGAGCTGTTGCTGGTGTTCGCCGCGCGCGCCCAGCACCTGGCCCAGGTGATCCGCCCGGCGCTTGCGCGGGGCGCCATCGTCCTGTGCGACCGTTTCACCGATGCCACCTATGCCTACCAGGGCGGTGGCCGCGGGCTGTCGGTCGAGCGCATTGCCACCCTTGAAACCTTCGTCCAGGGCGACCTGCGCCCCGACCTGACCCTGGTGTTCGACCTGCCGGTGGAGGTCGGCCTTTCGCGCGCAGCGGCGCGCGGGCGGCTGGATCGCTTCGAGCAGGAAGGCCAGGCGTTTTTCCAGGCTGTTCGCCAGGCCTACCTGGCCCGCGCAGCCGCCGACCCGGCGCGCTATCACCTGGTCGATGCCGCGCAACCGCTGGCCCGGGTTCAACTCGCCCTGGATGCGTTGCTGCCGCAGATCCTGGAGCGTTGCCGTGGCTGAGGCCTACCCGTGGCAGGCGACGCTCTGGCAGCAACTGGCCGGGCGCACACAGCATGCCCATGCGTACCTGTTGCACGGCCCGCAAGGCATCGGCAAGCGGGCGCTGGCCGAGCGCCTGATGGCGTTTCTGCTGTGCCGCCAGCCCGAGGGGCTTGAGGCGTGCGGGCACTGCAAGTCGTGCCAGTTGCTGAAGGCGGGCAGTCACCCGGACAACTACATCCTGGAACCTGAAGAGGCCGACAAGCCGATCAAGGTCGACCAGGTGCGCGATCTGGTCAGCTTCGTGGTGCAGACCGCGCAGATGGGCGGACGCAAGGTGATTCTCATCGAGCCGGTCGAGGCAATGAACATCAACGCTGCCAACGCCTTGCTCAAGAGCCTCGAAGAGCCTTCGGGCGATACCGTGCTGTTGCTGGTCAGTCACCAGCCCAGCCGGTTGCTGCCGACCATCAGGAGCCGTTGCCAGCAACAGGCCTGCCCGTTGCCAAGTCAGGCGCAGAGCGAGGCGTGGCTGGCAGCCGCGTTACCCGACAGTGACGAGGCCGAGCGCCACGAACTGCTGAGCCTTGCAGCAGGTTCGCCACTGCTGGCTGTCAGCCTGCAGGCCCAGGGTGTGCGCGAGCAGCGCGCGCAGGTGGTCGAGGGGCTCAAGAAGCTGCTCAAGCAGCAGCAGTCCGCGACCCAGTTGGCCGAAGGCTGGAACAGCATCCCGCTATTGTTGCTGTTCGACTGGTTCTGCGACTGGTCCAACCTGATCCTGCGCTATCAGCTGACCCAGGACGAAGAGGGCCTGGGGCTGGCCGACATGCGCAAGGTCGTGCAGTACCTTGCCCAGAAAAGCCCGCAGGGCAAGGTGCTGGATATCCAGGACTGGATTCTTGTGCAGCGCCAGAAGGTGCTGAACAAGGCCAACCTCAACCGCGTGCTGTTGCTCGAAGCGTTGCTGGCCTCCTGGGCCCTGTTGCCGGGTCAGCGTTGAACTGGCCTTTCGATCCTCCATTTTCAGTGTTGTCATTACGCCCATGCTTGTAGATTCCCATTGCCACCTCGACCGTCTCGACCTCGCCGCCCATGGTGGCTCCCTGGATGCCGCGCTGGATGCCGCGCGGGCACGGGGTGTCGGGCATTTCCTGTGCATCGGCGTAAGTGCCGACAATGCGGCCCAGGTCAGGGCGCTGGCAGCGCGCTACCCTGATGTGGACTGCTCGGTCGGCATTCACCCGCTGGACCTGGCGCCAGGCGAAGCGCCGGCGCTGGACTGGCTGCTCGGCGAACTGAACCACCCCGAGGTGGTGGCCATTGGTGAGACCGGGCTGGACTATCACTACGAGCCCGAGGCTGCACAGTTGCAACAGGCGTCGTTTCGCCTGCACCTGGAGGCGGCCAGGCTCACCGGCAAGCCGGTGGTCATCCACACCCGTGCGGCGCGCGCCGATACCCTGACCCTGCTGCGCGAGGCGGCATTGCCGCAGGCAGGCGTGCTGCACTGCTTCACCGAAGACTGGGAGATGGCCAAGGCAGCGCTGGACCTGGGGTATTACATTTCGTTGTCGGGGATTGTCACGTTCCGCAATGCCGACGCGTTGCGTGATGTGGCGCGGCAGGTGCCGGCAGATCGTTTGCTGGTAGAGACCGACTCACCGTACCTGGCGCCGATTCCGCACCGCGGCAAGCCGAACTTGCCGGAGTATGTGCGTGACGTGGCGGAGTTCATCGCGTTGGTGCGGGGGGAGCGTTACGAGCAGCTGGCGCAACAGACCACCGAGAACTTCAGGCGTCTGTTCCCCCTGGCACGGGTGCGGGTGGCCTGACCCCGCTGCGCGGGCGCCGTGGCGGTCGCGCGGGCAAAAAAAACCCGGGTTCTGGGGGGGAATCCGGGTTAAGACCATTAGGAGTAAAACAAAGGCGAGCGGTCCGTGTTCACCCTTATCGGCGCGTCACTTGGGGGGATGCGTCGCGCCAACACCTCAAGTATTGGTCAGGTTCGCCGCGATTCCACCAAGGGTTGATCGTTTTTTAAACAGATTTGGAATACGTGCGGCCCTGCTGAGCACGCATTGCTCTGCCGTGCGCCTGACCGCCTGGATTGCACGTCTGGGGCAGGGGGAAGGGGAGGTCCGCTTCGGGCAACCGGGTCGCCGGCCTGTTCAAACTCATCAAGAAACATAGGCATGCGCGGATGATCCGTGCATTTTTGCGCAAGTTAGGCATAATAACGGGCTTCGATTTTGATCCAGTCCTTCTTATGCAGAAAGAACCTCGTAAGGTCCGTGAGTTTCGTCGCCGAGAGCAAGAGATTCTCGATACCGCGCTCAAGCTGTTTCTCGAACAGGGTGAAGACAGTGTCACCGTCGAGATGATCGCTGACGCCGTGGGTATCGGCAAAGGCACGATCTACAAGCACTTCAAGTCCAAGGCGGAGATCTACCTGCGCCTGATGCTCGACTACGAGCGCGATTTGAACGAACTGCTGCACTCTGCCGATGTGGATCGCGACAAGGAGGCCCTGTCGCGTGCCTACTTCGAATTCCGCATGCGCGACCCGCAGCGCTACCGCCTGTTCGACCGCCTCGAAGAGAAGGTGGTCAAAGGCAACCAGGTGCCGGAAATGGTCGAGGAGCTGCACAAGATCCGTGCCTCAAACTTCGAGCGCCTGACCCTGCTGATCAAGGGTCGCATCACCGAGGGCAAGCTCGAGGACGTGCCGCCGTATTTCCACTACTGCGCAGCCTGGGCCCTGGTGCATGGCGCGGTGGCACTGTATCACTCGCCGTTCTGGAGCAATGTGCTGGAGGACCAGGAAGGCTTCTTCCAGTTCCTCATGGACATTGGCGTGCGCATGGGCAACAAGCGCAAGCGCGACCCGGAGCCATCTGGCAGCTGAATGCTCGCTGGCGCCGTGCAGGCATATACTCAGGTAAGAGGCTTGCAAAAAACTGATTTCTGAGTCAGGTTTTGCAAGCCCGATTCACACTTGCCGGAGTGCTCCATGATCGTCGACCGTCAAGGCAGACGTTTTCGCAACCTGCGCGTCAGCCTCACCGCGGCGTGCAACTATGCCTGCACCTATTGCGTGCCGGACGGCAAGCGTCTGGTCGCAGCGCAGGATGAGCTCTCGGCCCAGGCCATGGTGCGTGGGGTGGCCTGGCTGATCGAAGCTGCCGGTATCGAGCGCCTGCGTATCACCGGTGGCGAACCCCTGGTCAGTCCCAAGCTCGAAGCCTTCCTGGCTGGCGTGTCGGTGCTCGGCCTCGATGACATCGCCCTGACCACCAATGGCCAGTTGCTCGCGCGCAAGCTGCCATTGCTGCTGGATGCCGGCATCCGGCGCCTGAACGTCTCCCTTGATACCCTCGACGCCGATGCCTTCCGCGGGATCTCCCGTGGCGGGGATCTGGCCAGCGTGCTCGATGGCATGCACAAGGCCAGCGACGCCGGCATGAAGATCAAGGTGAACATGGTGCCACTGCGCGGGCGCAACCTCGATCAGGTGCTGCCGCTGCTCGACTACTGCCTGGCCCGTGGCTATGAACTGCGCTTTATCGAATTGATGCGCATGGGGCACCTGGCCAGCGACCACAACGCTTTCCTGCAGCAGTTCGTGAGCCTGGAGCAGTTGCTGCAACTGATCGGCGAGCATCACGAGTACGCCCAGGCCGATGCGCCAGTGGACGCCACTGCATTGCGCTACCGGGTGCCGGGGCAAGGCCACTTCGGCGTGATCGCCAACGAAAGCGTGCCGTTCTGCCGAACCTGCTCGCGCCTGCGTCTGTCTTCTACCGGGTGGCTGCATGGCTGCCTGTCGTCGAGCAACCGGCATTTCATCGGTGACCTGCTCGACAAGCCGCGCCACCAGGCGTTGCCGGCCTTGCAGGGCATGTTGATGAAGGCCCTGGGCGACAAGCAGGCCGTGGCTTTTTCAGGCGGTGCCACGGTGATGAAGATCATCGGCGGTTGAGCCATACCCTCCAGCTGGCGCAAAACCTGCATCTGGCGGCTGTTCGCCGGTTTTCCGTCACCGGCTTCTGGAGGAAAGATGCGTAGCCTGGTTCTGCTGCTGGCGCTGATGGCGCTGGGTGGCTGCATGAATGTGAGCGATATGGGCGAAGGTGTGCGCTACCACATGAGCGACGCCGGCCTGCTCGACCATAGCGAAACCCGCCGTTCGTTGTCGGTGCGCCTGCAGCCCGACTCGTTCGTCTTCATCGGTCAGGGCGTGTTCGTGCCGCCGGGCAATGCCTATCCGCGGCCCAACGTGGTGGCCGAGGAAGCCTTCAAGGCCTTTGTCGAGTACTTCCCGCTGGTGCGACGTGCCGAGGGTCCGCTGGGGCTGGAGGATGCCTTGTCCCAGGCGCGCGACGTGGGCGCGCATTACCTGCTGTATGCGCGTTTTGCCAAGGCCGACAACCGTATCGGCAATGGTGACGAGTGGTACGACGAGCAGGCGGTGGACCGCCTGGGTGTCGACACCGGAAGAATTCAGCTGATGCTGATCGAAACCAGTACCCGCTATCTGATCGATACCGTGAGCATCCGCAGCCGTGGCGGTTTGCTGACGTTCCACGACAATCAGCCGCAGGATTTGATTGCGGCACCGCTTGAGGATTACGCTCGCAGTTTGTTGGGCATGAGCCGCTGAGGAGCAGATGATGGTGGATACCGGCAAGGCCAATGACCTGTTGGCGCAACTCCCGAAGGTCGGCAAAGGCCCGGCGCCGGTCCACCTGTGGAATCCGGACTTCTGCGGCGACATCGACATGCGAATCGCCCGCGACGGTACCTGGTACTACCTGGGCACCCCGATTGGTCGCAAGCCGATGGTGCGTCTGTTCTCCACCATCATCCGTCGCGACGGGGATGACTACTTTCTGGTCACGCCTGTGGAAAAGGTCGGAATCCAGGTCGATGATGCGCCGTTCGTGGCGGTGCTCATGGACGTGCAGGGCAGTGGTGAGCAGCAGGTGCTGCGCTTCACCAGTAATGTGGAGGATGTGGTCGAGGCCGGGCCCGAGCACCCGCTGCGTTTCGTGATCGACCCGCTGACACAGGAGCCTTCGCCTTACGTGCACATGCGCAACAACCTCGAGGCGCTGATCCATCGCAGCGTGTTTTACCAGCTGGTAGAGCTGGCTGTAACACGTGACATCGATGGGCAGCCATGGCTGGGCGTATGGAGTGCGGGGCAGTTCTTTCCAATCGGGCAGCAATAGCCTGTCGCAGCCTGTATCGCCCGGTAGTCCTGGCCCGGGCTGAAGACCAAAACGAAAAAACCCGCCAAAAGGCGGGTTTTTCGAGTATTTCAGAGGCTGTGCAAGCACGCTCTGAAATGATGTTTGGCTCCGCGACCAGGACTCGAACCTGGGACCCAATGATTAACAGTCATTTGCTCTACCGACTGAGCTATCGCGGAATCTGGGGCGTATCTTACTGATTGCTAAGGGGAAGTCAAGCTCCCCCTGAGCAATCAGGTGTTACAGGACCTCGACGATCGCCTTGGTCACCACGTGAATGTTGTTCTGGTTCAACGAGGCGACGCAGATACGACCGGTATCCAGAGCATAGATCGCATGCTCGTCCTTCAGGCGTGCCACCTGCTCGACGGTCAGGCCCGAGTAGGAGAACATGCCGCACTGGCGCCCGACGAAGCTGAAGTCCTGCTGTGCGCCGTACTGGGCCAGCAGCTCGACCATCTGCTTGCGCATGCCGTGGATGCGCTGGCGCATCTCGGCCAGTTCCGCTTCCCACATTGCGCGCAGCTCGGGGCTGTTGAGCACGGTGGCGACAATGGTGGCGCCGTGGGTCGGCGGGTTGGAGTAGTTGGTGCGGATCACGCGCTTGACCTGCGACAGCACGCGAGTGGCCTCTTCCTTGGACTCGGTGACGATCGACAGGGCGCCGACGCGCTCGCCGTACAGCGAGAACGACTTGGAGAACGAGCTGGAGACGAAGAAGTCCAGGCCCGATTCGGCGAACAGGCGCACGGCAGCGGCGTCTTCGGCGATGCCCTGGCCAAAGCCCTGGTAGGCCATGTCCAGGAACGGGATGTGACCCTTGGCCTTGACCACCTCGAGCACGTTGTTCCAGTCGGCCGGGGTCAGGTCGACGCCGGTCGGGTTGTGGCAGCAGGCGTGCAGTACCACGATCGAGCCGGCCGGCAGCGCGTTGAGGTCCTCGAGCATGCCGGCACGGTTGACGTCATGGGTGGCGGCGTCGTAGTAGCGGTAGTTCTTGACCGGGAAACCGGCGGTTTCGAACAGGGCGCGGTGGTTTTCCCAGCTCGGGTCGCTGATTGCGACAGTGGCATTGGGCGACAGCTGCTTGAGGAAGTCAGCGCCGATCTTCAAGGCGCCGGTACCACCGACGGACTGGGTGGTGACCACACGGCCGGCGGCCAGCAGGGGCGAATCGGCACCGAACAGCAGCTTCTGCACGGCCTGGTCGTAGGCCACGATGCCGTCGATCGGCAGGTAGCCGCGGGAGGCGTGCTGGGCGGCGCGTTGGGTTTCGGCTTCGATGACTGCACGCAGCAGTGGGATACGCCCTTCTTCGTTGCAGTAAACACCAACGCCCAGGTTCACCTTGTGGGTGCGGGTATCGGCATTGAACGCTTCGTTGAGGCCCAGGATAGGGTCGCGGGGTGCCAGCTCGACAGCGGAAAACAGGCTCATTTTTACCTTGGCTCTGAATGGAGAGTGATAGAGGTCGCACGCTCCAGCCGAATGCACTGAAGCGGTGCACAAACGGGGAGTCAGTATAGTGATACCCATCGGTCACGGCGACAGTCTGTCGCAGCTTTTACTGCTGTTTTCGCGAATATTTTTCGACCGTCAGTCGCTTGCGCCGGTCAATACTGTGAAACAGGCCGTGGTTTGCCTTGAAACTGGCGCCGGGCACCACCAATTGGGTATAAGTACTGTCTATAAATACAGTTGCCTGTATCCGTTCATTTCCAGGGGTTCACCATGTCCGAGTTTCAACTCGTCACCCGTTTCCAGCCGGCGGGTGATCAGCCCGAAGCCATTCGCCTGATGGTCGAGGGGATCGAGGCCGGGCTGGCGCACCAGACCCTGCTCGGGGTGACGGGTTCGGGCAAGACCTTCAGCATCGCCAACGTGATTGCCCAGGTGCAGCGCCCGACTCTGGTACTGGCGCCGAACAAGACCCTGGCCGCCCAGTTGTATGGCGAGTTCAAGTCATTCTTCCCGAACAACGCGGTGGAGTATTTCGTTTCCTACTACGACTACTACCAGCCCGAAGCCTACGTGCCGTCCTCCGACACCTTCATCGAGAAGGACGCCTCGATCAACGACCATATCGAGCAGATGCGCCTGTCGGCGACCAAGGCGCTGCTGGAGCGGCGTGACGCGATCATCGTCACCACGGTGTCGTGCATCTATGGTCTGGGCAGCCCGGAAACCTATTTGAAGATGGTGCTGCACGTGGACCGTGGCGACAAGCTCGACCAGCGGGCCTTGCTGCGCCGTCTGGCCGACCTGCAGTACACCCGCAACGACATGGACTTTGCCCGCGCCACCTTCCGTGTGCGCGGCGACGTGATCGACATCTTCCCGGCCGAATCGGACCTGGAGGCCATCCGCATCGAGCTGTTCGATGACGAGGTGGAGAACATCGCGGCCTTCGACCCGCTGACCGGCGAGGTGATCCGCAAGCTGCCTCGCTTCACCTTCTACCCCAAGAGCCACTACGTGACCCCGCGCGAAACCTTGCTGGAGGCCATGGACGGGATCAAGGCGGAGCTCAAGGAACGCCTGGAGTACCTGCACAAGCACAACAAGCTGGTCGAGGCCCAGCGACTGGAGCAGCGCACCCGGTTCGACCTGGAGATGATCCTGGAGCTGGGCTACTGCAACGGCATCGAAAACTACTCGCGCTACCTGTCCGGGCGTCCGGCCGGCGCGCCGCCGCCGACCCTGTACGACTACCTGCCGCCGGATGCGTTGCTGGTGATCGACGAATCCCACGTCAGCGTTCCGCAGGTGGGGGCCATGTACAAGGGGGACCGCTCGCGCAAGGAAACCCTGGTGGAGTACGGCTTCCGCCTGCCTTCGGCGCTGGACAACCGGCCCATGCGCTTTGACGAATGGGAGTCGGTCAGCCCGCAGACCATCTTCGTCTCGGCCACGCCGGGCAACTACGAGGCCGAGCATGCCGGCCGTGTGGTGGAGCAGGTGGTGCGCCCGACCGGTCTGGTCGACCCCCAGGTGGAGGTGCGTCCTGCCACGACCCAGGTGGATGACCTGCTGTCGGAGATTCGCAAGCGTGTGGCGGTGGAGGAGCGGGTGCTGGTCACTACCCTGACCAAGCGCATGGCCGAAGACCTCAGCGACTACCTGGCCGATCACGATGTGCGGGTGCGCTACCTGCACTCGGACATCGATACCGTTGAGCGAGTCGAGATCATCCGCGACCTGCGCCTGGGCACCTTCGATGTGCTGGTGGGTATCAACCTGCTGCGCGAGGGCCTGGACATGCCCGAGGTCTCGCTGGTGGCGATTCTGGATGCGGACAAGGAGGGCTTCCTGCGTTCGGAGCGCTCGCTGATCCAGACCATCGGGCGCGCGGCGCGCAACCTCAACGGCCGCGCGATCCTGTACGCCGACAACATGACTGGTTCGATGGAGCGGGCGATCGGCGAAACCGAGCGTCGCCGCGACAAGCAGATGGCCTTCAACGAGGCCAACGGCATCGTGCCCAAGGGCGTGGTCAAGGACATCACCGACATCATGGAAGGCGCCAACGTGCCCGGCTCGCGCAGCAAGAAGCGCAAGGGCATGGCCAAGGCCGCCGAGGAGCGCGAGCGTTACGAGGCCGAGTTGCGTTCGCCTGGCGAGATCGCCAAGCGCATCAAGGCGCTGGAAGAGAAGATGTACCAGCTGGCGCGGGACCTGGAGTTCGAGGCTGCAGCGCAGATGCGCGACGAGATCGCGCAGTTGCGTGAGCGACTGCTCACGGTCTGACGGGCCTTTCGCGGGTCAAGCCCGCCCCCACAGGATCACATTGACGCCAAGGGCAATGGAGTACCTGCGGGAACAGGCTTGCCAGCGAAGACTTCAACGCGGTCTAGTGCGCCTCGCCCGCCTTCAACCCCTGCGGCAGCTTCTTCGTCAACAGCACCGCCACCATGCTGATTGCCAGCCCGATGCCGACAAAATGGAAGGCATCGTTGTACGCCATGATCATCGCCTGCTGATGGGTGATCTCGCTCAGCCTGGCCAGTGCTGCCCCTTCGCTGCCCAGCTTCTCGGTCAGCAAGGTCAGCCGCTCGGCCACTGCGGCATTGGTCGGTACCACCGCCTCGCGCAGGTAGTCGAAATACACCTTGGTGCGCGCATCCAGCAGCGTGGCCAGCAGCGCAATGCCGATGGCCCCGCCCAGGTTGCGCAGGATGTTGAACAGGCTCGACGCCGAGCCTGCGTCCTGCGGCTGGATATAGGCCGTGGCAATCAGCGAGATGGTCACCATGATCATCGGCTGCCCCAGCGCACGGATGATCTGGATATGGTTGAACTGGGTGCCGGCAAAGTCCGGGTTCAATACCCCCGAGCTGAAACTCGCCAGCCCGAACAGCCCGAAGCCGATGGTGCAGAGGATCTTCGGCGAAATCACCTTCATCAGTTGCGGCACCAGCGGGATCAGGAACAGCTGCGGCACCCCCATCCACATGATCACTTCGCCGATCTGCAGGGCGTTGTAGTTCTGGATCTGCGCCAGGTATAGCGGCAGCAGGTAGATCGAACCGTACAACCCCACACCCATGCCCAGGCTGGCAATGCTCGACAACCCGAAATTGCGGTTCTGCAGGATGCGCAGGTTGATCAGCGGGTTGGGTTTCGAGAACTGCACGATCACGAAGGTAATGAGGCTGACCAGGGCAATGCTGCCCAGGGTGACGATCAGCCCCGATTCGAGCCAGTCCTTGCGATGCCCTTCCTCAAGAAACACCTGCAGGCAGCCAAGCCCGACGCCCAGCGTCAGGATGCCGGTGTAATCGGTGCTTTTGAGCAGCTCCCAGTGTGCTTCCTTCTTCTCCAGGCCGTACAGCAAGCCGCCGATCATGATCAGGCCGGGCGGGATGTTGATGTAGAAGATGTATTCCCAGCCCCAGTTCTCGGTCAGCCAGCCGCCCAGAGTAGGGCCGATGGACGGGGCGAAGGTGGCGGTCATGGCGAACATCGCCATGCCCTTGGCGCGGTGATGCTCGGGCAGCTTGATCAGGGTCAGGGTGAAGGCCAGCGGGATCAGCGCGCCGCCGGTAAAACCCTGCAGGGCGCGGAACACGATCATGCTTTCCAGGTTCCAGGCCATCGAGCACAGCAGCGACGACACCAGAAAACCCGCCGACACCCACACTGCCAGGCGCCGCGCCGACAGCAGCTGCACCAGCCAGGCGGTCAGCGGGATCATGATGATCTCGGCCACCAGGTAGGAGGTGGAGATCCACGAGCCTTCTTCCAGGGTCGCCGACAGGGCGCCCTGGATGTCCTTGAGCGACGAGTTGGTGATCTGGATGTCGAGCACTGCCATGAACGCGCCGAGCATCACGCTCATCACCGCGATCCAGTCGCGCCGGCTGGGTTCGCCGGCGGGACGGATCAGTTGATCACCGGCCATCGGTACGGATATCGACGGTGGCGGTCACCGACATGCCCGGGCGGATCTTGCCGTGCAGCGGGTTGTCGGCGGCGAAGGTCAGCTTGACCGGAATGCGCTGCACGACCTTGGTGAAGTTGCCGGTGGCGTTGTCGGGTGGCAGCAGGCTGAACTGCGCGCCGGAAGCGGCGAACAGGCTGTCGACGCGACCTTCGATCGGCGTGTCGGGGTAGCTGTCGAACACCAGCTCGGCACGCTGGCCGGGCTGCATCTTGCCGATCTGGGTTTCCTTGAAGTTGGCCTGCACCCAGATGTCCTGATCGGGCACGATCGACAGCAGGTAGGCGCCGGCCTGCACGTACTGGCCGTTGCGTGCCGCGCGCTGGCCGATCATGCCGCTGATCGGCGCGCGAATTTCACTGCGGCTCAGGTTCAGCTCGGCCTGGGCCAGGTCGGTGCGGGCGGTGGCAATCTGGGCGTCCAGGCGCTTGAGTTCGGCAGCCAGTGCGTTGACCTGCTGGCGTTGACCCTGCAGGTCGGCCTGGGCTTTGCTCACCTGGGAGAGTGCCACGTTGCTTTCGGCCGACAGGGTGGTCACCCGTTCTTCCGAGACAAAGCCTGGCTTGCGCAGCGCCTGTGCACGGTTGAGGTCCAGCTGGGTACGCCCAAGCGTGGCCTGGTTGGCCGACACCTGTGCCTGGCCGGCGGCGATCAGGCTCGCCTGCTGCGTCAGGCGGCTGTCGGCTTGCAGGCGCTCGGCCTCGCGGGTGGCCAGGGTGGCGCGGGCGCGCTCCACGGCAAACTGGAAGTCGTTGCCTTCCAGGCGCACCAGCAGGTCGCCCTTGGCCACATGCTGGTTGTCCTCGACCAGCACCTGCTCGATGCGCGCGCCCAACTGGCTGGAAACCCGGGTGATCTCGCCCTGCACGTAGGCGTTGTCGGTGCTCTCGTAGAAGCGCCCCTTGAAGTACCAGTGGGCCAGAAAGCTCAGGCCGATGAGCAGAACCAGGGTCAGGAAAATCAGCAGGCGACGCTTGAGTTGGGCAGGCATGGGTACGATCGTTCCAAAAATGTAAGCAAATTTAACAAGGTTTGCCTTGGCAAACACAAGCGCCGATCGTGCCCATTGCTGGAGCCGGGTGGCCCCGTGCTGTTAACATCCAGCCTTTGTTTCACCTCTTGTTCGAGACTCTCATGACCACCGTTCGCACGCGTATCGCGCCTTCGCCGACTGGCGATCCCCATGTCGGCACCGCCTACATCGCCCTGTTCAACTACTGCTTCGCCAAGCAGCACGGTGGCGAATTCATCCTGCGTATCGAAGATACCGATCAGCTGCGCTCCACCCGCGAATCCGAGCAGCAGATCTTCGATGCCCTGCGCTGGCTGGGTATCGAATGGAGCGAAGGCCCGGATGTCGGCGGCCCGCACGGCCCGTACCGCCAGAGCGAACGCGGCGAGATCTACAAGCAGTACGCCCAGCAACTGGTCGATCTGGGCCATGCCTTCCCGTGCTTCTGCACTGCCGAAGAACTGGACCAGATGCGTGCCGAGCAGATGGCCCGCGGCGAAACCCCGCGCTATGACGGGCGCGCCTTGCTGCTCTCGCCTGAAGAAGTGCAGCGTCGCCTGGCCGCCGGCGAGCCCCATGTGATCCGCATGAAAGTTCCGACCGAAGGCGTGTGCGTGGTACCGGACATGCTGCGCGGCGACGTCGAGATTCCGTGGGACCGCATGGACATGCAGGTACTGATGAAGACCGATGGCCTGCCGACCTACTTCCTGGCCAACGTGGTCGATGACCACCTGATGGGCATCACCCACGTATTGCGTGGCGAAGAGTGGCTGCCTTCGGCGCCCAAGCTGATCAAGCTGTACGAGTACTTCGGCTGGGAGCAGCCAACCCTGTGCTACATGCCGCTGCTGCGCAACCCCGACAAGAGCAAGCTGTCCAAGCGCAAGAACCCGACCTCGGTGACCTTCTACGAGCGCATGGGCTTCATGCCTGAAGCCATGCTCAACTACCTGGGCCGCATGGGTTGGTCGATGCCGGACGAGCGCGAGAAGTTCTCGCTGGCCGAAATGGTCGAGCACTTCGACCTGTCGCGTGTGTCGCTGGGCGGCCCGATCTTCGACATCGAGAAGCTGTCGTGGCTCAACGGCCAGTGGCTGCGTGAGCTGCCTGTCGCAGAGTTTGCCGCGCGCGTGCAGAAATGGGCGTTCAACAGCGACTACATGATGAAGATCGCGCCGCACGTGCAGGGCAGGGTAGAGACCTTCAGCCAGATTGCGCCGCTGGGTGGGTTCTTCTTCGAAGGTGCGCTCAAGCTCGACGCCAAGCTGTTCGAGCACAAGAAACTGTCGGCCGACCAGGTACGCCAGGTGATCCAGCTGATCCTGTGGAAGCTCGAGGGGCTGCGCCAGTGGGAGAAGGATCGCATCACCGGCTGCATCCAGGCGGTGGTCGAGGCGCTGGAGCTCAAGCTGCGTGACGCGATGCCGCTGATGTTCGCCGCGATTTCCGGCCAGGCCAGCTCGGTGTCGGTGCTCGATGCCATGGAGATCCTCGGGCCGGACCTGACCCGCTACCGCCTGCGCCAGGCGCTGGACCTGCTGGGTGGTGTGTCGAAGAAAGAAAACAAGGAATGGGAAAAGCTGTTGGGCACCATTGCCTGAGCATTTTTCCCGTAGGAGCCGGCCTTGCCGGCGAACAAAGCGCTGCGGTACCCGGTATTGCGCAGCGCCTGTTTCGCCGGCAAGGCCGGCTCCTGCAAGGGCGAGACCCCCGAGTTTGCGGGGGCTCTCCTGACCCAGGCCGGTAAGTGTTTGTTATCTCGGAAATTTCTTTTGGATTTTGTTGAAAATTTATTTGACAGGTCTTCAATCCGATCTTAATATGCGCCCCGTCCACAGCGATGAACGAAACGAAGCGCGAAGCACCCAGCCAAGCGATTCAGTTCAAAGCGACATTGTGGGGCTATAGCTCAGCTGGGAGAGCGCCTGCATGGCATGCAGGAGGTCAGCGGTTCGATCCCGCTTAGCTCCACCAAATTCCCTATCCGGAGTTGGTCATACAACTCAGGGTTCAATCGGGTTCCAGCAGCCGGGTTGTGTGGTAAGAAGGTTCGTCCCCTTCGTCTAGTGGCCTAGGACACCGCCCTTTCACGGCGGTAACAGGGGTTCGAGTCCCCTAGGGGACGCCAGTTTTACACAAGTGATGTTGCAAGACATCGCTGGGCCGCGAGGCTAGAAATCTGGGGCTATAGCTCAGCTGGGAGAGCGCCTGCATGGCATGCAGGAGGTCAGCGGTTCGATCCCGCTTAGCTCCACCAATTTTGCCAGGGTTCGTGAAAACGAGCCTGCACGAAGGTTACAAGTCCCCTTCGTCTAGTGGCCTAGGACACCGCCCTTTCACGGCGGTAACAGGGGTTCGAGTCCCCTAGGGGACGCCATTTTACCCGCTCTGCGGGATTTCAAGGCTCATTCGATTATTGAATGAGCCTTTTGTTTTTTCCCTCGAAAAAATCTCTTTCGCCCTTGGGCCGCAGGAGAAAGTGCTTGCCAATAAATATTATGAGCATAATATTAGCTCCATAATATTTGGAGGCCTGCCATGCACGACAAAAAAGCCCAGACCCGCCAGCGCATTTTGGATGCGGCGCGCAGTGCGCTGATCCTTAACGGCCCGGCCGACCCCAGTGTGCAGCAGGTGATGGGCGCTGCGGGGCTCACCGTGGGTGGGTTCTATGCGCATTTCGAGAACAAGGATGCGCTGATGCTCGAAGCCTTTTGCCAGTTGCTTGGCGAGCGCCGGGCCTTGCTGGCACAGGTCGACGCGTCGCTGGACGGGGAGGCGCGTCGTGCCCTGGTGGCGGCCTTCTACCTGTCGCGCAAACACCGCGATGCCGTCGACAGCGGCTGCCCGCTGCCCAGCTCTCTGGGCGAGATCAATCAGTTGCCGGCGACCTTTCGCGCGGTGCTGACCGAGCATATCGAGTTGATGATGGCCAACCTGGCCGACACCCCCGAAGACGCCGACAAAGTGCTGGCCGACCTGGCCCTGATGGTCGGCGGCCTGGCCCTGGCGCGAGCGCTGGGTACCAGCGAATTGTCCGACCGTGTGTTGCGTGCCGCCAAGTCCGCGGTGATCTGATCTGGAGCGACGTGATGAACAGCCTGAGCTGGATTCGTGGTATCAACGCCACTGTTGGACGCCTGGCACCCAATCGGGTGGCCGGGCAGATGCGCCAGGCCTTCATGAGCCCGCGCACCTTGCCGCCACGCGACTGGGAACTGCCGCTGCTGGCGCGTGCCGAGCGCATTACCCTGCGCTTTGGCCTGAGTGCGCTGCGCTGGGGGCAAGGCCCCACGGTGCTGCTGATGCACGGCTGGGAGGGGCGCCCCACCCAGTTCGCCCATCTGATCGAGGCCCTGGTGGCCGCCGGCTATTGTGCGGTGGCGCTCGAAGGGCCGGCCCACGGCCGCTCGCGTGGAAACAAGGCCAACGTGGTGTCGTTCGCCCACGCCTTGCTCGAGGCGGCCGGCGAGCTGGGCCCATTGCACGGGGTGATCGGCCATTCCATGGGCGGTGCCAGTACGCTGCTGGCCCTGCAGTGGGGGCTGCGTACCGAGGTGGCGGTGAGCATCGCCGCGCCGGCGCGCCTGCTCGAGGTGCTGCGCGGCATGGCGCGGCACCTGGGGTTGCCGGCGCGGGCGCGGGCAGCCTTCATTCGCCAGGTGGAGCGAGAGGTCGGGGTGCCGATCTCGCGCCTGGACGTGGCCGTCTACCAGCTGGAACTGCCCGGTTTCATCGTGCATGCCGAGGACGACCCGCTGGTCGCCGTCAGCGAGGCGCGGCTGATTCATCAGGCGTGGTTCGACAGCCAGCTGCTGCTGTTGCCCCAGGGCGGGCATATGCGTGTGCTGTCCGACCCGCAACTGGTCGACGGCGTGCTTGCGCTGCTGCAACGCAGTGCCCGGCCAGTGCGCCAATCGGCCTGAGCATCCGTTACACTCTGCCCGTTCACTACAGATCGGGAGCGGGCATGAGCTGGGATCGGGCAACGCCATTTACCATCGACCTGCAGGTCGGTGCCGAGGATATCGACGGCCTGGGGCACGCCAACAACGCGGTGTACGTCACCTGGCTCGAGCGCTGCGCCTGGCGTCATTCCCAGCGCCTGGGGCTGGACCTGGCCGAGTACCGGCGCCTGGACCGCGCCATGGCCGTGGTGCGTCACGAGATCGACTACCTGGCCAGCGCCTATGAGGACGACATCCTGCAGTTGGCCACCTGGATCGTCGACTGGGACCAGCGCCTGAAGATGACCCGTCACTTCCAGCTGGTGCGACCAAGCGATGGCACCACCTTGCTGCGGGCGCAGACCACCTTCGTGTGCATCGAGCTGTCCACCGGCAAGCCCAGGCGCATGCCGGCAGAATTCATCGAGGGCTACGGCGCCGCGATGGCCGGAGCCCGATAAGCCACGGTTTTTGCTAGACTGCCGGCCTTTTTCGCGCGAGACCCACGCCATGCAAATTGCCCTGGCCCCCATGGAGGGGCTGGTCGACAACATCCTTCGCGACGTACTGACCCAGGTGGGCGGCATCGACTGGTGTGTCACCGAGTTCATTCGCGTGTGCGACCGGTTGCTGCCGGCGCATGTGTACGAGAAGCTGGCCCCGGAGCTTGGCCGCGGTGCGCAAACCGCCGCCGGCGTGCCTTTGCGTGTGCAGTTGCTGGGCTCCGACCCGGCATGCCTGGCCGATAACGCGGTGCTGGCCTGCGAGCTGGGGGCCCCCGTCATCGACCTCAATTTCGGTTGCCCGGCCAAGACCGTGAACAAGTCCCGCGGCGGCGCGGTGCTGCTCAAGGAGCCCGAGCTGCTGCATGCCATCCTGCGCGAAGTGCGCCGGGCTGTGCCTGCGCATATCCCGGTCACCGCCAAGATGCGCCTGGGCTTCGACAGCCCGGACGGTGCGCTGGACTGCGCCCGCGCCCTGGCCGAAGGCGGTGCCGACCAGTTGGTGGTGCACGCACGCACCAAGGTCGACGGCTACAAGCCGCCGGCGCACTGGGAGTACGTGGCGCGGGTGCAGGAGGTGGTGAAGGTGCCGGTGTTCGCCAACGGCGAGGTGTGGACGCTGGAAGACTGGCGCCGCTGCCGCGAGGTCAGCGGCGTGGAGGACATCATGCTCGGTCGCGGCCTGGTGTCGCGTCCGGACCTGGCCCGGCAGATTGCCGCCGAGCGCCAGGGCATCGAGTTCGTGCCGCTGGACTGGCAGGCACTGCAACCGCTGCTGCAGGACTTCTGGGTGCAGGCCCGGGAACAGATGACCGAGCGTCAGGCACCGGGGCGACTGAAGCAGTGGGTGGCGATGCTGACCCGTACCTACCCCGAAGCCACGGCACTGTTTACCGAACTGCGCCGCGAGACCGACTGTGATCGCGTGGCGCGGCTGCTGGGTATTCCGGTCAGCGAGGCGGCCTGAAAAAATTTTTGTGGTCGATGCTTGAAATGTTAGGGCGGGTCCTTATCTAGGGAGTACGCGATGCCGAAGTCGGGTCGCGCAATCACCAACTCGCTGATATTTCAGGAGATGTACCATGACTACCGCATTTTCTCTGGCTCCACTGTTCCGTCAATCCGTTGGCTTCGACCGTTTCAACGACCTGTTCGAATCCGCGGCACGTAGCGAGTCGGGTAGCACCTACCCACCCTACAATGTTGAAAAACATGGCGAAGACCACTACCGAATCGTCGTTGCTGCAGCTGGCTTCCAGGAAGAGGACCTCGACCTGCAAGTGGAAAAAGGCGTTCTGACCGTCAGTGGCGGCAAGCGTGACAGCAGTGGTGAAAGCGTCACCTACCTGCACCAGGGCATCGCCCAGCGGGCCTTCAAGTTGTCCTTCCGCCTGGCTGACCACATCGAAGTGAAGTCGGCGGGCCTGGCCAACGGTCTGCTCAGTGTCGATCTGCTGCGTGTTGTGCCTGAAGAAGCCAAGGCCAAGCGCATCCCGATCAACGGCGAGAAACCTGCGCTGAACTGAGTGTGGGCTGAGTGAAAGAGGGCACCTTCGGGTGCCCTTTTTTGTGCCCGGTTCGCGCGGCTCTTCACTGCAGGGGCCAGCCTTGCTGGCAACTGCCGTGCTGCTGTGTGTCAGTAGTCCGCCGGTGCCTGCAGCAGCATCGCCCTGAACTCGTTCAGCGGCAATGGCCGGCTGTGCAGGTACCCCTGGTACAGATGGCACCCCAGCCGCTCCAGAAACTCCAGTTGCTCCGACAGCTCCACCCCTTCGGCAATCACTGCCAGGTCCAGGCTTCTGGCCATGGCCACGATGGCCTTGACGATCTCTGCATCATTGGGGTCCAGCGGTGCATCGCGCACGAACGATTGATCGATCTTCAGCGCATCCACCGGCAAGCGCTTGAGGTAGGTGAGCGACGAGTAGCCGGTGCCGAAGTCATCCATCGCAAAGCTCACCCCGAACGCCTTCAGCTCGCGCATCTTGCTGATGGTGTCCTCCAGGTTCTGGATCACGATGCCCTCGGTGATCTCCAGCTTGAGCATCTGGTAGGGCAGGCGGTAGTCGTCCAGGCTGCGCCGCACCCGCTCGACGAAATCGTTCTGGCGGAACTGGCGCGGGCTGATGTTCACGCACAGGCTAAAATCCATCGGATCGATCAGCCCGTCCTGCAGCATGCGCGAGCAGGCGTCACAGGCTTCGTCGAGTATCCAACTGCCCACCTCCAGGATCAGCCCGCTTTCCTCCAGCACCTGGATGAACTGGCTGGGCGGCTGCTGGCCCAACAGCGGATGGTGCCAGCGCAGCAGCACCTCGGCCCCGACGATGCGGTTGTCACGGGCATCCACCTGGGGCTGGAAGTGCAGCGCCAGTTCGCCCCTGGCCAGGGCCATGCGCAGGTCGCTCTCCATGCGCAGGCGTTCACTGGCGGCCTTCTGCATGGTGGTGTGGAACAGTTGCGTGGTGTTGCGACCCGAATCCTTGGCGCGGTACAGCGCAATGTCGGCGCGCTTGAGCAGGTCGGCCGGCGTGGTGCCGTGGTCGGGGATCAGCGCCACGCCGATGCTGGGGGTTACCTGCAGGCGCTGGCCGTCCAGCGACATCGGCTCGGCCAGCAGCTCGCGCAAGGTGTCGGCCAGTTGGCGAACCTTGTCGGTGACCTCTTCGCGGCTGCCTTCCAGGCCGCTCAGCAGCACCACGAACTCGTCACCCCCCAGGCGCGCCACGGTGTCCTCCAGGCGCACGCTGGCTTCAAGCCGGGCTGTGATGATCTTGAGCACCGTATCGCCCACCGGGTGGCCCAGCGAGTCGTTGATGTGCTTGAAGTGGTCGAGGTCGAGGAACAGCAGGGCGCCGCGCAGGTTCTGGCGTTTGAGCAGGGCGATCTGCTGGCTCAGGCGATCCATCAGCAGGGCGCGGTTGGGCAGGTTGGTCAGCGGGTCGTGGTAGGCCAGGTGACGGATCTGCGCCTGGGCATTCTTGAGCTGGCTGACGTCGCGGGCAGTCAGTAGCAGGCAGTCTGTCTCGTTGAGGGTGATCGGCTCCATCGACACCTCCACGGTGAGGATTTCGCCGCGTTTGTTGCGCCCCAGCATTTCGCGGTGGTGCACCCGCCCGCGCTCACGCATTTCACCGAACAGCAGGGTCTGCTGCTTGTCGTCGGCCCACAACCCGATCTGAGCCATGCTCTGGCCGATCACCTCGTCGGCGCTGTAGCCGGTGAGCCGGCAGAAGCCGTCGTTCACCTCCAGGTAGCAGCCACTGTCGCGCTCGGTGATGGTGATGGCGTCGGGGCTGGAGTGGAAGGCCTTGGCGAACTTCTCCTCACTGGCCTTGAGTGCGGCTTCGCCGCGTTGCTGCTGGGTGATGTCGCGCAGGGTGGTGACGCTGCAGGGCTGGTTGTCGACCTTGATCAGGCGGCTGGAAATCACACAGGTCAGGGGCTGGCCATCCTTGTGATTGACCACCACCGCGACATTGTTCAACGCCTGGTCGCGAATCACCTGCTCGATGCGTCGTGCGCGGGCGGCCGATTCGGCCCACAGCCCCAGTTGTTCGGCGGTACGACCCAGTACCTGGTCGGCGCACCAGCCGAAGGTCTGGGTGAACGCCTGGTTGATCTCGATGAACTGGCCGGTGTCCTGGCGGGTGACGCAGATGGGGTCGGGGCTGACCTGGAACAGGCTGGCGAACTTTTCCTCCGAGCTGGTCAGGCGCTGTTCGCGTTCAACCTGTTCGGTGATGTCCAGCAGGGTGCCGGCCATGCGCAGCGGGTTGCCCTGGTCGTCACGGTACAGCCGTGCGCGGCTCTCCAGGTAGCGTGAGGCGCCGTTTTCCAGCTGGATGCGGTAGGTGATCTGGTAGTTGCCCGCGGGGCCTTCGCGCAGGCTGCGATAGGCCTGGCGCATGCCGCTGCGCTCAAGCTCGGGCACGCCTTCGAAAAACGCCTCGAACGACTCGTGGAACGGCACCGGCGCCAGGCCGTGCAGTTGTGCCGCGCGGGCCGAGCCGTACAGCATGCCGCTGGGGATGTGCCAGTCCCAGGTACCCAGCTGGGCAGAGTCCAGTGCCAGGTCCAGGCGCTCCTGGCTGTCCTTGAGGGCCTGTTCGGCACGCTTGCGCTCGCTGGTGTCGACGAAGGTGCTGAGCAGGTAGGTGACACCTTCGAGTTCGATGGCCTGGGTGCTGAGGATGCCATCGTGGACCTGCCCGCTGCTGGCGCGAAACTGCACTTCCAGGGTCACCGGGCCGTTGTTGCCGCTGGTGGCCTCCAGCACCTGGTCACGCTGCCTGGGGTTGGCCCACAGGCCCAGTTCCAGCGTGGTACGCCCGATCACCTGGGCGCCGGGCCAGCCAAGAATGTTCTCGAAGTGCTGGTTGACCTCATGGATCAGCCCGTCGGCGCGCCGGGTCAGCAGCACCACGTTCGGGCTCAGGTGAAAAAGCGTGGCAAAGCGCTTTTCGGAGTTGATCAGTGCGGTTTCGCGTTCGCGCTGGCGGGTGATCTCGCGCACCACCCCGATCATCTGCAGGCGCCCGTCTCGGTTGGTGGCCAGGCTGCCGTTCACTTCCAGCCAGTGCAGGCTGCCGTCCGGCCAGCGGATGCGATGGCGCAGGGCCTGGTCCACCGGCTCGCCGTTGAGCACTGCATGAAAGGCCTGGCGCATGCGTGCGCGGTCCTCTTCCGGCAGCAGGTCGAGGTAGTCGATGTCGTGGGTCAGCGGTTGATGCGGATCGAAGCCAAACAGTGCCTGGGTGCCTCGTGACCAGTTGATGCGCCCGCTGCCCACATCCCACACCCAGGCGCCAAGGTGCGCACCATTGAGCGCCGCGAGCAACTGCGGCGCACTCTCCCAGGCCTGTTCCAGCTCCTGGGGGTCTGCTGCGTGGATACGGGGAAGGCGCGCAAAACGATTGGCTGACTTGGGCATCGGTACCAGACCTTTGGCGGGTGATACGTCCTTGGTGGCGGGCCGCCCGGGGCAGGGGCGGGCTACGCCGGGCTTGCGTGACTGTCGAGCAGGGCCATGAAGGCTCTGGCCGCATTCGATAACGTTCGTTCCGTGTGCAGAATGTAGCCTAGCTGGCGCGACAGCTGTATGCCCGGCAAGTCGATGGATGCAACCTGCTCATCGAGCATTGTGCGCGGCAGCACACTCCAGGCCAGCCCGATCGACACCATCATCTTGATGGTTTCCAGGTAGTTGGTGCTCATGGCGATGTTGGGGACCAGGCCCTGGGCCTCGAACAGACGCTGCACAATATGGTGTGTGAAAGTGTTGCCGCCGGGGAACACGGCCGGGTGGTGGGCTATGTCCGCCAGGCCCACCGCGCCCTTGCAGGCCAGCGGGTGCTCGGGGGCGACCACGAAATCCAGCGGGTCGTCCCATACCGGCACCGCGCGCACCAGGCTGTGGGGCTCGGGGGCGAGGGTGATCACGGCGATTTCGGCGCGCCCGTGCAGAATTTCCTCGTAGGCCACTTCCGAGTCCAGAAACTGGATGTCCAGAGCCACAGCCGGGTACTGACGGGTAAACGCCCGCAACAGCGGCGGCAGGCGGTGCAGACCGATGTGATGGCTGGTGGCCAGGGTCAGTCGACCGCTGACCTCGCCGGTGAGGTTGGTCAGGGCCCGCCGGGTGTCGTCCAGCACGTTGAGGATCTGGTAGGCACGCGGCAGCAGGGCACGGCCGGCTTCGGTCAGGCTCACCTCGCGGCCAAGGCGGTCGAACAGGCGCACATCCAGCTGCTGCTCCAGCCCGGCAATGCGCTTGCTGATGGCCGGCTGGGTCAGGTGCAGGCGCTCGCCGGCACCGGAAAAGCTCCCGGTTTCAGCGATGGCGATGAAGGCACTAAGGTTGGCCAGGTCCACGGAATGAGTTCCTCGGGTTTGGATTCCTGAAAGTTATCCAAAGCATAAAAACTATGAATTTGAGTTATTCAATCTAACCCCATAGCATCGTCCGTACAAGCCAAGGGGTTATTGGCATAGAAAGACTGATGAGGAAAGTCTGATGGCTGGCAAAACGCTCTACGACAAGCTCTGGGATTCGCACTTGGTCAAGCAGCGCGACGACGGTTCGGCGCTGATCTATATCGACCGTCACATCATTCATGAAGTGACGTCGCCGCAGGCCTTCGAGGGGCTGCGCCTGGCCAACCGCAAACCCTGGCGCATCGATGCCAACATCGCCACCCCCGACCACAACGTGCCCACCACGCCAGAGCGCAAGGGCGGCATCGAGGCCATCGCCGACCAGGTGTCGCGCCTGCAGGTGCAGACCCTCGACGAAAACTGTGACGAATACGGCATCACCGAATTCAAGATGAACGATGTTCGCCAGGGCATCGTCCACGTCATCGGCCCGGAGCAGGGTGCCACCTTGCCCGGCATGACCGTGGTCTGCGGCGACTCGCATACCTCCACCCACGGCGCGTTCGGCGCCCTGGCCCACGGCATCGGCACCTCCGAGGTCGAGCACGTGCTCGCTACCCAGTGCCTGGTGGCCAAGAAGATGAAGAACATGCTGGTGCGCGTCGAAGGGCAATTGCCGTTCGGCGTCACTGCCAAGGACATCGTGCTGGCCGTGATCGGCAAGATCGGGACCGCCGGCGGCAACGGGCATGCCATCGAGTTTGCCGGCAGCGCCATTCGCGAGTTGTCGGTCGAAGGTCGCATGACCATCTGCAACATGTCCATCGAGGCCGGTGCGCGGGTGGGCCTGGTGGCCACCGACGAGAAGACCGTTGCCTACGTCAAGGGTCGTCCGTATGCGCCCAAGGGCGAGCAGTGGGACCTGGCCGTCGAAGCCTGGAAAGACCTGGTGTCCGACAGCGACGCGGTGTTCGACACCGTGGTCGAGCTGGACGCGGCGCAGATCAAGCCGCAGGTCAGCTGGGGCACCTCGCCCGAGATGGTGCTGGCGGTCGACCAGCGCGTGCCGGACCCGGCTGCCGAGGCCGACCTGGTCAAGCGCGGTTCCATCGAACGCGCGCTCAAGTACATGGGCCTGAACGCCAACCAGGCGATCACCGACATTCAGCTCGACCGCGTGTTCATCGGTTCGTGCACCAACTCGCGCATCGAAGACCTGCGCGCCGCGGCCGTGATCGCCAAGGGTCGCAAGGTGGCCTCGACCATCAAGCAGGCCATCGTGGTGCCGGGCTCGGGCCTGGTCAAGGCGCAGGCCGAGCAGGAAGGCCTGGACAAGATCTTCCTCGAGGCCGGTTTCGAATGGCGTGAGCCGGGCTGCTCGATGTGCCTGGCGATGAACCCGGACCGCCCCGAAAGTGGCGAGCATTGCGCCTCCACCTCCAACCGCAACTTCGAGGGGCGCCAGGGCGCCGGTGGGCGTACCCACCTGGTGAGCCCGGCAATGGCGGCGGCTGCCGCAGTAACCGGTCGTTTTGTCGATGTACGCGAGTTGATCCAAGGGAGCGCAGCATGAAAGCCTTTACCCAGCACACCGGCCTGGTCGCCCCGTTGGACCGTGCCAACGTCGACACCGACCAGATCATCCCCAAGCAGTTCTTGAAGTCGATCAAGCGCACCGGGTTCGGCCCGAACCTGTTCGACGAATGGCGTTACCTGGACGTGGGGCAGCCCTACCAGGACAACAGCAAGCGCCCGCTGAACCAGGATTTCGTGCTCAACCATGCGCGTTACCAGGGGGCCAGCGTGTTGCTGGCGCGGGAGAACTTCGGGTGCGGTTCGAGCCGCGAGCATGCGCCTTGGGCGCTGGAAGAGTACGGCTTTCGCAGCATCATTGCGCCCAGCTACGCCGACATCTTCTTCAACAACAGCTTCAAGAACGGCTTGCTGCCGATCATCCTCGGCGACGAGGAAGTCGACGAGCTGTTCAAGCAGGTTGAGGCGGACCCGGGCTACCAGCTGACCATCGACCTGCAGGCGCAGACCGTGACGCGGCCGGACGGCAAGGTGCTCCACTTCGAGATCGACGCGTTCCGCAAGCATTGCCTGCTCAACGGCCTGGATGACATCGGCCTGACCTTGCAGGATGGCGATGCGATTGCAGCGTTTGAAGCCAGGCACCGTGCTAGCCAGCCCTGGTTGTTTCGCGACGCCTGAATGATGCAGTGATGTGCCGGCCAAGCCGCCCCAGGAGATCCATGATGACCCGCAGCACCGCCCACACCGAAGTCGTCCAGCGCCAGTTCGGCGAACAAGCCTCTGCCTACCTGAGCAGCGCCGTGCATGCCCAGGGTAGCGAATTCGCCCTGCTGCAGGCCGAGCTTGCCGGGCACGCCGACGCCCGCCTGCTGGACCTTGGCTGCGGTGCCGGTCACGTGAGCTTCCATGTCGCCCCGCTGGTGGCCGAAGTGGTCGCCTATGACCTGTCGCAGCAGATGCTCGACGTGGTCGGCGCCGCCGCCATCGAACGTGGCTTGAACAACATCGTCACCGAGCGTGGCGCCGCCGAGCGCCTGCCGTTCGCCGACGCCTCGTTCGATTTCGTCTTCAGCCGCTACTCGGCGCACCACTGGAGCGACCTGGGCCTGGCCCTGCGCGAGGTGCGCCGGGTGCTCAAGCCCGGCGGCGTCGCCGCGTTCGTCGACGTCATGTCGCCGGGCAGCCCGCTGCTCGACACCTACCTGCAAAGCGTCGAAGTACTGCGCGACACCAGCCACGTGCGCGATTATTCTGCCGGCGAGTGGCTGCAACAGGTCAGCGAAGCCGGCCTGTGCACCCGCAGCCACACGCGCCAGCGCCTGCGCCTGGAATACACCTCGTGGGTGGAGCGCATGCGCACCCCCGAGCCGATGCGTGCGGCGATTCGCCAGTTGCAGCAGGCGATGGGCGACGAAGTTCGCCAGCATTACCAGATAGAAGCCGATGGCTCCTTCAGCACCGACGTGATCGTGCTCTGGGCCCAACGCTGAGTTTCCCCCGGTACGCCAGTGCGGCGCACCGCTTGAATTGAATGATGAGGAACCCATGAGCAAGCAGATTCTGATTCTCCCAGGTGATGGCATCGGCCCGGAAATCATGGCCGAGGCGGTCAAGGTGCTGGAACTGGCCAACGACAAGTTCCAGCTCGGCTTCAGCCTGGCGCACGATGTGATCGGTGGCGCGGCCATCGACAAGCACGGCGTGCCGCTGGCCGACGAGACCCTGGAACGTGCGCGCCAGGCCGACGCCGTGCTGCTGGGCGCGGTGGGCGGGCCGAAGTGGGACAAGATCGAGCGTGATATCCGCCCTGAGCGCGGCCTGCTGAAAATCCGTTCGCAACTGGGCCTGTTCGCCAACCTGCGTCCGGCCATTCTCTACCCGCAGCTGGCCGATGCGTCCTCGCTCAAGCCAGAAATCGTCGCCGGCCTGGATATCCTGATCGTGCGCGAGCTGACCGGCGGCATCTACTTCGGTGCGCCGCGCGGCACCCGCGAACTGGAAGGCGGCGAGCGCCAGGCCTACGACACCCTGCCGTACAGCGAGAGCGAAATACGCCGCATCGCCCGTGTCGGTTTCGACATGGCCCGCGTGCGCGGCAAGAAGCTGTGTTCGGTGGACAAGGCCAATGTGCTCGCCTCCAGCCAGCTGTGGCGTGAAATCGTCGAGGACGTGGCCAAGGACTACGCGGATGTCGAGCTCAGCCACATGTACGTCGACAACGCCGCCATGCAACTGGTGCGCGCGCCCAAGCAGTTCGACGTGATGGTCACCGACAACATGTTCGGCGACATCCTGTCGGATGAGGCTTCCATGCTCACCGGTTCCATCGGCATGCTGCCGTCGGCGTCACTGGATGCCAACAACAAGGGCATGTACGAGCCGTGCCACGGTTCGGCCCCGGACATCGCCGGGCAAGGCATCGCCAACCCGCTGGCGACCATCCTGTCGGTATCGATGATGCTGCGTTACAGCTTCAACCAGCAGGCGGCGGCCGAGGCCATCGAACAGGCCGTGAGCCTGGTGCTGGATCAGGGCCTGCGCACCGGCGACATCTGGTCGGCGGGCTGCAGCAAGGTAGGTACGCAGGAAATGGGCGACGCAGTAGTCGCAGCGCTGCGGAATCTGTAATCTCTCGGGCCCGCCGCTGGTTTCTTCCAGGCGGCGGCCCACTTTTAGCGAAGGTGTAGTTGCGATGAAACGTGTAGGTCTGATCGGTTGGCGCGGTATGGTCGGTTCCGTGCTCATGCAGCGGATGCTCGAAGAGCAGGATTTCGATCTGATCGAGCCGGTGTTCTTCACTACCTCCAATGTCGGGGGCCAGGGGCCATCCGTGGGCAAGGACATTGCTCCGCTCAAGGATGCGTACAGCATTGAAGAGCTCAAGACCCTCGATGTGATCCTGACCTGCCAGGGTGGCGACTACACCAACGAGGTGTTCCCCAAGCTGCGCGAAGCCGGCTGGCAGGGTTACTGGATCGATGCCGCTTCCAGCCTGCGCATGCAGGATGACGCGGTCATCGTGCTGGACCCGGTCAACCGCAAGGTCATCGACCAGCAGCTGGACGCCGGCACCAAGAACTACATCGGTGGCAACTGCACCGTCAGCCTGATGCTGATGGGCCTGGGCGGCCTGTTCGAAGCCGGCCTGGTCGAATGGATGAGCGCCATGACCTACCAGGCGGCCTCCGGCGCCGGCGCGCAGAACATGCGCGAGCTGATCAAGCAGATGGGCGCTACCCATGCGGCGGTTGCCGATGACCTGGCCAACCCGGCGGCGGCCATCCTCGACATCGACCGCAAGGTCGCCGAGGCCATGCGCAGCGACGCCTACCCGACCGAGAACTTCGGCGTGCCGCTGGCCGGCAGCCTGATCCCGTGGATCGACAAGGAGCTGCCCAACGGTCAGAGCCGTGAAGAGTGGAAGGCCCAGGCCGAGACCAACAAGATCCTGGGTCGTTTCAAGAACCCGATCCCGGTCGACGGCATCTGCGTGCGCATCGGCGCCATGCGTTGCCACAGCCAGGCGCTGACCATCAAGCTGAACAAGGACGTGCCGATCGCCGACATCGAAGGCATGATCAGCCAGCACAACCCCTGGGTGAAGCTGGTGCCGAACCAGCGCGAGATCAGCATGCAGGAGCTGAGCCCGACCAACGTCACCGGCACGCTGAACATCCCGGTAGGGCGTCTGCGCAAGCTGAACATGGGGTCGCAGTACCTGGGCGCCTTCACCGTGGGCGACCAGCTGCTGTGGGGCGCGGCCGAGCCGCTTCGTCGCATGCTGCGGATCCTGCTGGAGCGTTGATCGCTGCTGCGCGGTAGAACAGGCCCCCTCGTCTTGCGACGCAGGGGGCTTTTTTGTGGTGGCCTGATGCCTTTGCCGGCACCGGGTGGTCTCGCTGCGGCAATCCGAGTAAAGTGCCGCTCCCCCCGTTCTGCCAGAGGCACTGTCCATGACTCAGACCTACGATATCGCCGTGATCGGCGCCACCGGCACCGTCGGCGAGACCCTGGTGCAAATCCTCGAGGAGCGCGATTTTCCCCTGGGCACCCTGCACCTGCTGGCCAGCAACGAGTCGGCGGGCAGCTCGGTGAACTACCGTGGCAAGAACCTGCGCGTGCGCGAAGTCGATGCCTTCGACTTCAGCCAGGTCAAGCTGGCGTTCTTCGCCGCAGGCCCTGCGGTTACCCGCAGTTTCGCCGCCAAGGCGCGTGCCGCCGGGTGTGCGGTGATCGATCTGTCCGGCGCGCTGTCGGCCGAACAGGTGGCAGCAGTGGTGCCCGAGGCCAATCCACAGGCCATCGACAGTCAGAGCCTGCCCGTGCAACTGGTCAGCCCGAGCGCTGCCGCGGTTGCCCTGGCGGTGGTGCTGGCCCCGCTCAAGCACCTGCTGGAACTGGAACGGGTCAACGTGACGGCGTGCATGGCGGTGTCGGCACAGGGCCGCGAGGCGGTGGGCGAACTGGCCCGGCAAACTGCCGAGTTGCTCAATGCGCGTCCGCTGGAGCCGCGCTTCTTCGATCGCCAGGTGGCGTTCAACCTGCTGGCCCAGGTGGGTACCAGCGACAGCGAGGGCCATGGCGCGCTGGAGCGTCGCCTGGTGAGTGAGCTGCGCGAGTTGCTTGGCCTGCCTTCGCTGAAGATTTCCGTGACCTGTGTTCAAGTCCCGGTGTTTTTCGGCGATAGCTACACTGTGGCCGTGCACAGTCGCAAGGCGGTCGATCTGGCGGCGGTGAACGCCGTGCTGGAGCACGCCGACAGTGTCGAACTGGTGGAGGCAGGTGACTACCCGACCCCGGTCGGCGATGCGGTGGCCCAGGATGTGGTGTATGTCGGGCGGGTGCGTGGCGGTGTCGACGAGGCCGAACAGCTCAATCTCTGGCTGACCACCGACAACGTGCGCAAAGGCGCGGCGTTGAACGCCGTACAGCTGGCGGAGTTGTTGATAAAACACCTTGCGTAAAAGATACTTGGCGACGATTTGCACATTGTTTCTGAAATACTGGAAGTGAGCGGCCGTCACGCGCTTGCGGGGCACCTTGCCAACATGATCCGGTGGTCATGCCAGTCAAATGCCTCACGGCGGTTTTTCACTTTCTTCTCGGTAGCCGGGGAAGGTTCATACAAAGGATGAGGTCATGCTTCGAATTCGCAAACTGGTGTTAGCAATAGCCGCGGCATCGGCGCTGTCCTCGGGTATGGCGCATGCGCTGGGGCTGGGCGAGCTGACCCTCAAGTCGGGGCAGAACCAGCCGCTGGATGCCGAGATCGAATTGCTCGATGTGCGTGACCTCACTCCCGCCGAAGTGGTGCCCAGCCTGGCGCCGGCCGAAGAGTTCAGCAAGGCCGGGGTCGAACGCCAGGCGTACCTCAACGACCTGACCTTCACCCCGGTGATCAACCCCAGTGGCAAGAGCGTGCTGCGGGTGACCTCCAGCCAGCCGCTGCCGGCCCCTATGGTCAAGTTCCTGGTGCAGGTGATGTGGCCCCAGGGCCGCCTGCTGCGCGACTACAGCGTACTGATCGACGCCTCCAAATTCTCTCCCGAAGCGGCCCAGGCGGCTTCGGGCGTCACCCCTGCGGTGACCGCGCCCGCCCGCCACACCACCGTGCGTCGCGACACTTTGTGGCAGATTGCCGCCAAGGCGCGCCAGGGTGGATCGGTGCAGCAGACCATGCTGGCGATCCAGGCGCTCAACCCCGATGCCTTCTACAACGGCAACATCAACCAGCTCAAGGTTGGCCAGGTACTGCGCCTGCCCGACCAGCAGCAGATCGCCGCCATCCCCCAGGGTCAGGCTGTCAAGGAAGTGGCCGAGCAGTATGCGGCCTGGCGTGAGGGGCGCCGTCTGGGCCCGCGTGCGCGCCAGCTCGACGCCACCCGGCGTGACGCGGCCGGCGCCGCCCCGGCGCGTATCGCCCAGCAGGACAACCTCAAGCTGGTGGCACCCGGCGGCAAAGGTGCGGCTGGCGACAGCAAGGCCCTGGCCGACAAGCTGGCGATGGCCGAAGAGAGCCTCGACACCACCCGGCGTGACAACGCCGAGCTGAAAAGCCGTGTGGCGGATCTGCAGAGCCAGCTGGACAAGCTGCAGCGCCTGATCGAACTGAAGAACGACCAGCTGGCGCGCCTGGAAGCCCAGAGCACCGCGCCGGCGAGCGTGCCTGCGCCCGAGCAGCCGGCGATCGATGCCCAGTTGCAGCAGGCGGTACCGAGCGAAGCGGTGGTGTCCCCGGCGCCGGCTGCCGTGGATACCGCGCCGGTGGCCGAAACGCCGCCGGCTGCCGTTACCCCGAGCGATTCGGACAAGATGCTCGACGACCTGCTGGGCAACAGCTGGCTGCTGGCGCTGATCGCAGGTTCAGCCTTGCTGGTGCTGTTGTTGCTTCTGCTGCTGTTGGCGCGCAAGCGTCGTGCCCAGCAGGAGGCTGAAAAGCACATGCGCATGGCGCGAGCCCTGGCCGAGGAAAGCGACCTGGGCCTGGGGCCGGACATGGACCTGCCGCAAAGCAGTTTCGAGGGCCTGGAGGTCTCCGCGCCGAGCGTGACCCTGGCGCCGGGTGTGGTGGCGGCCTCCGCTGCAGCGGCTGCGGCTGCCGAGGTAGCACCCGCCTACGACAGGCTGGACCCGGAGTCCGAGCTGGAGCTGGAGCCGGAATTCGAGCCCAAGCCGGCCCCCGTGGTCGAGCCCGCGCCCGAGCCGGTAGAGGTTCCGTCTTCGGCCCCGGCTGCGGTGGTGGCACCGGCCGTCATCGCGGCTGCCGTGCAGGCACCGGCCGAGGACGCCCCCGCGCCAAATGACGATGCCCTGCTGGCGGAAGTCGACCTGAGCATTGCCCGCGGTCGTCTGAACCATGCCGCCGAGCTGCTGGAGCCTGCGGTGGAGCAGGCCCCCGAGCGCGCCGACCTGCGCCTGAAGCTGATGGAAGTCTATGCCCGCCAGGGCGACCGTGACGCTTTTGTCGGCCACGAGCGCCAACTGGTTGCCAATGGTCAGAACCACGCCGATGTCGAATCGCTCAAGCAGCGTTACCCGGCCATGCTCGGCGTGGCCGCAGCGGGCGTCAGCGCTGCGGCCCTGGCCGCCGAGCTGGATGCCCAGTATGTGCAGGACCTGCTGCAGGACGACCCGCAGCCCGAGCCGGAAATCGAGTTGCCGGGCGAAGACGACCTGGACAGCGCCTTCGACCTGAGCCTGGATGACCTGGAGGGGTTGGAAGGCCTTGAAGACCTCGAAGGTCTCGAGGGCCTGGCAGACCTGCAGATCGATGATCCTCAGGCCCCGCAGGCCACGCCGCCTGCCGATATCGCGGCGCTCGACGACCTCGATTTCGATACCCTGCTGCAAGAGCAGACCCAGGCCCAGGCCCAGGCCGAGACGCCAGCGCCGCACGTGCCCGACGTGCAGGAGCAGGCAGTGACTGAAGTGCCGGCCGAGACACCCGCCGAGGTGCCTGCCGAGCCGATGCCCGAACCTGCACCGGTCGAGCCCGAGCCAATCCTGGATGACCTGTCCGACTTCGACCTCGACATGGGCGCCGACCTTGCGCCACCGGCGCCTGAAGCTGCACCCGCCGCTACGCCTGAAGCGCCACTGGATATCGAGGCCCAGTTGGCCGCGTTCGATGACTCACTGGGGCTGGATGACAGCTTCCCGGACCTGGCTGATGATTTCGACCTGTCCCTGGCCGACGAGCCGGACCCGCTGGACGCCAGCTTTGCCGCCGAGCTGGACGACGTCAACGCCGAGCTCGACAAGCTCTCGCAGAACCTCGAGCAGCCTTCCATCGCGCCGCACTTCACCGCCGAGGACGCCTCCGACCTGATGCTCGACGAGCCGGAGTTCGACTACCTCTCCGGTACCGACGAAGCCGCCACCAAGCTCGATCTGGCACGTGCCTACATCGACATGGGCGACAACGACGGCGCCCGCGAGATACTCGATGAAGTGATGAAGGAAGGTACCGAGACCCAGCGCAAGGAAGCCATCGAACTGCGTTCGCAGATGAGCTGAACGCCCACCTGAAAGGCCAACGGCAGCCCTCGTGGCTGCCGTTGTCGTTATAATCCGCGCCATTGCGTAAACCGACAGGCTGTATCCCCTTGGAAATCATCGATAACGCCGCAGCCGAAATGGCCGCCGAAGGCTTTTTCAGAATCGCGCTGGGCGTGGAATACAAAGGCACCCGCTACCGTGGCTGGCAACGCCAGGCCAGTGGCGTGCCGAGCGTGCAGCAGACCCTTGAGGAGGCGCTGTCGAAGGTCGCCGACTCGCCAGTGTCGCTGCAGTGCGCCGGGCGTACCGATGCCGGCGTGCATGCCAGCGGCCAGGTGGTGCATTTCGACACGCGGGCGGTGCGCAGCATGAAGGCCTGGACCATGGGCGCCAACATCAACCTGCCGCATGACGTCAGCGTGTCGTGGGCCAGGCAGATGCCGGCGCACTTTCACGCGCGCTTCAAGGCCATTGCCCGGCGCTACCGCTACGTGATCTACAACGACCAGATCCGCCCGGCGCACCTGGGCGACCAGGTCACCTGGAATCACCGCCCGCTCGATGCCGGGCGCATGGCCGAAGCCGCAGCCTACCTGGTGGGCACCCATGACTTCAGCGCCTACCGCGCCGGCCAGTGCCAGGCCAAGTCGCCGATCAAGCAGATCCATCACCTGCGGGTGAGCCGGCATGGGCGCATGATCGTGCTGGATGTCCGTGCCAGCGCCTTCCTGCATCACATGGTGCGCAACATTGCCGGCGTGCTGATGACCATCGGCGCCGGCGAGCGTCCGCCCGAGTGGGCCAGGGAAGTGCTCGAAAGCCGCGTGCGTCGTACCGGCGGGGTGACCGCGCACCCGTTCGGGCTGTACCTGGTGCAGGTGGAATACCATGACGAGTTCGAACTGCCCGAGCGTTTCATCGGGCCACATTTCCTTACGGGTTACGAGTCGTTGACGGCTGACGGCCCGCAAGGCATTTGCTAACATCCGGAGCTTTCCGGTTCAGCTGAGGTTCACAGGCCATGTCCGCCGTTCGCAGCAAGATCTGCGGGATTACCCGCATCGAGGATGCGCTGGCCGCGGCCGAGGCGGGCGCCGACGCCATCGGGCTGGTGTTCTACGCCAGAAGTCCGCGGGCGGTGAACGTGCAGCAGGCGCGGGCGATCATCGCTGCACTGCCGCCCTTCGTCACCACCGTGGGCCTGTTCGTCAACGCCAGCCGCTGTGAGCTCAACGAGATCCTCGACGCCGTGCCGCTGGACCTGCTGCAGTTTCATGGCGACGAAACCCCGGCCGACTGCGACGGCTACCACCGTCCCTGGATCAAGGCCCTGCGGGTTCGCCCCGGGGATGACCTGGAGGCCGGCTGCCAGCAGTACGCCAAGGCCAGCGGCATCCTCCTCGACACTTTCGTGGCCGGCGTTCCGGGTGGAACCGGCGAGGCGTTCGACTGGTCCCTGATACCCGAGCACCTGAGCAAGCCGATCATCCTGGCTGGCGGCCTCTCGGCCGACAATGTCGGGGCGGCCATCGCCCAGGTGCGTCCTTACGCAGTGGACGTCAGTGGTGGGGTGGAGCAGGCCAAGGGCATCAAGGACCCGGCCCGCATCGAGGCGTTCATGCGCGCGGTGCGCCAGGCGTGAGGGGCGGGCGAATGCTCGATGTGACGGCTGGCGGTGCGCCATCGTCCATAGCTTTCGCAGCCCGTTGCTGCCGGATCGCGCCCACGGGCCGATCGAAATTACCGGGTGGCGCCACCGGCGTCGCCTTTACAGGTTGACGATGAAGCTGGGGCAGGGTGGTACCGCGCTGAACGCGCACCGCCGGCCACGTTTCATCATCGCGTCATACACGAATTGAGCTCAAGGGCATACGCGTGACCCGGCAACTTTTGCCTGCCGGTCGCCGCTACTGGAGAAAGAAAGCATGAGCAACTGGTTGGTAGACAAACTGATCCCTTCGATCATGCGTTCCGAGGTGAAGAAGAGCTCGGTACCCGAAGGGCTGTGGCACAAATGCCCGTCCTGCGAGGCCGTGCTGTATCGTCCGGAGCTGGAAAAGACCCTGGATGTGTGCCCCAAGTGCAATCACCACATGCGCATCGGCGCACGTGCACGCATCGACATCTTCCTCGACGCCGAAGGCCGCAATGAGCTGGGTGCCGACCTGGAGCCGGTCGACCGCCTGAAGTTCCGCGACGGCAAGAAGTACAAGGACCGCCTGGTTGCTGCGCAGAAGCAGACCGGCGAAAAGGACGCCCTGGTTTCCATGAGCGGTACCCTGCTGGGCATGCCGGTGGTGGTCAGTGCGTTCGAGTTCTCCTTCATGGGCGGTTCGATGGGTGCCATCGTCGGCGAGCGTTTCGTGCGTGCCGCCAACTATGCCCTGGAAAACCGTTGTCCGATGGTCTGCTTCTCGGCCTCGGGCGGCGCGCGCATGCAGGAAGCGCTGATCTCGCTGATGCAGATGGCCAAGACCTCCGCCGTGCTGGCGCGCCTGCGCGAAGAAGGCATCCCGTTCATCTCGGTTCTCACCGACCCTGTTTACGGGGGCGTTTCGGCCAGCCTGGCAATGCTCGGCGACGTGATCGTAGGCGAGCCCAAGGCGCTGATCGGCTTTGCCGGCCCTCGGGTTATCGAACAGACCGTGCGCGAAAAACTGCCTGAAGGCTTCCAGCGCAGCGAGTTCCTGCTGGAGCACGGTGCCATCGACATGATCATCGCCCGATCCGAACTGCGCCCGCGCCTGGGCAATCTGCTGGCGCAGATGATGGGCCTGCCGACGCCGAAGTTCGTCGCCCCCGTGATCGAGCCGATCGTGGTACCACCGGTGCCTGCCAACGTATGACCCAGCGCACCCTGGGCGAGTGGCTCGCCTACCTCGAGCAGTTGCACCCGTCGACAATCGACATGGGCCTGGAGCGTTCGCGGCAGGTCGCAACGCGCCTCGGGCTGGGCCAGCCCGCGCCTCGGGTGATTACCGTTACCGGCACCAACGGCAAGGGCTCTACCTGTGCCTTCGTGGCCAGCCTGCTGCAGGCCCAGGGCCTGAAGGTCGGGGTCTACAGCTCGCCGCACCTGCTGCGCTACAACGAGCGGGTGCAGATCGACGGCCAGCAGGCCAGCGATGCGCAGCTGTGCCAGGCATTCGCCGCCGTCGAAGCGGCGCGTGGCGAGACCTCCCTGACCTACTTCGAGGCCGGTACCCTGGCGGCGTTCTGGCTGTTCCAGCAGTCGGCGCTGGACGCCGTGGTGCTTGAAGTGGGCCTGGGCGGGCGGCTCGACACCGTCAACCTGGTGGACGCCGACCTTGCCGTGGTCACCAGTATCGGTGTCGACCATTGCGATTTCCTTGGCGATACCCGTGAGTCGGTGGCCTTCGAGAAGGCCGGGATTTTCCGTGCCGACAAGCCGGCGCTGTGTGGCGACCTCGACCCGCCGCAGCCGTTGCTGGACAAGGCACGCGAACTAGGCTGCCGGTTCCTGCTGCGCGGACGCGACTTCGACCTGTCCAGCACCGACCAGTACTGGCAGTGGCGGGGCGTGGATGCGCACGGCAATGCCGTCGAGCTGCACGACCTGCCGTTGCTCGATCTGCCCATGGAAAACGCGGCGCTGGCGCTGCAGACCTACCTGCTGACCGGCCTGCCCTGGAATGCCGCGCAGATCGCCCAGGCACTGCGCGACACCCGTATCGTCGGGCGTCTCGACCGTCGCCAGTTCATCTGGCAGGGCAAGCACCTGAGCATTCTGCTCGACGTCGGCCATAATCCACATGCGGCCCAGTACCTCGCTCAGCGCCTGGCTTCGCGCCCGGTGCCCGGCAGGCGCCTGGCGGTGTTCGGCCTGCTGGCCGACAAGGACCTGGCCGGGGTGATCGAACCGCTGCATGCGCAAGTGGCCCACTGGGCGGTTGCGCCTCTGGATACCGCCCGCAGCCGGCCTGCAAGCGAGTTGCAGGCCGCGTTGCAGAACCTTGGCGCCGACGTGAAGTCGTATGCAAGCGTCGCCGACGCCCTTGACGGGCAGTGCGCGCAAGCGACGGCAGGCGACCAGATCCTGCTGTTCGGATCATTTTTCTGTGTCGGCGAGGCCCTGCAGTGGCTGAGCCGGCAGACCATGGAGGACGGGGCAAATGGCGTTGCTGGATAAAGTCGTCAAGCAGCGGATGGTGGGCGCGCTGGTGCTGGTGGCACTGGCGGTGATCTTCCTGCCGATGCTGTTCACCCGTGAGGACGAGCTGCGCCAGGTGCATGTCGAGGCGCCCGCCGCCCCGGCTGTGCCGGCCTTGCCGCAGGTGCAGGTGGAGCCGGTGGAGGTGCCCGAGCCGCAGGTGATCCAGGATGAGGCGCTCACCGCCCAGGAACCCAGCGCACCGAGCACGCCCATTGCCCCGGCACCGGTGGTGACTGCACCCACCCCAGCGCCCGCCGCGCCGGTGACGGAGGCCAAGCCGGCCACGCCTGCGCCGGTCAGCAAGCCTGCGGCGGCCCCGGCCAAGCCGGTTGCCAGTGCACCTGCCAAGGTCGATGGCAATGGCCTGCCGGTGAGCTGGTCGGTGCAACTGGCCAGCCTGTCCAACCGCGCCAATGCCGAGAACCTGCAGAAAACCCTGCGTAGTCAGGGCTACAACGCCTATATTCGCTCGGCCGAAGGTACCAACCGGGTGTTCGTCGGGCCGCTGATCGAGCGTGCCGAAGCCGAGCGCCTGCGCGATGTGATCAACCGCCAGCAGAACCTCAAGGGTTTTGTGGTGCGCTTCCAGCCCGAACGTAGCTGACCCCCCGCCGTCCGGCTGCCGCCGGACGGCAAATCACCGCTTACCGATAGCCCACCGCTCTGGTAAAATGCGCCGCCTTATCCGTTTGCAGGCAGCACTGTGGCATTTACCTGGGTCGACTGGGCGATTCTCGCGATCATCGCCGTTTCTTCGCTGATCAGTCTCAAGCGCGGTTTCGTCAAGGAAGCCTTGTCGCTGCTTACCTGGATCATCGCCGGTGCGGTCGCCTGGATGTTCGGTGGCGGTATCTCGCAGTACCTTGAAGGCTACATCCAGACGCCGTCGGCGCGGGTGATAGCCGGATGTGCCATTCTTTTCGTCGCCACCTTGCTGGTGGGGGCAATGATCAATTTTCTGATCGGCGAGCTGATTCGCGTCACCGGGTTGTCCGGGACCGATCGCTTCCTGGGCATGGCTTTCGGCGCCGCTCGCGGGGCCCTGCTCGTCGTGGTGGCGGTCGGGCTGCTGAGCCTGGGGCCGGTACAACAGGACCCGTGGTGGCAGGAGTCTCGCCTGCTGCCACAATTTCTATTGGTGGCTGACTGGTCGAAAAACCTCATTCTGGGGCTGACCAGCCAGTGGCTAGCCAGCGGAATCAGCGCACCGGCTGATCTCCCGTTTCAAGAACAGTTGCTTGGGCCCAAAGCGCCCTGAGTGCTGATCCGTCAAGTTTCATAATGTAGGGGTTGCGTCGCATGTGTGGCATCGTCGGTATCGTCGGTAAGTCGAACGTCAATCAGGCGCTGTATGACGCGCTAACCGTGCTCCAGCACCGCGGCCAGGATGCTGCCGGTATCGTTACAAGCCATGATGGCCGACTATTCCTGCGCAAGGACAACGGCCTGGTACGTGACGTGTTCCAGCAGCGTCACATGCAGCGTCTGGTGGGCCACATGGGCATCGGTCATGTGCGCTACCCGACTGCGGGCAGCTCGACCTCGGCCGAGGCCCAGCCGTTCTACGTCAACTCGCCGTATGGCATCACCCTGGCGCACAACGGCAACCTGACCAATGTGGAGCAACTGGCCAAGGAGATCTACGAGTCCGACCTGCGCCACGTCAACACCAACTCCGACTCCGAAGTGCTGCTCAACGTATTCGCCCATGAGCTGGCGGTGCGCGGCAAGCTGCAACCGACCGAGGAAGACGTGTTCGCCGCCGTGACCGACGTGCACAACCGTTGCGTGGGTGGCTACGCGGTGGTGGCGATGATCACCGGCTACGGCATCGTCGGCTTCCGCGATCCGAACGGCATCCGCCCGATCGTGTTCGGCCAGCGTCACACCGACGAAGGCGTCGAATACATGATCGCCTCCGAAAGCGTCTCGCTGGACGTGCTCGGCTTCACCCTGATCCGCGACCTGGCGCCGGGCGAAGCGGTGTACATCACCGAAGAAGGCAAGCTGCACACCCGCCAGTGCGCCATCGCGCCCAAGCTTTCCCCCTGCATCTTCGAGCACGTTTACCTGGCCCGCCCGGATTCGATCATCGACGGTGTGTCGGTGTACAAGGCGCGCCTGCGCATGGGCGAGAAGCTTGCCGAGAAGATCCTGCGCGAGCGTCCCGAGCACGACATCGACGTGGTCATCCCGATTCCCGACACCAGCCGTACCGCGGCGCTGGAACTGGCCAACCACCTGGGCGTGAAGTTCCGTGAAGGCTTCGTCAAGAACCGCTACATCGGCCGTACCTTCATCATGCCCGGCCAGGCCGCGCGCAAGAAGTCGGTACGCCAGAAGCTCAATGCCATCGAGCTGGAGTTCCGCGGCAAGAACGTGATGCTGGTCGACGACTCGATCGTGCGCGGCACCACCTGCAAGCAGATCATCCAGATGGCCCGCGAAGCCGGCGCGAAGAACGTTTACTTCTGCTCCGCCGCGCCAGCGGTGCGTTTCCCCAACGTCTACGGCATCGACATGCCGAGCGCTCATGAACTGATCGCGCACAACCGCAGCACCCAGGACGTGGCCGAACTGATCGGCGCCGACTGGCTGGTCTACCAGGACCTGCCGGACCTGATCGAGGCTGTAGGTGGTGGCAAGATCAAGATCGAGCATTTCGATTGCGCGGTATTCGATGGCCAGTACGTGACTGGCGACATCGACGCCGCCTACCTGGACAAGATCGAGCAGGCGCGCAACGACGCCTCCAAGGTCAAGAACCAGGCGGTCAGCGCGATCATCGACCTTTACAACAACTGACAAGGGGAGCAACGGCATGACACAGCAATGGGATGCCGGGCGCCTGGACAGCGACCTCGACGGGGTCGCTTTCGATACGCTGGCGGTACGCGCCGGCCAGCATCGCACGCCGGAAGGTGAGCACAGCGACCCGCTGTTCTTCACTTCCAGCTACGTGTTCCGTACGGCGGCCGACGCCGCTGCGCGGTTCGCCGGCGAGGTTCCAGGCAACGTCTATTCGCGCTACACCAACCCGACCGTAAGGGCCTTCGAGGAGCGCATCGCCGCCCTGGAAGGCGCCGAGCAGGCGGTCGCCACCTCCACAGGCATGTCCGCGATCCTGTCGCTGGTGATGGCCTTGTGCAGCGCTGGCGACCACGTGCTGGTCTCGCAGAGCGTGTTCGGTTCGACCATCAGCCTGTTCGAGAAGTACTTCAAGCGCTTCGGCGTGCAGGTCGACTACGTGCCGCTGGCCAACCTGGCTGGCTGGGAACAGGCGATCAAGCCCAATACCAGGCTGCTGTTCGTCGAGTCGCCGTCCAATCCACTGGCCGAGCTGGTGGACATCGGCGCGCTGGCCGAGATCGCCCATGCCCGGGGCGCGCTGCTGGTGGTGGACAATTGCTTCAGCACTCCGGCCCTGCAACAGCCATTGAAGCTGGGCGCGGACATCGTCATGCATTCGGCGACCAAGTTCATCGACGGCCAGGGCCGCTGCATGGGCGGCGTGGTCGCCGGACGCAACGAGCACATGAAGGAAGTGGTGGGCTTTCTGCGTACTGCGGGGCCGACGCTGAGCCCGTTCAACGCCTGGGTGTTCCTCAAGGGCCTGGAAACGCTGAACCTGCGCATGCGCGCCCACTGCGCCAATGCCCAGGCCCTGGCCGAGTGGCTGGAGCAGCAGGACGGTGTCGAGAAGGTGCATTACGCGGGCCTGCCAAGCCACCCGCAGCACGAGCTGGCCAAGCGCCAGATGCGCGGCTTCGGTGCGGTGGTGAGCTTCGAGGTCAAGGGTGGCAAGGAGGGCGCATGGCGCTTCATCGACGCCACGCGGCTGATTTCGATCACCGCCAACCTGGGTGACAGCAAGACCACCATCACCCACCCGGCCACCACCTCCCACGGCCGTCTGGCGCCGCAGGAGCGTGAGGCCGCCGGGATTCGCGACAGCCTGATCAGGGTTGCCGTGGGCCTGGAAGACGTGGGCGACCTGCAGGCCGACCTGGCGCGCGGTCTGGCGGCGCTGTGATCGACTGGTCGGTGAGCGAGAGCAGCCACAACGGGCGTGTGGCGCTGGTAACCGGCGCTGCACGCGGGATCGGCCTGGGCATCGCGGCCTGGCTGATCAGCGAGGGCTGGCAAGTGGTGCTCACCGACCTGGATCGGGCCCGTGGCGCGAAGGTGGCCAAGGTGCTCGGTGACAACGCCTGGTTTGTCGGCATGGACGTGGCCGACGAGGCCCAGGTGACGGTGGGCGTGGCCGAGGTGCTGGGGCAGTTCGGGCGCCTGGATGCGCTGGTGTGCAACGCGGCGATTGCCGACCCGCACAATACCACCCTCGAAAGCCTCAGCCTGAACCACTGGAACCGCGTGCTGGCGGTCAACCTGGGTGGCCCGATGCTGCTGGCCAAGCACTGTGCGCCTTACCTGCGCGCGCATTGCGGCGCCATCGTCAACCTGGTGTCCACCCGTGCGGCACAGTCCGAACCCGATACCGAGGCCTATGCTGCGAGCAAGGGCGGGCTGCTGGCCCTGACCCACGCACTGGCCATGAGCCTGGGCCCGGAGATCCGCGTCAACGCTGTCAGCCCTGGCTGGATCGATGCGCGGGACCCTTCGCTGCGCCGTGCCGAGCCCTTGAGCGAGGCCGACCATGCGCAGCACCCGGCGGGCAGGGTAGGAACCGTGGAAGATGTGGCGGCGATGGTGGCATGGCTGTTGTCGCGCAACGCGGGTTTTGTCACCGGCCAGGAGTTCGTGGTGGACGGTGGCATGACCAAGAAGATGATTTACACGTAAGCGGCGGGCTTCACGCGGCACGTTGCAAGAACCTGTGCAATCGGCTTTTGATTCTGCTTTTACTTGCAGCTTGTTGCTTGAAGCCTGCAGCTGTTTTTTTACGAAAGTGAAAAAAACTTCAACACTGGTATTGACTTAGGTTCGATACCTGCGTAAATTTCACCACCTCAGCGAAGCACACGGGTGATTAGCTCAGCCGGGAGAGCATCTGCCTTACAAGCAGAGGGTCGGCGGTTCGATCCCGTCATCACCCACCACTTCCTGAGATGTTCCTGGCCCGACACTTTCGAAAGACGGTGTTACCAGAGAGGAACAGGACGCAAGTCCACTATGCGCAGCGGTAGTTCAGTCGGTTAGAATACCGGCCTGTCACGCCGGGGGTCGCGGGTTCGAGTCCCGTCCGCTGCGCCACTTTTCTCCAGATCGGTTCAACAACCGGTTTGAGGTCCGAAGCCAAGGCTTCAGGCCAGATCCCAGTTTCAAACAGGTGAAAGCCTGTGCGATACGCAGCGGTAGTTCAGTCGGTTAGAATACCGGCCTGTCACGCCGGGGGTCGCGGGTTCGAGTCCCGTCCGCTGCGCCATATCCGCCTCGAGGCCCTTGAACTCCTCGAAGCAACAAAAAAAGCGACCTTAAGGTCGCTTTTTTTGTGCCTGCAGAAAAGCCTGGCCGCCAAGGCTGGCACCTGCTGGCGACGTACTGCCTGCAGGTGCCGGCCTTGCTGGCGAAAGAATATGCCCCTCAGACCTTGAAGCGCGAAAGCAGTCCTTGCAGCTCAGTGCCCAGGCGCGCCAGCTCTGCCGCCGAGGTGGCAGTGTGCGCCGAGGCGGTGGACGTCTGTTCGGCCACATCACGCACACTGATCACGCTGCGACCGATCTCTTCGGCTACCGCGCTCTGCTGTTCGGCGGCGGTCGCGATCTGCACGTTCATGGCCTGGATGTGCGTGACCGTGTGTGTGATGGCCTGCAGCTCCACGCCTGCCTCATTGGCCAGCCCGACTGTCGTACCGACCATGCCCTGGCTGGTGTGCATGCGTTCTGCAGCCCTCTGCGCACCCTGCTGCAATGACCCGATCAATGTCTCGATCTCTGCGGTGGACTGCTGGGTGCGTTGGGCCAGCCCGCGCACCTCATCGGCCACCACGGCGAAGCCACGCCCGGCCTCGCCGGCACGTGCCGCCTCAATGGCGGCGTTGAGCGCCAGCAGGTTGGTCTGCTCGGCGATGGCATTGATCACCGTCATCACACTGCCGATGCGTTCGCTCTCTTCGGACAACCTGCCGACGGCGTCGGCGGAGGTGCCGATGTCGTCGGCCAACTGGTCGATCTGGGTCAGTGCGCGCTGTACCACCAGATTGCCCTGGCTGGCCTGGCTGTTGGCCTGGCGGGTGGCGGTACTGGCCTGCTCGGCATTGCGCGCCACTTCCTGCACCGTGGCTACCATTTCGCTCATGGCCGTGGCGACCTGGTCGGTCTCCAGTTTCTGGCTGTCGACGCCGGCACGGGTCTGTTCGGTGATGGCCGAGAGCTGCTCGGCCGCCGCTGACAACTGAGCGGTAACGGTGCCCACCTGGCCCAGCACACCGCGCAGGTTGTCGCCGCTTTGGGAGAGGGCTTGGAGCAACTGGCCAAACTCGTCACGGCGCAGCTCGCTGCTGTTATCCCTCAGGTCGCCGGCACCGATACGACGCGCGATCACTACGGCCTGCTGCAACGGCTGGGTGATCTGGCGGATGATCACCCAGCCGATCGCACCGCCCAGCAGCATGGCGCCAACCAGCAGCCCGAGCATCAATGCACGGCTGTGGCTGGATTCGTCGACGCTGAGCTGATTCTGGCGTGCGATCAGCGTATTGATCGCTTCCAGGCTGGTTTCGATATTGCTCACCAGCACCGTACGGCTGCGGGCCTGCTGCTCGACATCGCGGGCAAAGCGCTCGGCCAGTTGCAGGTACTGGTCCAGGTCGGAGGGCAGTCTACCCAGTTGCGGGTGACCGCTGCCCAGGCGCTTCACGCTGTCATTGGCGCGTGTGTGGGCCTCACGCACCGTGTCCAGGCGTTTGGTGCTGCCCTCGCGCATCATGGCCAGGCTGTTCTGGCGCAGGTCGCTCAGGGCGTCGTTGAGGGTGGCAAGGTCGCGACGGACGTTGCCGGCGTCGTCCTGGTACAGCGCCTGGGTCAGCGTACGGACATCGTTCTGCAGGCTGCTGCCCAGGCGCTCGGAATCGGCCTGGATGCGGCCTATGTCCTGCTGGGCGGTTTGCAGCTGGCGAAACTGCTGCATGTAGCCCTGCATGTTTTCCAGCACGTGTTGCAACTGCTGCCTGGACACTGCGTCGTCCAGGCGCTGGAGGTTCTCCTCGATCAGCGTCACCAGGGTGCTGTAAGAGGTGTTCAATTGCGCCGCAAGGTTTTCATCGCCGTGGTGTTCATACGACAGGCGCGCGGCGCGAATGTCATTGGTGTGGTCGAGCACGTGATTGACCGACACCAGCCGATCGGCACGGGTGGTCAGGGTGTTGAGGCTGCGAATGCCGATCACGGCGAGGAGCGCCATCAGCAGCACGATACTCGCGAAACCGAGGGCCAGCTTCACTTTCACCGATATGTTTTTCACCTTGAATGCTCCTGGGTCGATGGTCAGTGGCTGACGTAGTGGCGTATTGCCATTTTCTGTCGCATGCCGGGCCAGTATCGATGGGCTCAAGGTGTAGCGGGGAGTCAGACATTTCCCGGTATGACGTGGGAAAGCTGGTTAAATAGTGAACGAAAAAAATCGCGACCAATGGTTCAGGACGGCTGTGTAGTGCAGGCCAGCCGCTGTGCAGGTGAAATTTAGTGCCGGATCGCCCGGTTGCGGTTTCAGTCATCTGCGGATGTGATGCACAATAGGCGCCGACCGTTTTTCGCAGGATTTTCAATGTCAAAGTCAACCGTCTTCACTGCGCTCGGGCTGGCCCTTGTGCTGGCGGGCGTTGCCGGCTGTTCCTCGAAGAAAGCCGCCATCTACGAACACGAGAACTTCGACGACTCGGGCACCTTCTCGCGCAGCTTTCCGGTCAGCGAAGCAGGTACCTGCGAGGCTGCCCGGCGCGCGCTGCTCAGCCAGGGCTACATCATCACCACCAGCGAACCGGGCCAGGTCAATGGCAACAAGAGCTTCCAGCAGACGGGCGACTCGCACCTGCAGATCAGCTTCAACGTGGTCTGTGCCAACGACACCGGTTCCGGTCAGCGCTCGACCATGTTCGCCAATGCCCTGCAGGACCGTTATGCGCTGAAAAAATCCAACACTTCGGCCAGCCTCGGGGTGGGTGTGCTGGGGTCGGTGTCGATGCCGATCGGCTCGTCGGACGACTCCATGGTCAAAGTGGCCAGCGAAACGGTGACCTCGCCCAAGTTCTACGAGCGCTACTTTGCGTTGGTCGAGAGTTTCCTGCCCAAGCCGAGCAAGAAGGCCAAGGTCGAGCCCAAGGCCGAACCCGCCAAGCCGGCTCTCGACCTGGGAGTGCCCGAACCTGCGCCTGCTGCGCCAAGCGCTCCGGCCGTCGAGGCCGCGCCGGCGCAGGCTCCGGCCCCTGCGGCAACTGCCGAGGTCGCAGCGCCGGTGGTGTCGGTACCGGCAGCGCAAGCGCCGGCTGCACCGCTGGTCGACGACAGCAAGAGCTCGCAGCCTGTGGCGCCGCCCCAGGATGCGGCGCCGATCACGGTCGAACAGACTGCACCGCCCACCGAGCCTGCCGCCGCACCGGCGCAGCCTCCAGCGGCCCCGACGCCCGACGCGCCTGCGCCGCTGTGACGCATCGGATAAATCATCGATTGCCTGCTACGTTTATCTCAATGGGCTGAGCGCTTGTGCTTTTCGCTGGCTTGCCAGCGAAGGGCTAGCCACCTTGCGCCAGCCTGTCACGTCACGGTCATTTTTTCTTCACCTGGGCACTTTAGGGTGAAGCACGACTCAATGACATGATCGAGAAAACCAAGGAGCAGGCAATGGACGACTATCAAGAAGAACTGCTGGAATACCGCGCATTCGAACTCGACCCGCCAGAGCCGGCCGAAGACGCTACCGAGCTCTGATCGGGCTTATGCGCCCCGCCGCTGGCTGCGGCGAAAGTCCCCCGGCGTCACGCCGTTCCAGCGCTTGAATGCGCGCTGGAAGGCCTCTGCCGACGCAAACCCCAGCAGGTAGGCTATTTCGCCAAAGGCCAGCTCCGTGTCGCGGATGTAGGTCACAGCCAGATCGCGGCGCGTGTCGTTCAGAATCGCCCGAAACTGCGTGCCTTCCTCGGCCAGCTTGCGCCGTAAGGTCCAAGTGGGCAGTTGCAGCTGCGCCGCCACTTCACCCAGGTCCGGTTCACGTCCGCCGTTGAGCAACGGCCCCAGCAGATGGGCGATACGCTCAGCCAGGCTGCGCATGCGCGTGCGCTCCGCCAGTTCCTGCTCGCATAGCTGCAACAGGTGCTGCCAGGTGCTGGGGCAATGGGCCGGGTTGCGCAGCGCCAGGCTGGCGCGGTCCAGGCGCAACTGATTATGTGTGGCCCCGAACTGCACCGGGCTGCTGCACAGGGCCTGGTAACGGTCGGCATAGGCGGGCGCGCAAAACTCGATCTCCATACGCTCCGCCTGCAATGCCACCCCCACCAGCCCCGACAGTTGTGCCAGCCAGCCGGCCAGTACCGAGTCGACCACGAAGCGGTTGTAGTCGTTGTACGGGCTGATCGAATAGAAGCGCAGCCAGGCGCCCTGATTGTCCTCATGGAGGCTGGACTGGCCACGGTAGTTGGCGGCGTACAGCGGCTCGAAACGCACCAGCGTACGCGCGGCCTCGCCCAGGGTAGGGGCCTGGGCGGCGGCTACACCGGCCAGGCCGGCCTGGTTCAGGCGGCTCAGGCGGCCCATGTGCAAGCCCAGCGCCGGTTCGTTGCTGAGTGCAATGGCGGCATGCCCCAGGTGCATGTAGCGCGGAATCGACAGGCGCGCACCGGCTTCGGCCAGCCGTGCAGGCACAAGCCCGTAGCGTTGCAGAAGGGGGGCCGGATCATGCCCCAGTTGCTGCAGCGCCTGCGCAAGGCTCTGGATGAACCCCACCGACAGATCCCCCAGGCGTACCCGTGGTCGGTTCATCGGTTACAGCCAGAGGTTGAGCAGGCGCGCGCCGGGATGACTGCTGGCACTGACGTAGTGCCCGTCGCGGCTGGTGAAGCCCAGGCCGTCGCCGGCAATTTCCCAGAACTGGCCGCGCAGGAACACGCTCAGCAGGGCGGTATCGGCGCTTTGGCCGTGGCCGATCAGGCGCTGCCAGGCCTGGCCTTCCTCGACCTGGCCGGCCTTGAGCGGCAGGCTCACGGCCATCGGCTGGTGGCGGTTGCCGCGCCAGGGGGCGGTCCAGCTGTCTCGGCCGCTGATGAAGGCGGGTACCGCGATCAGTTGTGCCGACTGCGCGGCCAGTTGCTGGTAGTTGGCCGGGTACCAGCTGTCGCTGCCCACCAATACGCCGAGGCGGCCTGCGGGTGTATCGAATACTTGCAGCGGATAGGCATCGCCGCTGCGGATGAAGCGGCGCACTTCACTGTCGGGGTATTGCTGGCGTTGCGGCTGGCCGATCACCTTGCCGTCGCTGGCGAATACCACGCCGTTGTTGTACAGCGCGCCGCTGCCGCTGTGAAGGATGCCTTGCTCTGCATACGGGGTGGGCAGCACGATGGAACCGGCCACCAGGGTCACGCCGAACTCCCTGGCCAGGCCGCCGAACAGTTGCTGGTAGTCGGCTGCCATCTGCGTGGCCTTCATGCGCAGGTGCGCATCGGCACGGCGGTCGTCGCCCTCGGCGTTGAACATGGCCAGCCCGTAGCGCAGCGGGTTGCTCAGCTCCAGCCATTGCCAGGCCTCCTGCAGGCGGGTGACCTGGTACAGCTCTTTCTTTTCGCCGCGGGCCCACAGCCAGGTGCCGATATGCTCGGGCAGCACCACGATCGTGCGCGGGCCGACCAGGCCCTGGGTGCGAGCGTGTTCAAGGTAGGCGGCGAGCTTGCGGTGCAGCAGGGCCAGGTTCTGGTAGTCGCCCGGATACAGCAGTGGCTCGATGCCCAGCAGATTGCCCTTGTCGGCGGGCACGCCCTGGTTCAGCGCCACTTCAACGCGAAGGTCGGACAGGTAGTGGCCGGCCGGGCGTTGTTCGGTCCACAGGCCATAGCCCAGGAGCATGGCAGTCAGAACAAGCGCCAGGGCGCCAAGCAGAAGTTTTCGCATGGAATCAGATGTATGTCCGCAGTTGCGTCGAGGGTACTGGAAACAGGGGGTTGGTGAAACATATCCTGCTCGCACTGGGCCCTGAGTCGAAGCATAGGACAGCTGCAGGCGTCTTAAATACTGGCGCACTTGCTATTTGCCATGGCGGATCTATCGTCGTTGTTACAGCCTTCCAAAGGATTGGCATCATGACGATACGGCTGGTCAGACTGCTGGTCATGGGCGGAGCCGCGCTGCTCGCATCCTGTGCGCTGTTCAACCCTTATGTGCAGAGTATCGCGCCTGAAACAAAGACTGCCACTGGCTCGCAACTGGCCAGCAAGATCCGCATGGAGCTCCAGGGCAAGACCAACGGATTGGCCTACTGGCAGTCGGGATCGTCATTGGCGCTGGCAGGTGCGCTGGGTCTTGGGGGCTACAAGGCCGTCACTGCAGGCAACGGTCACCAGGTGGCAGCGCTTGCGGCTGGCAGTGCATCGCTCTATGGTTTTTCCGCTGCGCAGTACAAACCCACCAGAGAGCAGCTTTATCACCGTGGCGTGCAAGCGGTGATGTGTGTCGAGTCGATATACGAGCGGGCCAGCCTGGAGGACGGTAACGAGCTGATAAGGCGCATCGCCCAGCTGAAGGCTGGCTCTGGAGCCGTGTCGATTACCAATGCCTACTCGTTGTATGGCGCGATTTCCAGGGCGAAGGCATTCGACAGGGTGTACAAGGAGAAACTGGTCGAAATCGTCGCGGCGCTCAATAACTACCTGGCTGCATTGCAGCCTGCCCCTGAGGTGACGTACCGGATCATCTCCGACGCGATCGGGTCACGGCCGGTTCCCCCGCCGGACGGCACGAAGAACGCGTGGCCAGCCGGCCTGGCGCCTATTTCCATCAATGGACGTTTCAATGCCCAGCAGCAGCTCCAGGCGGCCTTGCTGGCCGATGAGGCCAATGAATGGATTGCGCGCATCTACACCACTGCACCGGGCTTTGACAGTGATGCTTCCGGTTGCAACCCGTTTCAGGGGCAAGTGCCCTCGATCAAAGGGCTGCCATCCGGATCCACACTGGACATGGTGGCAGGCGGGCAGGAGCGCTTTCTGATCCTGAACTCCTCCGGCGACCTGCGCATCACCTACGCAACCCAGGACTCATCCGATCAGGGCGCTGCCGAAATCAGGGTGATTACTGAAAACAGAAGCTACTGGGTGGAGGTCAAGGCGCTCAGGCAGACCCAGAAACCGCTGAAGGCCTATCTGACGGATAGCCAGAAGGGCGAAGTCACCATCGACTTCTATATCAGTATCTCCGCCGCTCCTGCGGCTGGTCCTTGAGCAGGGGGGGATCGAGAATGTCTGGCCCAACGGTACTGTCCGGGCTTGCTGCGGGCTTTCTGCTCGCCGCGTCAATGGCTTCAGGCGCCGAGGATTGCGGTACGCCTGGCACACTGACCAGCAGCAAGGGTGATTCCCGAGTGTTGGTGACGCGAGTGTTCAAGGATGGCTCGATCGCCGTGCGTGCGCGGCTGGCAGTGAATCCGGATGGTGGCAAGGGCGCCTACACCGTTGGCGATCATGGGTTCACCTATATCGCCAACGGCCTTTCGATCATGCGCAAAGGTGTCCGCTATCGATGCGACCTTGATTGCCGAAACGCTTTTCTGAAGGCGGAACTCAAAGGGTTTGCCGAGCACACGCCGGAGTTCTGCGTGTATGCGATGGAAGTCGAGCCCTTTGCGCCAGGGCAGGCCAGAACATCCTGCGGCAATGGGCGCTACCTCATCGGAAATGGCAAGGGCCGCCTGCGCAAGGGGCCGCTGCTTGACACCGTGAGCGGCGCCACGGTGCAGAGCTATGTTTCCACTACCTCATTGCGCCACAAGGTGGATGGCCAGGTGCAGTCTCTGGACTCCGAGACACTGCCCATAGCGGTGGCCGCCAAGGCGAGCATGCTGGGATCGATCGTCTGGGTCGCAGGCAAGGGCCTGCACGGCACGTTCGCGCTTGTGGGCGAAAGCGGGCCGGCTTTTGGCGAAGGCTCAATCGCGCTGCACCAGTTGTTGCACACCAATGCAATCACCGCACAGGCATCCGGCCCTATCCCTGTGGGGCAGCGCTGCAGCGCTGTCGAGTCAGGCCTGACGCCCCCTTTTCGGTCGTCCCCGGACAAACCAGGGGACGGCTGCCGGAGAGGGCGAGCAGCCAGCAGCGCCAGCGATATCCGTGCCTACAACGGTATCAGCGAGCCGGTCGATTTCGTCGTGCTTGGCCAGGCCGGATTTTCCCGCAAAGGCGGGTTGATCGAGCAGACAGTGACCCGGCAGTCGATCGATGAGGCGGCTGCGCGAGCCGGCTATACCCAGCAGCGTATCCGTCAGATGCTGGCCTGCCTGCCGCGGTCCTGAGCCAGGCGACCGCCTACGGCTGGTCTCAGCCCTTGGCCGCCATGGCGGTCACTTCCACGCGCATGCCTTCAACCGCAAGGGCGGCCACGCCAACTGCGGCCCGCACTGGCCATGGCTTGGCGAAAAAGCGCTGGTACACCGCATTGAAGGCGGCGCGGTCGGCCATGTCGGTGAGGTAGATGGTCAGGTGCATGACCCTGTCCATCGAGCTGCCGGCGCGCTCCAGTGCCACCTTCAGGGCTTGCAGGGTGCATTCGCTCTGCAGGGTGATGTCGCCCAGTTCCAGGCTGCCGTCTGCCCGGGTCGGGATCTGGGTGGAGACCAGCACGCCGCCGAAACCGACAACGTCGGAGGAGATGGAGTCGGCATCGAGATCGGGAACGAAGGTGAGGTCGTGGTTGGCCATGGGCAGCTCTCGTTTGAGGGGGGGACAAGTTGGCCGACAGTTTACAGGGTCATGGCGCATGAGGTGCGATGGCGAGCGCATTCAGTCGTCAGTGAGTGGGTGCCTGTCGGCGACGATCGATCGGTCAGTCGACGCTCGTTTTGCCTCTTGAAATGCTCCCGGCCGATTTCCCCAACTGCGCAACTTCTTGCGCACTCAAATGTGGATAACCCTGTGCATACATTGCTGAGGGCCATACTCAACGTGGCCTGCAGCCAACTGCGCAACTTCTTGCACAGTACTGCGCAAGAAGTTGCGCACTTTTTCGGGTTTTCTCGCGTAAAAGTGCTCAAAAAACGTACAGTAAAAACACAAGCTACTGATTAACAACAATTAAATTTCAGTTGGCACGGGTCTTGAACTGTCTCCTTGCAGTCGCACGGCATTTTTCGCCTGTTCGGCTTCACTTTCTGCAAGGAGCAAACCCCCATGGCAACACCTGCCTACATGTCCGTCACCGGCACCAAACAAGGCCTGATCACCGCCGGTGCCTTCACCGCCGATT